>NZ_JAXGFT010000003.1:0-426227 GCF_041008785.1 Pseudophaeobacter sp. 1A16562 | reverse complement strand
TGTTCTTTGATCATTCCGATGATCTGTGCTTCTGTAAAACGGCTCTTTCGCATCTGTTTGCTCCATCAAGAGGTTGAGCAAACTCTACATTAAAGTGCGGGAGATTTCGGGGGGCAGGTCACGGGCCAAAGATCTCCTCGCGCCAGAGTGTCATCTCCGGGGTGACATCGAAAAAGATCGTTGGCCGGGCGAACCAGCCCTGTGCCAGTTCCGCAGGCAGATCTTCGGGGCGTCCCAGCCCGCCAAACAGCAAGGGTGTTCCTTCGTCCATGCCGATCTGGATCATCCGTTGCACGCGGTCATATTGCAGTTGATCAAACAGCGGGCCGATGTGATCGCCTTCTTGATGCGGATCGCCGACTGTCTGGGCCGCGGCGGCGCTGCGGGCGATGTCGAGGGCGCGATCATAGACGCTGCGCTCAACCAGCATCCGGGTGGGTGCGTTGCAGGACTGACCGGTGTTGTCGAAACACTCCCGCACACCTTCGGTCACGCGCGCCTCCAGATCGGCATTGGCGAAGATCACATTGGGAGATTTGCCGCCCAGCTCCAGCGCCACCCGCTTGATCGTCTCCGCCGCATCACGCGAAACCGCACTGCCTGCGCGGGTGGATCCGGTAAAGGACATCATCGCCACGTCCTTGTGCCGGGACAGGGCAGCGCCGACCGACGGGCCGTCACCGAACACGAGATTGAATACCCCAGGCGGGAAGCCTGCCTCGTGGATCATCTCAGCAAAGAGTTGCGCCGATAGAGGCGTATGCTCCGAAGGTTTCAGAACGCAGGTACAGCCTGCCGCCAGCGCCGGGATGACCTTCAACGCGATCTGGTTAATCGGCCAGTTCCACGGCGTGATCAATCCACAAACGCCAATCGGTTCGTGGCTGACGATATCACCGTTGGTCAGGGCTTCTTCTTCCTGATGCGCCTCAAGCGTGGCGATGAACGCCTCAAGATGGCCAAGCCCCGAAGCGGCCTGCACCTCGCGCGACATGGTGATCGGCGCGCCCACTTCAGTGGTGATCGCCTGTGCAAGGTCTTCCATACGGGCCTGCATCACCTCTGCCAGTCGGTGCAAAAGGGCCAGCCGCGTATCCTTCGTCGTCATGGAATAACTGACAAAGGCGGCCTGCGCCGCCGCTACCGCGCGATCCACGTCCTGCGCATTGCCAAGGGTCACCTGCCCCACCTGCGCACCCGTCGACGGGGTCAGGATGGGCATGGTCTGGCTGCTGTCAGGCGCCTGCCAGTCGCCGCCGATATAGAATTCGTTCAGAACAATCATGGTCTCTCTGCCTTTCAGGGTGTCACATGTGCGGTGTCGAGTGTCAGGTGAAGTTCGCGCCCCTCGTAGGGCAACGCAGCGATTGCGGCATCGTCAAGCTCCAGCCCCAGTCCGGGCGCCCGCGAAGGGAGGACATAGCCATCCTCCCATTCGATACCGCCCTTTACGCAGGACATGTAGGGGCCATCGAAACGGCCAATGCTTTCCAGGATCAGGAAATTGGGCGAAGCCGCCGCGATCTGAATATTGGCCGCCGCCACGATCGGTCCGCAATAAAGATGGGGTGCGATTTGCGCCTGTTTGACCTCAGCCATGGCAGCGATTTTCTTGGCTTCAAGCAGCCCCCCGACACGACCAAGGTTCATCTGCAGGATCGAGGCCGCACCTGTCTCAAGTACCCGGGCGAACTCATACTTGGTGCAAAGACGCTCCCCCGCGGCGACGGGGATGGAGGTAAACCGGGCGACCTCGGCCATGGCCTCCGGGCTTTCGGGGGGCACCGGTTCCTCGAACCACAAGGGATCAAAGGGTTCCAGCGCCCGCGCCATCCGCCGCGCGCCCGAAACGGTGAATTGCCCATGCGTCCCAAAGAGAAGATCGACACGGTCCCCCACCGCCGCGCGGATTTCGCGGCAAAAGGCGACCGAGAGGCTGATGTCCTCAAGCCGAGGCTGGTGGCCGTCAAAGATGGTGTAAGGTCCGGCCGGATCGAATTTCAACGCCGTGAAGCCCTGATCTGCCATCTGCACCGCGATCTCGGCCGCGATGCCCGGATCATTGTAGGCATTGGGCTGATCGGGGTCCGGATAAACGTCGCCGCCAGTGGGGTAGATGTAGGAATAGCTGCGCAGGCGCTCATGAACGCGCCCGCCCAGAAGGTCCGCAACCGGCTTATCCGCGGCCTTGCCCAGAATATCCCAGCAGGCCATTTCCAAGCCCGAGAACACGCCCATGACGCTGACGTCCGGGCGCTGGGTGAAGCCCGCGCCATAGGCCTTGCGGAACAACAGCTCGACCTGCTGTGGATCAGCGCCTTCGAACTGGCGCTCGAACATGTCACGCGCCATGGCGCAGCATACTTCCGGACCAAAGGTGGCGTTGTAGATTTCACCGACACCGGTGATGCCGCAGGCCGTCGTCACCCGGACGAAAATGAAATAGCGCCCGCCGTGGCGGGGCGGCGGGTTGCCGACGACAAAGGTTTCAAGTGTCTCAAGGCGCATATGCTGCTCCGTATTGATTGGGGGCGATCAACTGCTGTCTTGCAGGATCAGATCTGCTGCGCGCGCGGCGAGCATCATTGTGGGCGCGTTGGTGTTGCCCGAGGTGATGTTGGGAAAAGCCGAGGCATCGACCACACGCAGCCCGGCCAGGCCATGCACGCGCAGCCGCCCATCGACGACGGAGTCCTGTGGCCCCTCTCCCATGCGGCAGGTGCAGGTCGGGTGGTAGACCGTTGAGGCCCGCGCCCGAAAGGCCTCGAGCAGAGCCTCATCCTCCATATCGGCAAAGCCCTTGGTCTTGCAGCCGGATGTCACCGCCCTGAGCGCAGGCGTTTCTGCCAACCGCTGCAACACCCGGCTGGCACGTACAGCCATCCCGCGATCCTCGGGCGTGGCCAGTGAATTCGCCTCGATCAGCGGCCTTTCGCGCGGATCGGCAGAGCGGATCCGGATGCGGCCGCGACTGGTCGGGCGACAGGGTTGCGCCGAGAGCAAGTAGCCTTGCTGCCGGTCCATCACCACCTTGCCTTTCGGGGTGATCTCATAGGACGCCGGATTGCAGAACAGTTGCAGGTTCGGGGCCTGGGCATCCGCACCAGAGCGCACAAAGCCTCCGATCTGGTTCACCGGTACAGACAACGGGCCACGCCGCGTCAGGGCATATGCCGCCCCTGCCCGTAGTCGCCCGGACAGGGTGCCGAGAACCGCGTTGAGTGTCTGCTCCCGCGCATGAAACTGCCACGAAATAGCAAGATGATCCTGAAGCCCTTCGCCGACCTGCGGCAGGTTGTGGCGTACCTCAATCCCATGCTCCCGCAGCAGATCAGCAGGGCCGATGCCCGACAGCTGCAACAGTTGGGGGGAATTGATGGCGCCTGCACTGAGGATCACTTCCCCAGCGCGGGCAGTGCATCGCTGGCCACCGTGGGTATATTGCAGACCGACGACGCGGGCGCCTTCCAGGTCAAGCCCTTGCACCTCGGCGCGGGTCAGCAGCGTCAGGTTCGGGCGACGCAGGGCTGGCCTTAGAAAGGCATCGGCGGAGGACCAGCGCATCCCGCCGCGAACGGTACTGCGATAATGGCTAAGCCCTCCTGCGCCCTCCGCGTTCATGTCTTTTGCCGTGCCAAGACCAGCTTCCTGCGCAGCCTGCAGGAAACGATCCGAGAATGGATGCATCTGATCGGACAGATCCTGCACCCAGACGGGACCATCGCCCGTGCCATCCGAGTGGGTCTCCAGCGCTTGATAGGTGTCGCGGACCTTCGTCCAGTTCCAGCCCTCGGCCCCCGCGCGCGCCCAGTCGTCAAAGTCATGCGGCAGCCCCCGGACATAGGCCATCGCATTAATCGAACTCGACCCGCCGACCACCCGTCCCCGCGGCCAGTAGATGGACCGCCCGTTCAATGCCACATCCGGCGCCGCGTGATCGCCCCAGTTCAATGCCGCCATTGCAAATGTAACGGCATAGCCCACCGGCAGCTTGATCCAGAACTTCCGGTCGCTGCCTCCGGCCTCCAGCAGCAACACGCGATGGCGACCGGACCGGGTCAGACGTTCGGCCAGAACGCATCCGGCCGAGCCTGCACCGACGATGATAAAGTCGTAATTTTGCTCTGATGGGGCTTCGGTCATCGGCGTAGGTCCGGCTGCTGGAAACGTGTCTCCAGATGCGCGCGGGCGCCCCCGAACTGCAAACAATGTCTATGACTGCTTTGACCCAAATCAGGTTGTGGCAGGAGGGCTTGCCACCCATTTGGCGGCACCCCATGATGGGCCGGTTAAAGAACGGAGCTCCCATGCGCAGGCTGCCTCATGTCAATTGGCTGCGATCCTTCGAGGCAGCGGCACGTCACAGTTCCTTCAGCGCGGCCGCGGAGGAGCTGCACCTGACGCCTGCCGCCGTCAGCCAACAGATCCGCCAGTTGGAGCATCATCTTGGCATTCAACTGTTCAAGCGCCTGCCAAAAGGCGTGCAACTGACGGATATCGGGCTGGCCTATGCGATCCCGGTCCGCAAATCCTTTGTCGAAATGCAGGCGGCCACCGATGGGCTGTTTCGGGTGCAAAGCAAATCGGTCGTCCGCGTGCGCTGCTCTATCAGTTTTGCAGCCCTTATCCTGGCACCGCTGCTGCGCGATTTTGCGCTGGAGTTTCCAGAGATCGACGTCGAACTCTCCACCGCAGTCTGGTCAGACCGGATTGATGGCGCCGGGGTCGATCTGGACATCCGCTATGGCGAAGGGGAATGGCCAGAGCAGACGGTTCACCCGCTCCCCGTGGAAGGAGCCACGCTGGTGTGTCACCCGGATTATGCCGCCCATTTTGGCCCGGAGCCCGATCAGGAAACCCTAGCCCGCGCGGATATCGTTCAGGTCGTGGGATCGGAAACGGATTGGGATCGCCTGTTTCATCACTGCGGCATTGATGCCCCGCGCCCGCCTCACTGGATGAAGGCCGATTCCTCCTTGGTCGCCATGCAGATCCTGTCGGCGGGGCACGGCTGCGCGCTCATCTCGCGCAGTTTTGCCCGCCGCGCGCTGGACGAGGGACGCTTGGTTGCGCCTTTTGATCTGGACCTGCCCATGCAGACAAATTTCGTTCTGGTGGAGCGGGACGATCTGCGCAGGCACCAAGACGTGCGCAAGCTGATCGACTGGCTGCTGGTGCAAAGGATCTAGAATACAGCGGCTTCCCCGCGCACCCATTCGAGGAAAAAACCCGTGTCCTGCGATGGTGCGCTGGCCGTCGTAACGAAATATCCTGTGCCCAGATCCAATGCCCCCTCAGGCCAGGCCTTCAGTGCTCCGTCCCGTTCTGCCTGCCCCGTGATCGACCGCCACCCTAGCATAAGCCCACGCCCGTCGTAGACCGCCTGCGCCGCCTGCACGTAATTATTGAACACCTGACCTCCACCGCGCGGACGCAGGATGCCGCGCGCCTGAAAATAGTCCTCCCAGCCCGCCCAGTTGCCATTGCTTGGATTGCGGACATGGATCAGCGGCGCCTGGGCAAGCGCGCATCCCTCGGCCAACAGCCGATCTACCAAAGCAGGCGCACCGACTGGGCAAATCGCTTCAGAAAACAGCTTTTCCGTGCGCCCTTCGCGCCAGCCACCACTGCCATAGCGCAAAGCCACATCAATACCGGGCGTCATCACTGGCAAATCGCTCGCCGGAGCCTGCACGTTTACGGTAATATCCGGGTAATCCGCGTAAAACATTGGCAATCTTGGCATCAACCAGTAGGTCGCCATTCCGACGGTGCAAGAGACAGTCACCTGCCGTTCCCCGATGGCATGCAACGCCCGGATATCCTCCAGCGTGGCCGCAATCCGCCCCAACCCTTCACGCACTGCCCGCGACAGCATCTCGCCGGCATCTGTCAGGCGCGCGGGCCGCACCCGCCGGTCAAACAACGCGACTCCCACGTGTTCCTCCAGCGCCTTGACCGCCTGACTGACTGCGGGTTGGGTCACGTTCAGGCGCGCCGCCGCATCCCGCATCGAACCATGCCGCGACAGGGCTTCGAAGGTCACAAGAAGGCGCAGTGGGGGGAGATGTTCCATCGAATAACTTAATCCATTGCTTAAGTTATCTTCATCCGAAACAGGCTGTCGTCAAGGCCCTTTCCCGTGAAATGCTGCATGGCAGAAAGCAAATCAACAAACGCGGCTCCTCCATGAACGATCTCAGCTCCTCCCTCGCTATCCCTGCCGTAACCGGTCTTGGCGAAAAAGGCCTCGACATTACGCTGCCCGACGGCAAGACACACTACTTCAACTACTACTGGCTGCGCGACAATTGCCCCAGTTCCTTCAGCCCGGTCACGCGCGAACGCAGTTTCGATATCTTCCACCTCGACGTGCCCCCGCGCGCCAAAACTGCCGAGCTCGATGGCGACATGCTGGTGATCCGCTGGCAGGACGAAGACCACATCACCCGCCTGCCCCTGTCCTGGCTGGAAACCTATGCGGGCGGCAAGACTCGCCACGATCCCGCCGACCTGTCGCGCGTCGCCTGGTTCGGTGACCATTACCCCTCGGTTCCGCGGTTTTCCCAGCCAGAGCTGGTGGCCGATGACGCTATCCGCGCCAAGTGGATCGAGGCAATGCTGGTACACGGTTTCACCATCCTGACCGACATGCCGGACACGGATGAAGGGCTAACCGAAACGGCTGAGCTGATGGGCTGCGTGCGCCCGACCTTCTTTGGCACCTATTTTGATGTGAAGACCCACATCAACCCGACCAACACCGCCTATACCGCTGGCGCGCTGGAGCTGCACACAGACACCCCGGCCGAGGAGTTCGCCCCCGGCATCCAGTTCCTGCATTGCCGCGTCAACACGGTTGAAGGCGGTGACAGCCTTTATGCCGATGGCGTTGCGGTGGCCAATGACTTCCGCCAGCGCGACCCCGAGGGTTTCAAGCTGCTGACCGAGGTACCGATCCCGTTTTACTGCGAACATGACACCTATGATGCGCGCTCGCGCCAGTATGTGATTGAGCTGGATCAGCACGGCGAGGTCGAGGGCCTCACCATCAGCCAGCATATGGCCGATATCTTCGACCTCGATCAAAAGCTGCTGGACGATTACTACCCCGCCTTCTGCCGCTTTGGTCGGATGCTGCAGGAAGAGAAATACATGATGCGCTTCCTGATGAAGGGCGGCGAATGCATGGTCTTTGACAACCACCGCATCGTGCATGGCCGCGCCGCCTATACGGCAACCAGCGGCGACCGTTATCTGCGCGGCTGCTACGTGGACCGCTCCGAGATGCGCTCCACCTATCGCGCGCTGGTCAGCGAAGGGCGGTTCAAGGCATGACCTACGCAGCAACACTCCCCGATACCGAGACGGTCCTGCGGGCGGATCTGGCAAATGCCTTCCGTATCTGCCACATGCTGGGGTGGTCGGAAAGCGTCGGCAATCACTTCAGCGCAGCGGTCTCAGCCGATGGGCAGCAGTTTCTGCTAAACGCCAAATGGCAGCATTTCGACACCATCGCGCCAGAGGACTTGCTGTTGCTGGACAGCCAGTCCAGGGAAACACCCGCAACGGCGGATGCCTCGGCTTGGTGTGTACACGGCACCCTGCACCGCCGCCTGCCCGAGGCACGGGTCGTGCTGCATGCCCATTCGCCCTATGCGACTGCGCTGGCCTGCCTCAAGGACCCGACGATGGTGCCGATCGACAATAATACGGCCCGGTTCTATGGGCGCACGGCCTATGACCTTTCCTTTGGTGGCATTGCTGATGCCACCGAGGAAGGCGAGCGGCTGGCCGATGCGATTGGCGACAAATCGGTACTGGTCATGGGCAACCACGGTGTCACCATTGTCGGCGATACGGTGGCGGAGGCCTTCGAGGATCTCTATTTCTTCGAAAAGGCCGCTCAGACCCTGATCCTGGCCCGCTCGGATGGCAGCCCCCTTGCCGTTTTGTCAGATGCAGTTGCGCAGAACACGGCAGACGGGTGGCGCGCCTATCGCGGCATGGCCCAGAAGCATTTTGAATACCTTTGTAGCGTCCTCACGCAGAGGCAACTTTGAGCACTCCCCCGAACCCTGAGGTCACAGAAACAACAGGTTACCGGGAAATAAGGGCTCCACGGCGACTAGACGGCACAGTTTAAGCATTGCCCGCTTGAAGGGGGGCCGCCAGCACCTTCAATGGTGTCCGCTAGGCGCACGAAGTGGCCTTTGCAAAGCCGAGGCTCCTTGAGGAGAGAACTGGCATGACTGGCCCTAGAGCGGACATTTGACAGGATGGCCAAACTTACTGCGCACCTCCCCAAAGCAGCCCTTCATGGCACCGCGCAACATGGTCCAAAGGGGAGGCGACTTCCTCAGTGCGCGCACTGACGTTTGCAGTCAAATTTCGGCTGTCGTTCCTCCTCGAACGGATCAGTTCAACGAAAGTCAGTGCGGCCTGAAAAGCGCGAGGCAGAGATCCTTTTGCCTCGGAGGCAAGATACGGCGCAATCCTTATTGCGTCATATTCCAAGAAGAACACGGGATGCGCGGATAAGCACTCTTGGGTCGAGATCGGTACGCGCCACGGGAGGAGGCGGGGTTACACGACCTGTTAAACTCGCGACCGCAGTTCGTGCAGAGCGAACTGAGTATTCCACCGTGAACACACAGTCCCGAGGGAGTTCGCAATACTGTCCTATCACGGCGAAGTTGCGAGCCCCATGCGGGCGCACATCCGGGCGGTCCCCCGCTTGACGCGGCATGAACTGGCTTGTGATGTAGGGCATCCGGCATGGTATGATTTTCGCACTCTCGAACCATTTTCGCTGATCACCCACCAAGCGCAGATGCCCGCAAAGCTCTTCGATGATTTCCAGCCCGGTCGCTTCCCACATTGGCTTCTTCACGAAATCTCCTTTGCGGTCACCTCGTAATCCATAGCCCCAGAAGGTGTAGGTGCCGTGTTTTTGCCCCCTGAAATGCGGCTGATGGAACAGCACAATAGATAGCGTCCAACCGGAATCGGCAAATGTCACTAAGCCGCCTGTACCAGTTCGGTTGTTGGTAAAATCCTCCATGAATTCGAAGAAATCGGGGTCGTCCATCGTCACCGTAAATGAGTTCCAGCCGGTCTTGCCTGTGTCGCCGCAGAACACTTCGGGCTTGCCAAAGCCTTCGTGCCGCGACGCCAGCTTCCGCCAGAGGCTCCAGCCACCTGCGACTTGTTCGTTGAGCAGCGGTGCGCGGTCCGCGGATCCGAGCACCGATCCATCGGTCATGGACCCCAATGTAAGGTAGACGCCGTCGTCCAAGCCGACCTCAACCGTGTTGTGATCGTCCAGGGTCAGAGAGGTGACACGACGGTCCTGCCGCGTGCCTTCGATCGTCACGTCGGTCACGCATTTGTCAGTCTCGATGCGTACTCCACGGGCCTGCAGCCAAGTCAGGATCGGGGCAATCATCGAGTCGTACTGATTGTATCGTGTCCGCAGAATGCCGGTGATGCGGGTGAAGCCAGGGAATAGGTGGATGAAGCGACGCAGGTATCGCCGCATCTCGACCAAGGAATGCCAAGGCTGGAACGAAAACACTGTGGACCACATCAACCAGAAATTACTGTCGAAGAAGGTGGGCTGGAACCAGTCGTCTATCCTTTGAGCGCCCAATCCGGTTTCCGGGTGCAAGAGCAGTCGGTTGAGATCGACGATATCTTGCGCGCCGAGTGTGAGATCATAGCGATCTTCTGCCGGCTTTCCGCCCCGAATGAGGCGGCAATTGGATGAGCCTGGCACCATTCGGTTGAACTCGAAGATATCATCCTTGGCAGACTTCGCCGGATCGCTCGTCAATGGAATACTTTCGAGCAGATCAAAGGTGCAGGCAAAGTGTTCCTCGAACATTCGACCGCCCCGGACCAGGTAGCCGGTCTCTGCGTCACCCGCCCCGTCAAGCGACCCGCCGACGATACCGAGTTGTTCGTAGATGCATATGTCCTCGCCATGCACACCTGCGTCCCTGCAAAGAAACACCGCCGCCGACAAACCAGCAATACCTCCACCTACGATATGGTGCTGTGACTTCGTTGCGTCTTCGGGCATGACCCGCCTCTCCTGTGATAGAACTTTTCACAGTTTGGACAGGTTTCATGTCCACGCCTTAATCCCGATCAAATCCGGGAGAGATCTGCCTGTTCGGCCCTGAACTGACCTCAACGGCGGCCTTTTTTGCAAATCGGTTGAAGGTGGGTCTTCCCCTTTCCCCGGACGGATTTCGCCTATAGCCACTGTGACAGGTATGCCAAGCGCAGTGCAGCCGTTCAGCACGGCGATGCGGACCTGCAGCTCCGCGACTTGGCGCTCGAAGTCGCGCACCATCAGGGATTGGTCGAACAGCTTGATGCAGTTCATCTTTGACTTGACCCGGCTCCGGCGGTGATATCCACTCCATCGTCGCCAAACAGCGCCGCCGAGGTATCGAGATGCATTGACGGTCTCGTTGCCGACTATGGCCCCGGCGCTGGTGGGTTTCCAAGGTTTGGCGTTCTTGCGCGGCAGGATGACAGCGGCAGCATCTCGAGCGGTAATGGCCTCGTGGCACTTACGGGAGTCGTAGGCCCCATAGGTGGTGACCGTCGCGATGACCTGATCCGCTCAGATCTGATCCAACAGGTCCGGTAGTATGGCCGCGTCACCGATATTGCCGCCGGTGATCTCGACGGCTCTGACCTTCAGCGTTTACTCATGAATTCCGATGTGTATTTTGCGCCGGATCCGCCGCTTGGAGCCACCATGCTTTCGGGCATTCCACTCACCTTCGCCCTCAGACTTGATACCGGTGCTGCCCGGCAAGGTATTGCGCAGCAATGCCTGAGAGGGGATCAGAAGGTTCAGCGGGCGATAGGAGATGCTCACGTTCAGCGTTCGCTGGCGGCGGCACAAGGTGCTGAAGTCAGGCACGGTCCAGTCCAGCCTGACCATATGAAGAAGGCTCTGCATGAACCCGGTTGTCTGCCGCAGTGGCATGCCGAACATCACGGCAGGTGTGGATCGCCGCATCGCTGAAACTCAGCTGCCTCCCACGTTTCCCGGTCGGCGGGGGCTCTCACGCCATGTCGGAATCGAACCAGATCGTTAGCGATCCGCGTTGCTTCAACGCTTCATTGTAAGACGACCAGTTCGTGGTCTTGTACTTCGTAGAAACCCAACTGCTCATGCCTCAAGCTACCAGGCTGGTTTCATGCCGTGAACCCCACGACCCATTTGCGCAACAAGGCCAATAGCTGCGATATTGTCAGAGTTCGCGCGCCCAGGGCGGGTTCGCACCCGCGCGGGAGACGGTCACGGCGGCAACACCTGCGCCGAAAGACAGCGCATTTGCAAGCATGTCTGCGGGCAAGTTGCGCAGGGCCGCTTTTTGTAAGACGCCCAGTTCGCTGAGCCGGGCCAGCAGGCCGGCGTTGAAGGTGTCCCCGGCTCCGACCGTGTCTACAATCTGAACGGGACGGGCCCGGGTGTGCACGCTTTCTCCGCTGGCGAGAAACCCCGTCGCCCCCTTACTGCCCTGGGTCATGACCACCACAGAAGGACCCTTAGCTTGCACGACCGCAACCTTTTCCGGCAGCGGCATCGGCCCCGGAACAATCCAGTTCAGGTCTTCATCCGACACTTTCACGATGTCCGCCAGCGCCATCATCTTGTCCAGGCGGGCGCGGAAACGGTTGATATCTTCGATAAAACCCGGCCGGATGTTCGGATCCAGCATCACCGCGCGGGATGCGCCTTCGCGCGCCAGAAGATCCTCATAGGCGGTGGCGCAGGGTTCGCAGGCCAGGCTGATGCCGCCGAAATAGAGCGCCGTGATATCCTCCGGCAGCAGCGGCATATCAGCAGGCAGCAGCATCCGGCCAGCCGAGTTTTCATCGAAGAAGCTGTAGGACGCGTGGCCATCCGTCAGTTTGACAAAGGCCAAGGTCGTCGGGCGATCCGAGGTGATGACATGGGTGGTATCCACGTGACTGGCCTTCATGTCCTCGACAAGCTGCTGACCGAACATGTCGCGGGACAGGCCGGTCAACATACCGGTCTGCAGGCCAAGCCGCCCAAGTGCGATGGCGGTGTTGAATACGGCGCCACCGGAATGGGGCACAAACCCGTCGCGCCCGCCATCGGTCGGGGTCGGGATCATGTCGATCAGGGCCTCACCACAGCATAGGATCATGACATTCGCTCCGCGCAGTGCTGCGCCGCTGCCGCACCTGCGCGCGGGATTTTGCATTGAAACCGGGTCAAAGCGCGGCCAGCCCGGCGTTGGTATCGAGTAGGAACTGCGTGAAGATCGGACCGCCGGCAGCGCCAATGCTACGGGCGTTTTCGCCAACAACTCCCGCCTCGATCTGCGGCGAGATCAAACCGCGCTTGTCTTGATTGGCCAGATAGCGGCGCACGCGTTCGACCAGTTCCTCACGCACAGCGACCGGGAAGGCGCCATCGATGATGATGGCTTCAAAATCGATGACGGAGCATATCGACAGGGACGCCTTTGCCAACTCCTGTGCCGTTGTACCGATCCAGGCCTCCACATAGCGTTCCAGACCGCTCCAGTCCTGCGGTTTGCGCCAGAGGATTTCGGGACCGATCCCGGCCTCTACCAGGCGCGCCTCAAGCAGGTGCAGCGACGCGGTATCGATCAGTTGCAGGCTTTCGCCCAGGGGGCCGGTGGTGCGCATCGATCCCAGCGCCCCGGCATTGCCCCGATTGCCTTCGAAAACGGTGCCATTCATCGCCACCCCGCCGCCGATGAAAGACCCAATGAAGAAATAGGCATAATCGCGGAAATCCTTGCCGCGCCCGAACATATGCTCGGCCTGACAGGCCGCCGTGGCATCGTTAACGACAAAAACCGGCAGGTCGCTGAACCTGGCCACTTCTGTGGCAAAATCGACATCTTGCCACGATTGGAATTCTTCCGCCGCGGCTCCGGTCAGATCATGCCACTTCCACAGCTCAAAAGGCCGTCCGATGCCGATGCCGCAGACCCGACCCTGCTGCTTTGCGGTCAGGCCGGACAGAAGGGTTTCAAGCCCGTCTTTCAGGAATTCGAAGATCGCGTCCGGCATGGGATAATCATAGGTCGTACGCAGCTGCTGGCGCACGTTGCCGGCAAAATCCAGCAGCAGCAGATCCGCGCTCTTGCGGCCCAGGTTCATGCCCACGGCCAGGGCCCCTTCGGAGCCGAGTTCGATGGGAATCGAAGGCTTACCGACCTTGCCCTTGACCGGCTCCCCCCGCTGGACGAAGCCGTCGTCCTCCAGCCTACGCAGGATGGTGGAGACCGTAGGGCGGGACAGGCCGGTCCGGCGGGCGATCTCGGCGGCGGACACGGCGCGGTGGCGAAACAGAATGGACAGAATGAGGCGTTCGTTGTGATCGCGGACACCCCGTTGATTCACCCCGGCACTTCGTTCTTTGATACTGACATGGTCCATTCGGACGAACATAGTTTGCCGCCTTTCTTCAGGAAAGATACTCCGTGGCGATTAGTTAGTAAAGTTAACAAACAAATTGACACCCTATGAGGAATCAGGCTTTTTAGGGCTCACGACCTGCCCAGATCGCTCTAGGCGGGTCCGGTTGGAGAGGAGCCAGCCGGATTGAGAACAATAATTTCGGGAGGACCACGTGAAAAAACTCATGACCATTTCCGCGCTCGCCCTGGCCTCGGTGGCTGGCGCGGCGCATGCAGAGATCAACGCCTGTCTGATCACCAAGACCGACACCAACCCCTTCTTCGTGAAGATGAAGGAAGGCGCGACCGCCGCAGCCGAAGCAAACGGCATCAATCTGTCCACCTATGCGGGCAAGATTGACGGCGACGTGGAAAGCCAGGTCGCAGCGGTTGAGACCTGCATTGCATCGGGGGCCAAAGGCATCCTGATCACCCCGACGGACAGCCGCGCCCTGACGCCCGTCATCACCCAGGCCCGTGACGCTGGTGCTCTGGTGATCGCGCTGGACACGCCGTTCGAACCAGCCAATGTGGCCGATGCGACCTTTGCTACCGACAACTTCAAGGCCGGGGTGCTAATTGGCCAGTGGGCCGCGGCAAAGCTGGGCGCAGAGGCTGCAAATGCCAAGATCGCTCTCCTGGACCTGAACGCCTCGGAAATCTCGGTGGATTACCTGCGCGACGGCGGGTTCCTGCAGGGCTTTGGCATCGACATCAAGGACCCCACCGATATCGGCGATGAAGATGACCCGCGTATCGTTGGCCACGACGTGACCAACGGCAACGAAGAAGGTGGCCGCACGGCGATGGAGAACCTTCTGCAGATCGACCCGGGCATCAACGTGGTCTACACGATCAACGAACCTGCCGCTGCCGGCGCCTATGAGGCGCTCAGATCGGTGGGCCGTGAAGACGACGTGCTGGTCGTTTCCGTTGATGGCGGCTGCCCCGGCGTGCAGAATGTCGGCGAGGGCGTGATCGGCGCAACCTCCATGCAGTTCCCGCTGCGGATGGCCTCGCTCGGTATCGACGCGATCAAGGCCTGGGCCGAGGACAGCACCAAACCGGCGAACACCGAAGGGCTGGATTTCTTCAACACTGGCGTTGAACTGATCACCGATGCGCCGGTCGACGGTATCCCGTCGCTCAGCTCGGCCGACGGCCTGAAGAAGTGCTGGGGCTAAATCCAGCAAACACCACAGGACCGGGGCAGCAAATGCCCCGGCCAAATGCCATCAATCTAAACCTTTGACCGTATCAGAGGCCGTAGCATAGGCTTCAGGCCGGGGAGGTCGTCATGTCAGAGACATCCGGAATGGGCTCAAAAGGCCAACACTACGAACAGGTTCTGGAGGGAAGTGATACACGCGTCGCCCAGTTCGAAGTTCGCAACACAACGCTGCTGAGCCGGGTGCAGCACATCCTGCACAACAACCCAACCTTCGTGCCGGTCATCGTGCTGGTCATCAGCCTGCTGGCCTTCGGGCTGATCGCCGGAGGGCGGTTCTTTTCCGCCTTCAACCTCAGCCTGATCCTGCAGCAGGTGTCGATCATCGGCATGCTCGCAGCAGCGCAGTCACTGATCATCCTGACCGCAGGCATCGATCTGTCGGTTGCGGCGATCATGGTGCTGATGTCGGTCATCATGGGCAATCTGGCGGTCAACTTGGGCGTGCCCAGCCCCCTTGCGATCCTGCTGGGGTTCGCTGGGGGCATGGCGGCGGGAGCCATGAACGGGCTGCTGATCACCAAGGTCAAACTGCCCCCCTTCATCACCACGCTCGGCACCTGGTCGATCTTCTTTGCGCTCAATCTCTGGCTCTCCGGGGCTCAGTCGATCCGCAGCCAGGACATCGACGATCAAGCGCCTTTCCTGAAGTTCTTCGGCAATGCCTTCAATATTGGCGGCGCCCGCATCACCCTTGGCGTGATCCTGATGGTCGTGATCTTTGTTGCGCTCTGGTACATGCTGAACAAGACCGCCTGGGGGCGCCACGTCTATGCCATCGGCGACGATATCGAAGCCGCGGAATTGTCCGGCATCCGCACCGAGCGCACGCTGGTTTCGGTCTACATGCTCGCTGGTCTGGTCTGCGCCATCGCGGGCTGGGCTTCGATCGGACGGGTCGGCTCGATCTCGCCACAATCCTTCTACGAAGGCAACCTGCAGTCCATCACCGCCGTGGTAATCGGTGGCATCTCGCTGTTTGGCGGGCGCGGATCGATCCTTGGGGCGCTATTCGGGGCGCTGATCGTCGGCGTTTTCCAGTCGGGGCTGCGCATGGCCGGGGTCGATGTGCTCTGGCAGGTCTTCGCCATCGGCTGGCTTATCATCATCGCGGTCGCCATCGACCAATGGATCAGGAGGGTTTCGGCATGACACCAGTCGTTCAGGCCAAAGGTATCGTGAAACGCTACGGGCACGTCACCGCCATCAACCATTCGGATTTCGAACTGCGCCCCGGGGAAATCCTGGCCGTGATCGGCGACAATGGTGCGGGCAAATCCTCGATCGTCAAGGCGATCTGCGGCGCCACCATCCCGGATGAGGGGGAAATCCTGATCGAAGGCAAACCGGTCAGTTTCTCCTCCCCCATCGAGGCCCGCGACATGGGCATCGAAATCGTCTATCAAACCCTCGCTCTTTCCCCCGCCCTGTCGATTGCCGACAACATGTTCACCGGACGCGAAATCCGCAAACCCGGATTTCTGGGCAAATACCTACGGATGCTGGACAAACCGGCGATGGAGAAATTCGCGCGGGAAAAACTGACCGAACTTGGCCTGATGACGGTGCAGTCGATCAAGCAGCCGGTCGAAACGCTGTCAGGCGGTCAGCGGCAGGGTGTCGCCGTCGCCCGCGCGGCCGCCTTTGCCACCAAGTTCATCATCATGGATGAGCCGACGGCGGCCTTGGGGGTCAAGGAAAGCCGCAAGGTGCTGGAACTCATTCAGGACGTGAAGGCGCGCGGCATCCCGATCATCCTGATCAGCCACAACATGCCGCATGTGTTCGAAGTCGCAGACCGGATCCATATCCACCGGCTGGGCAAACGGCTCTGCACCATCGATCCCAAGGACTATACCATGTCCGATGCCGTGGCCTTCATGACCGGCGCCAAGGAGCCACCCGCCCAGGACGCGGCATGAACGAGCCTGAAGCGATCGCCGAAAGGCTGCTGGATCCCATTCTGACAGCGCCGCGCTCCGGACAACGCAAACTTGTCGCTCTGGCCGGACCGCCAGCCTCTGGCAAATCCACGCTGGCTGCAGTCCTTGCGGACAAGCTGAACGACGCCGGGTGCCAGACCCAGGTCGTGCCAATGGATGGCTTCCATCTCGACAACGCCATTCTAACCCAGCGCGGTCTTCTGGACAGAAAGGGCGCGCCGGAGACCTTCGACGTGGAAGGATTGCTGCGCCTTATCGGCGCCCTGCCCGATGCACCGTCGGTGATCTTCCCGGTTTTCGATCGGGACCGCGACATCGCCATTGCAGGCGCGGGCCTACTTCCCGAGACATGCGACACCGTCATCGTCGAGGGCAATTACCTGCTGTTTGATGCCCCCGGATGGCGCGAGCTGCGCCGCTTCTGGGACTTCTCGATTTCTCTGGACGTCGACCTTTCCACTTTGCGCCAACGTCTGATCGATAGATGGCTCCACCACGGTCTCCCGCACAGCGAAGCCGTGGCCCGCGCCGAAGGTAACGACCTTGAAAACGCCCGCCTGGTCGCCGCGGCCTCGCTCAAGGCAGACAAGACGATCACCTAGTCTTCGGTATCGACCTAGATCAACAATGGGAGAAGGGCAGCGTCGGCTCAGGCATCCTTGAAAACAAAAGACGTCTGAACTGAAATTTGCCCCCGCCCCAAGGCTGCGGCGTCCACGATCTGCTTGCCCAGCTCAGCGGCCAGTCGCAGGAATTTGCTTTCGCCCTGTAGCCCGGCGATATCGCACACGGCCATGCACTCCCTGATCCGCTCAGCCGGGAACAGCGGACCAGCGGTCTGATCTTTCCCGGTCGGGGTTGCGTCAATCAGAATGTCTGCCGCGCGCTCTTCCTCCCAAATACGGACCTTGGGCCAATGCGCGCGCAGGATGGCTGCCGTTTCCGCCAGCCGCCCCTCATCCGTGTCGCTGAGAACAACGTCGCTAACGCCCGTTTCGCACAGCGCATCGGCAATGGCCCGACCGGCGCCGCCGCCTGCCCCCATGATATGCGCCGACCGACCAGCAACCGGCACCCCAGAAACGCGCAGCGCCTCCATAAGAGCCAGCCCATCCGTCATGTCGCCAACAAGCACATCGCCCTCACGGCGCAGGGTATTCACGGCTCTGATGCGCCCGGCCCGGTCCGTCACCCGGTCCGCTTCCTGAAAGGCCGCCTGTTTGTGCGGATAGGTGATCGAGCAGCCCAGAAGCGTCTCGGAGGCGCGCAGCAGTGTCCAGAACTCGGTCAGCACAGGGGCCGGAACGTCCAGTGGCAGCATCCGGCAGTCGATACCGCGGGTGCGAAACCAGTCGTTCATACCCGGCGGCGACACCACGCCCGCGACGGGGGCACCGATAATCGGCAGCAGCTTGGTCGTCCCTGAGATGTCCATAATGCGGCACTCCGAAAGTTGAAGGTTGACAGCAATGTGAGGCACTTTTAAAAATATCCAATATTTTTGCGTATATGGAATGAAATGATCTTCTCTGGCAAGAAAAATGAAGACAGCACCATCGTCGAACTGCTGGCGTCCTCGCTACGGAAGGACATCGCGTTCGGCACCCTGCTGCCGGATCAGAAGCTGAAGCTGAATGAGCTGCGCAGCCGCTACGGTGGCTCCAATCATTCCATGCGGGAAACCCTGCGCATCCTGTCCTCTGAAGGTCTGGTCGAAGGCGCCGCGCAGCGCGGCTTTCGCGTCACCTCGGCGACCGAGGACGACCTGCGCGACATTCAACTTGTCCGGCAGGAAATTGAAAGCATCGCCCTGTCGCGCGCGATCGCACTGGGAGATGTCGCCTGGGAGGGGCAGGTCGTTGCCGCCCATCACGCCCTGCAAAAGGCCGAGGCCGCCGTAGCCACGACCCCGGACGATCTGACGGCGCTGGAATGGGATGATGCCTGCCGCGCCTTTGCCACGGCATTGATCGCGGCCTGCGACAGCCCGCGCCTGATCGATTTGCAGCGCAAGTTCTTCGACCAGAGCCGCCGCTTTCGGCTGGCGCTGCTGCGCGAAGGCAAGCTGAACTGGGCCGCTCGCAAGGCCCGGCAAAAAGCGCTGCTTGATGCGGTTCTGGACAGAGACGAAACCACGGCTTTGGCCCTGCTGAAGGAAGAGATCGGAGCAGATCTGAAGGCGTAACACTGATCTATAAGGGAGGAAGATCATGATGAAACTCAATCGCCGTAAGGCATTGGCCCTGATGGGCGGAACCGTGGCCGCGACGGGGCTTGCCGCCCCTGCGCTGGCCCAGAACAAGAAAATCAAGGTGGGCGCGCTGCGCTTCACCTCGCATTCTGCCAGCTTTATCGCGCAGGAGCGCGGCTATTTCGCGGATGCCGGGCTGGATGTGGAACTGGAGTTCTTCCAGGCCGCGCAACCGATGGCCGTGGCCATCGCATCGGGTGATGTGGATTATGCCGTAACCGCCATTTCCGGCGGGCTGATCAGCCTCGCGGACAAGGGAGCGATCAAGGTGATCGGCGGCGCCCTGACCGAAGAGGACGGCATCGACGGACAGAAGTACCTGATCTCGGATGCCTCTTATCAGGCCGGTATCAAGACGCTGAAGGACCTGGACGGCAAGAAATACGCCGTCACACAGGCTGGTTCGTCCTTCCACTACATGGGCGCAAAAATGGCCACTGCCGAAGGCATCAACCTCAGCTTTACACCGCTGCAGAAGGTCGGCGCGATCATCGGCGCGATGAAATCGGGCCAGGTCGATGGCTGGTCCATCGTGCCCCATATCGCCAAACCGCTGGCGGCCGCCGGTGCCTGGCACATGGTGGGCAACGTGTCGGACTACATTCCCGACTATCAGGTGACCACTGTCTTCACCTCGGCCAATAACGCGGCCAAGGAACGCGGACTGACCGAAAGCTTCCTTCAGGGCTTCTCGCGCGGGGTCGATGATTATGCCGCAGCCATGATCGATGGCACCGCAGATCAGGACGAGATGGTCGATCTGATCCACAAATACGTCTACACGGACCGTCCCCGCGAAAAGGCGGCCCCCTCGATCATCAATGGCACCATGCGGCTGAGCCAGGGTGCGGCGCTGAATATCGCCAGCGTTCAGGACCAGCTGAGCTGGTTCCAGTCCGAGGGTCTTGTCGATGGCGATATCACGCTCGACACGCTGGTCGACGATTCCTACGTCAAAACGCTGGGCGCCTAAGCCACGCCTTGTACGTTCTTCCGGGCGCCTTGCTTTTTGCGGGGCGCCCGTCCTTCTCCTGTAGTCAAAGGACAGCGCATGGACATCCGTCTGGACGGCATCAGCCATTCCTATAACGATTTCGAAGTGATGCGGGATATCTCTCTCGACATCGCGGACGGGCAGATCGTTTGCATCGTGGGACCGTCGGGATGCGGTAAATCCACCCTCTTGCGCTTTATCGGCGGGCTTGAGCGCCCCAGTAAGGGCCAGGTTCTGCAACTGGGCACACCGCCCGAGGGGTGCCTTAACCCGCTCACCTATATCTTTCAGGATTTCGCCCTGCTGCCGTGGCGCAGCGTCTCGGGGAATATCTCGCTGGTGCTGGAGGACCACGGCATCAAGGGCGCCGAGGCAAAGCGGATTATCGACGATGTGCTGGCCCGCACGAAGCTCAGCGATTTCGCCCAGGCCCTGCCCAAGCAACTGTCGGGCGGCATGAAGCAACGCGTCGCAATCGCACGTGCCCTTGCGGTGAAGCCCGCCGTGATGCTGATGGATGAACCTCTGTCTGCGCTCGACAGCCAGACCCGTGAATTGTTGATGGACGATCTGGTCGATCTCTGGATGCGCCAGCCGTTCACTGCCGTCTACGTGACGCACAACTTGGCAGAAGCGGTCCGACTTGGCCACAAGGTCGTGGTTCTGTCGCGCCGCCCCGGCCAGATCCGGGAGATCGTCGAAATCGACAAACCCCTGTCCGAGCGCGCCTTTGGCGATGCTGATCTTGATGCCCACCAGAAACACCTGTGGCAGCTGATGCGCGAAGAGGCGCGGGCTGCAGATGCGGAGCTGATCCATGTCTGACATGACACAAGAAAAACCCGTCGCATTCCGGGGCGGTGGTTTTGCGCCGCACTCACGTCGCTGGGTCGGCGTGGCCGTTTTTGTCGCCCTGATCCTGCTGGCGGAATGGGGCACCCGCACGGGTTGGATTTCCGCCCTGACCCTGCCGCGCCCCTCGGACGTGCTGGATACCTTCCGGGAGCTGTATGACAGCGGCATGCTGTTCAAACACCTCGGCCCGTCGCTGACCCGTCTGGCGGTCGGCGCTGCCATCGGTGCGCTTCTTGGTATCTGTATCGGGGTGCTTATCGGCCTGTTTTCCTACATCCGCTCCGGGCTGGTGCCGCTGGTTGCGGCCATATTCCCCATTCCGAAAATCGCGCTGTTGCCGCTTTTCGTGATCTGGTTCGGGATTGGCGAAGGATCGAAATATGCGCTGATCGCCTTTGGTACCTTCACCCCTACGGTGGTCGCTACCTACAGCGCGGTCGACAACGTCGACCGCACGCTGATCCGCATGGGGCAAAGCTTTGGCCTGTCGTGGTGGTCCATCGTGCGCAAGATCGTTCTGCCGGGCGCCATGCCGGGGATCCTGTCCGGTCTTCGCATCAGCCTTGCCATCGCCATCATCCTTCTGGTCGCTGCAGAAATGCTGGGCGCGGAATATGGTATCGGGGCCTATATCCTTGAAGCGGGCTCGCTTTATGATCTGGAACGGCTGTTCGCTGGCGTGGTGATCCTGTCGCTTCTGGGCGTCATCACCAGCGCAGTGATCGGGTTTATCGAACGGCGCCTGCTGGGGTGGCGGACATGATGGCAAAACCCGAAAGCGACTATGATGTCGTCGTCGCAGGGGGCGGCGCAGGGGGGGTTGGTGCCGCACTTGGCGCGGCCCAGTCCGGGGCGCGGGTCCTACTGGTCGAAAAATACGGTTTCCTTGGCGGCGCCGCGACCAACGCACAGGTGCTGGCCTACTGCGGTTTTTATCAGCAGGGGCCTGAGCCCATCAAAGTCGTAGGAGGGGTAGCCGATCTGGTCCTGGATGAGCTGCGCAACCTCGGGCTGGATTGCGCACCGTTTCAATCGCCGACGACGCTCAACTGGATCATCCTTCTGGAACCAGAAGCGGTCAAACTGGCACTGGACCGGGTGCTGGCGGCGCAGGGCGTTGACGTGTTGCTCCATACCCGCGTGGCTGCTGTGACACGCACGTCGGATCGTATCGAAGCGGTGACATTGGCCGGTATGGACGGGCGCACCCGGGTGGTGGCCGAGGCATTTGTGGATGCCACCGGAGATGCCAACCTGTCATTGGTCGCCGGTATTCCCTGCCGCACCGGGGATACCAACGGCAACCTGCAGGCAATCTCAGCGCCCATTCGGATCGCAGGGCGTGACCGGTCACAGCCAATAGACCGCGAGGCCATCAAGGCAGCCTTTGCCCGCTACAGGCGCAATGGACGCTGGCCCTCTGCCCGCGATGACGGCGGCATCTACACCGAAGTACCCAACACCGGTGAGATGTGGTGGATGATGTTCGACCACCCGATGCCAGATCTGAGTTCCGCCAGTTTCAGCACGGCCGAACGCGCCGCGCGCGAAGCGGCACACGACTATGTCGCGCTGCTGCGTTCTGATGTGCCTGGGTTTGAAAACGCCTATCTGGTGCAGACCGGCCCGCAGATCGGCATCCGGGAAAGCCGCCACCCAGCAGCCCGTTATGAACTGACCGGAGAAGATATTGCCACCGGGCGCCAGCGCGACGACGAGGTGGCCAAGGCGGCTTGGCCAATGGAGGATCACACGGTCCCCGGGCAACCGATTTATACCCCCGTAGGCGGAACCGGGTGTGCCTCCATCCCGCTGGACGCCTTGCGCGCCAAGGGCGTGGATAACCTCTATTTCGCCGGGCGCACCATCGGCGCCGATCCGATGGCCTATGCCTCTATTCGGGTGATGGGCACCGCCTTTGCGACCGGAGAGGCCGCTGGACGGGCCGCCGCTGCCCCGGGGCAAGGCATGGACGCGCAACAGGAATGGCGTAAACTGGGTTGACCCCCAGCCCAATCGCACCAGCCCAGCAATTGCCAGCCGCTGCCATCGGCGCAGCGCTGGTAAGAAAAGCTGGTGCAAATGCCGTCAGCGAATCAGGCTATGGACTGTGCCGACAGAATTTCCACTCAAAGATGATATCGATCAAAGTGTAGCGACTGCGCTTGCATACACTGGCCAACGTTAAATGCGACAGCACCAGGGCGTGCTTAACGATGGAGACGGTTATGGCAGATTCAGTTTCAACCTCCGGCGGCGCCGCTCAAGGCGACCTATATGGTGATCTTTGGGTGCTGACCCGGGATCTTGACCCAAATGATGGCGGCGGCAACGGTGAACCGGTGCTGGATGAGAACGGCCAGATCGTGCCGATCGGCTATAATCCTGAAACCGGCGAGACCTTTCCGATCCACCTCGTCGAAGGCGGAGAAGGCGAATACGAAGTCCCAGCTGACCAGCTGGATTACATCCAGGAAATCGAGATGGAGCGGGCAAACATTATGCGCTCGCCCGATCAGGTGGTCGAATCCGCTCTGGAAGAGGCGCTTGGCAAGATCAACGCCGGAACCGAGATCACGACTGACGCGTCGGGCCGCATCATGGTGGACGGTGTCCTGATCGATTCCCCGCGCGAGAACCTCGCGCTTTACAAGCTGATCATGACCGCAGGCGGCGCAACAAGCTGGACCGAGGTTCAGGCGAATGTCGCCGGGAACATTCCGCAATCGCTGATCGACCTGATGAACGCGGGCTGGAACCCCACCGGGCTGCTGGCCGGCGTCTTCTCCAAGTTCCACCCTGTCAGCATGGACGCGACGCTGACCGCGCATACCTTCATGGGGGTGAACGAAGTCACCGGTTCCGGCGACACCCAGACAATCGACTATTTCGGCTTTACCGATGGCAGCGCGGAAACCTTCGATTATGACCGCATCGCAACCTATGGAGATGCCTGGGTCCAGTGGTACCAGGACATGGACGGAGATCCCTCCGACCTTGAGGCAGTGCAGCGTACCCTGCTGGACGTGATCTGGGGCAAGGACCGCAACGGCGACGGCGTCAATGACGTTGGCACCGGCAAGGACTGGGTGGACGAGTACATGACACTCTCTGCCGATGGCGAGAGTTATGAAATGGCCGAAGGCTCGGCCGCCGGGATCAACGACTGGGCTCAGTCGGTGGAAGACGCCCGCGAAGCCATCTACGTGCTGCACGAATACGTCGGCACCACGGAAATCGCTGCGCCAGAGGCAACTGACGACGTCATCGAGGGTAGTTCCTACGCCGACTACATCGCCTCCTGGGGCGGTGATGATCTGATCCTTGGCCACGAAGGCGACGATCTGATTGACGGCGGCGAAGGCAACGACACGCTGAAAGGCAACCTTGGCGATGACAGCCTCGAAGGTGGCGCGGGCAATGACGTTGTGCGGGGTGGGTTTGGCGACGATGTGCTGGTCCGCGGTGGCGGCAACGACAAGCTGTTTGGTGGTCGCGGGTCCGACAAACTGAACGGCGGCGCTGGTGACGATACCATGGACGGTGGCGCGGGCGATGACATCCTGCGGGGCGGCCGCGGCGCCGACCTTTTGACCGGTGGCGACGGAGCCGACGATTTCTTTTTCCGGCTTTCGGGTCCGAGAGGGACCGACACTATCGCCGATTTCGCGAGCGACGATCTCGATATCATCCGACTGGACCGGATCGACGCTGACAGCTCCACTGAAGAGGACGACGCCTTTACCTTTATCGGCAGTGCTCACTTCAGCGGCACCGCAGGGGAACTTCGCGCGGCGGATCGTGGCGATTTCCAGCGCATCGTCGGCGATGTGGACGGTGATGGAAATGCAGACTTTGTGATCAAGGTCCTTGGCACCGATGCGGCAGAGGCAGACTGGTTCGCGCTATGACCTCACCGCCCCGGGCGGAGCAATGAAAACGAAGAACGCTGCCAGCAACACGTGCTGGCAGCGTTTTCATTTCTACGTTCCGATGCTCACAGCAATTTACCCCATGGCTTTCCGTGCTTTGGCAAAGCAGTCACAGCCCCGGCAGCCACAGCGCCAGCTGAGGAAACAGGATCAGCAAGGCGACCAGCAGCATCGAGCAGGCCATATAGGGAAAGGCCGACATGTAGATATCGCGCATCGTGGTATCCTTGGGCGCTACCCCTTTCATCACGAAGAGCAATAGCCCGAAGGGCGGCGTGGTGAAGCTGATCTCCAGCGCCAGCAGGATGATCAAACCGAACCATATCGGATCGAACCCCAGCGAGGCCGCCAGCGGAAAGAAGATCGGCACGGTCAGCAGCATCATCGAGATCTGCTCCATGAACATGCCCAGCAGCAGCAGCACACAGAACATCACCAACAGCATCGCAACCGGCGCCAGATCAAAGGAGGTCGCCCAGCGGATCAGCCCGCTGGAGGCACCGGAAAAGGCCAGCAGTTGGCTGAAAGTGGCTGAGCCGAACACGATCAGATAGGCCATCAGCGTCACTCGCAGCGCGCCGACGACGGACTTCTTCATCGCCTCCCAGCTGAGACAGCGAAACAGAATGGCAAGGATCAGGACCCCAAGCGCGCCAAAGGCGGCGGCCTCGGACGGGGTGATCAGCCCACCAACCATGCCGATGACGATCAGAACCATGACCGACAGCATGGGCAAGACGTCTCCGAACAGCAGCCGCGCCTTTTCGCCAAAGGTGAGCGTCTCAACCTCATAGGCAGGGGCAGCTGTCGGGTCGATGCGGGTCTGCAGGTAGATGACACCGATATAAAGGCTGGCCAGCACCAGCCCCGGCAGGATCCCCGCGATCAGCAGCGCGCCGACGTCAATGCGGGCGAGCGTCGCCAGCAGCACCGCCAAAGCAGAGGGCGGAATGATGATCGCCAGACCACCGGTGCCCAGGATTGGCCCGATCGACATGTGCTTCTTGTATCCGCGGCTGGTCATCTCGGGCACCATTAGGCTGCCCAGCAGCGCGGTCGAGCCCATGGAGGATCCGGACAGCGTTGAAAACGCTGTCCCGCCCAGCACAGTCACATAGGACAACCGCCCGGGCAGCTTACCCAGAAGCCGGTCGATGGCATTGAACATCCGTGCCCCAAGGCCAGTGTGAAAGAAGACCTCTCCCATCAGCAGGAACAGCGGGATCGGCACCAGCGCATAGTTCGTCAGCCCGCCAAACCCGTTGTTGAGCAGCAGCGTGATCCCCTTGGCACCGCCCATGAAAAACCAGGCGCCAACAATATTGGCCGCCAGAAAGGCAAGCGCGACCGGCATGCCGATGGCCATCAGAACCAGGATCGAGCCCAGCAGCAGGGCCAGTGATTCAAACCATTCCATTATTCGTGTATCCCCGCTTCGCCCGAATGCATCAGGTCGCTGCCAAATACGAAACGGGAAAATTCAATCGCCATCAGTCCAAAGCTGACCGGAAAGGCGATCGTCAGGATCCATTTCGGAAAGTAGTAGGCGCGCACGTCCAGATCATTGCGCGCGATATTGCCCAGAAACAGCTCTGCGCCCTTCCAGGCCAGGATCACCGACACCAGAACACAAAGCGCGGCCACAAGACGGCTGACCACCCGGCGCACCTCAGCGGGCAATGCAGCGGTGATCAATTCGATATGCACATGGCCCTTTTCCCGCACCAACCAGGGGGCGCCCATCATGGTCATGTACAAAATGGCGTATTCGGATGAGGTGAAAAGCCAGGCAAAGGGCTGAAGCCCAGCATTGCGCATCACCACGGACAGGGTGACCGAAATCATCAGCCAGACCAGCATGAACCCCGCGATGCCCGCCATCGCATAAAGGAAGCCTTGATAGAGCTTTCCGACCATTGCCATTTCTCATCCTTTCCAAAGGCAGACGGCACGCCGAACCCGCGATCCGGCGTGCCGCCCCGTGGCTGTTTACTTGTCGTAGAACAGCTCGATCAGCTTGTCGTAGTTGCCGTCCCCCTGGGGGCTGTCGGCCATCAGGCCCTTCATGCGGTCCCAGGTTTTCTGCGTGGCGGCCGCAAGATAGGCGTCGGCGGCGTCACCTTCCAAGGTCACGACTTTCATGCCGGCCTCTTCAAGGGCCGCGAAATCCGCGTCGCGCAGGGCACCCAGTTTGGCGGCGCTTTCCGCCTCGTGGGCGATTGCGACATCCTGCAGGATCTTGCGCGATTCCTCGGACAGGCTGTTCCACTTGTCGAGATTCACGATGGTGCCAAGGTCGGTCGAGAAGAAGCAGGGTTCGATCCGGTAGTTCAGGAATTCGTTCCACTTCAGATCGATCAGGCCGATCTGGGTCCAACCGGTCGCATCCACCACGCCGCGCTCTAGCGCCGAATAGACTTCGGTGGTGGGCAGGTCGATCACCTGCGCGCCCAGATATTCGGTGAAGAATGCGTTGTAGACCGCGTTGCCGCGCAGTTTCAGACCGGACACATCAAGGTTGCCGTCCGCGTCCAGCTTCGGCTCATTGCGGGTCCACAGGTTGTAGCAGACTCCCGAGTCAAACCAGCCGAGGTATTTGACGCCCATCTTTTCCTGGTGGATCTGGTCAATCAGTTCCAGACCGCCATTAGCGCGGGTTTCTACCGCCGTCAGGTTTGAGGTCACAAGCGCGTCTTTTTCCGGCAGGGCGCCGGCGTAGAAGCTGCCCGGTGTGTAGACCATGTCCACAACGCCCGAACGCACGGCGTCCGGCTGCTGGAACATGCCGATGGCCTCGGGGCCGCCACGGACCTCGATATTGACGACACCTTCACCCGCCGCGTTCACCTTGTCGACGAACTCAAGGAAGGATTTGGTGTAGATCAGCGATTCCGGAAAGGCGTGTACGGCGGTCAGCGTGTCTTCGGCAAAGGCAGCCGAGGTCATCGCCGTGGTGACAAGGACTGCACCAATCATACTGTGCTTCATTTTGTCTTTCTCCCTGGTGATGGGGTGCCTTGTGACGCCCCTTTGGTTGTGGCCCCGGCCCCCAGCGGGGCCCGTTGCCGTCTTACGTCGCGGGCCAGGCCCATGGGTGCTGAGAAGCACGGGCCGCCCGAAACGTTGAAATCCGTTCTTGGTGCTGAGCGGTCAGGTCGATGTCGTCCCAACCGTTGACCAGTTTTTGCTGCCAGACGGGGTCAATCTCGAAAGAGACCTCCTGCCCGGCGATGCTGGCACGGCCAGCAGCCAGATCGACGGTGGCCGCCACATCATTGCTGCCGATAGCGCTGATCAGCGCCTCGATCTGTTCTTCTGGCAGGCGGGCGGGCAGCAGGCCGTTGTTGACGGCGTTGCCAGCAAAGATGTCGCCAAAACTGGGGGCGAAGACTGCCTTGATCCCGAAATCCACCAGCGCATAAACGGCAGCCTCGCGGCTGGAACCGCTGCCGAAATTGCGCCGCGTCACGAGCACCGAGGCGCCGGGATGCAGGTTCAGCACATGCACGTCGTCATCCTGACGCGCATCGTGCAGCAGAAATTGGCCATACCCCTCGCTGCGCGGCGCCGACATGAACCGTGCCGGGATCAGCTGGTCCGTGTCCACATTCTCCTGCGCCAGCGCCACCGCCCGGCCTTCGATCTTGCTCCACCCGCTCATGAACGGCCCTCCAGCAGCGGGCGCACATCGGCAAGATGTCCGGTAACGGCGGCGGCGGCGACCATGGCGGGACTCATCAGATGGGTCCGCGCGCCGCGTCCTTGCCGCCCGCGGAAATTCCGGTTGGTGGAGGAGGCGCAGCGTTTGCCCGCCTCGACCAGATCGCCATTCATGCCCACACACATGGAACAGCCGGCATCGGCCCATTCCAGGCCCGCATCGGTAAAGATCTGCGCCAGCCCTTCAGCCTCGGCCTGTTTCTTGACTACGGCGGATCCCGGCGACACCAGACCGGGCACCTTGGCCTGGCGTCCCGCCAGAACCTTGGCCGCGAGGCGCAGATCCTCGATCCGGCCATTGGTGCAGGAGCCGATGAACACCTGATCAACCGCGATGTCCTCAAGCGGCATCCCTGCTTCAAGGCCCATGTAATCGAGCGTCGCACGCGCCTGATCCTGCTTTCCTCCGGGCAGGTCTGCCGGGCGCGGCACACGGCCAGTGATCGGCAGCGCCTCTTCCGGAGAGGTACCCCAGGTCACCGTCGGGGCGATCTCTGCGGCTTCGATTGCAACCTCCTGATCGAAGATGGCCTCCGCATCGCTGTAGAGCTTTTGCCAATCCGCCAGAGCAGCCTCCCAGGCGGCACCCTTCGGGGCGAAATTGCGCCCTTTCAGATAGTCGAAAGTGATCTGATCCGGCGCGATCAGACCCAGCCGGGCACCACCCTCAATACTGAGATTGCACAGGGTCAGGCGACCTTCGATGCTCAACGCCTCAACCGCGCTGCCCGCGTATTCGATTGCGTGACCCCTGGCGCCATCCGCGCCCAGTTCGGCGATCCAGTGCAGTGCAAGATCCTTGGCCGTGACACCAGCGCCAAGGGCCCCATTGACCGAAATCCGCATGGTCTTGGGCCGACGCTGCCAGATCGTTTGGGTTGCCAGAATATGGGCGACCTCGGTCGCCCCGACGCCAAAGGCCAAAGCCCCAAGCGCCCCGTGAGTGGAGGTATGGCTATCCCCGCAGTTGATCAGTAGCCCAGGCAGCGTCAGCCCCTGCTCGGGGCCAAGCACATGCACAATGCCCTGCCCCGGATCGTGCAGATCGAACAGCCGGATGCCCTGTGCCCGTGCATTCTGGCCCAGAGTGTCGATCATCCGGCGGATATCGGGCGCGACAGCGCCCGGTCGTGTTGGCGCATAGTGATCGACCACCGCAAAGGTCAGATCAGGTTCGGCCACTTTCAGGCCCCGCTGCGCCAGCTTGGCAAATGCGTGGTGCGAGCCTTCGTGCACCAGATGCCGGTCCACCCACAGGAGGGACATGCCATCGTCGCGTCGCATGATCTCATGCGCAGCCCAGAGCTTGTCGAACAGGGTCTGCGGGGTAGTCATTCGGCTGCCTCTTTGCGGGCCGGATTGATCACCGGCTCCCAGTGGCGGGTTTCGCCCACGCCGACGTGGTTCAGCGACATCTCAAGCCGGAACATGTCAGGCCGGTAGAGCGCGGCAAGGTATTCGACCCCACGGCCTTCCTCGTCGCGCACAACCCGGTCGAGGGACAAGAGCGGCGCACCAATCCGAACACCCAGCGTTTCGGCAACTTCCGGAGAGGCCAGCGTCGCGCTGACCGTCTGATGTGCGGAATCGACTTTGACGCCCGAGCGCTCCAGAAGGCGGAACAATGGCGTCGTGGCCAGTTCGGCCTCTGTGTAATTCTGCGCGATTTCTTCCGGCACCCATGTGGTCAGATGGGAGAAAGGTTCATTTTCAACCAGACGCAGGCGTACCGCTGTCTGAACCCGTACCTGCGCCCCAAGGCCCAACGCCTCGGCAACGCCGCCGGGCGCGGCGCCATAGCTGAAGGAGAGCAGTCGTGCGGTAGTGTTCTGCCCCATTTCGACCAACTGCGGCATCAGGGTACTGAAGTCCGCCGCCATCGAAGGACTGGACTTCTGCGCGCAGACCGTTGTGCCGGATCCGACACGGCGTTCAACCAGCCCGTCCTTCTCCAGCACATCTAGCGCCCGACGCACCGTGACACGGGACACGCCCAGAGTCGCGGCCAGCTTCTGCTCACCCGGCAGCACGCTCCCGGGCGCGTAGACACCACGGGTAATCTCTTGATGCAGATGCAGAAAGACACGCTGCGCCTTACCCCCTTCAGGCAGACCTTTGCTTGCGGAAGATGCCAGATTCTGTCCCATATTTCTCCTTTCACTGCCTCTCAAGCCTAGCGATGGTTTTTTCAAAAGCAACAAATCTATTCACAGATGTTCAAAATATTTGACCTATGCGCAGCAAATAATCTGTATTACAAAAGATACCAATTTAGAAAAGGAGACTTCATGCCCGTCATCGAACTCCACGTGATGCAGGGATATAGCGCAGACGAGAAAACGCGACTGTGCGCGGCGCTGACCAACGCGGTGCGAATCGTCGTGCCCGCCCCGCCCGAGGCCGTCACCGTTATGATTCATGAGCTGGATCCTGCGGGTTACATGCGCGGCGGCGCGCATCGCAGCCCCGCCCCCGCCCTGCCCGATCCGGTATCTCTGGTGCGCAACTACCTGACCGCGATGGAAGCGCGCGAGATAGACACGGCCCGGGCGCTGCTGGCTCCCGGCTTCTCCATGACGTTCCCCGGCACCGCCCCGATGACGACGCTGGAAGAGCTGATCGAATGGGCAAAGCCCCGATACAATTTCGTCACCAAGACATACGAGGGCTTCGAAGCGCTGCAATCGCCGCAGGACGCCGCCGTTGTCTATTGCCGCGGCACCCTGTCGGGCGAATGGCCGGATGGCACCCCCTTCAGCGGCATCCGGTTCATCGACCGCTTCGAAGTGGTGGACGGGCGTCTCACCCGGCAGGACGTCTGGAACGATATCGCTGAAACAAAGGCAAACCCATGACCAAAGAGATAGACCCGATCACGCTGGCCGTTCTGGCCGGACGGATGGAGCAAATCGCGGATGAAATGGACGCCACTCTGTTTCGCGCCGCCTTCAACCCAATCATCGCCGAGGCCCATGACGCATCGCACGGCCTCTATCACGCGGTGTCGGGCGACACTCTGGTACAGGGCAAATCCGGCCTGCCTATCTTTGTCGGGGTGATGTCCTTTGCGGTGAAGGCCGTCATCGAAAAGGCCGCCGAAAACGGCGACCTGGAAGACGGCGACATCTATATTTTCAACGATGCGCATCTGGGCGGCACCCACCTCAGCGACATGCGGCTGGTGCGGCCCTATTTCCACGATGGCAAACTGTTCTGCTATCTCGCCTCGGTCGGACATTGGCACGATGTGGGCGGCGCTGTGCCGGGCAACTACAACCCCGCTGCCACCGATGCCTTTCAGGAGGCCTTTGTCCTGCCGCCGGTCCGGCTGGCCAAGGCAGGCAAGATCCAAACCGACATCACCGACATCCTGATGCGCAACACCCGTCTGCCGCAGTCGGCGCAGGGCGATCTGAACGGTCAGCTGGGAGCGCTGGATCTGGGCGTGAAACGTCTTGATGAATTGCTGGCCGAATATGGCGCCGAAACCGTGCGCGCGGCCCTTGATGCCTTGCAGGACCGTGCCGAAGCGCTGATGCGTTCGGAGCTGACGGAACTGCCCGACGGCCGCTGGGAGGCCGAGGATTTCCTCGACAATGATGGCATCACCGATACGCCGCTGGCAATCAAAGTCGCGCTGGAGATCAATGATGACCGGATGACGCTGGATTTCACAGGAACGGCAGACCGCTGCGCAGGCCCGGTGAACATTGCACTGCCGACGGCGGTCGCAACCGCCTATGTGGCGATCAAGCATATCTTCCCGTCCCTGCCTGCGAACTCTGGCGTAATGCGCCCGATCGATGTGAAGATCCCCGATGGATCGCTGCTGTCTGCGCCCTTCCCGGCGCCGGTCGGCGGCTACACCGAAACGATCCTGCGCATGGTTGACGTGATCTTTGCCGCGGCCTCACAGGCGGCGCCGGATCGCGTCGTCGCCAATGCCTATGGCACCATCAACGCCCTGTCGATTTCCGGCAAACGCGCCAATGGTCAGCCCTGGGTCATGTTCAGCTTTTACGGCGGCGGCCATGGCGGGTCCATCGAAGGCGACGGGCTGAACCACGGCAATGCGCCAATTTCGACCGCGACAATCCCGCCGATGGAAATCCTTGAGGCCGCCTATCCGGTGATGTTCAAGCAATGGGCCCTGCGCCCAGACAGCGCAGGCCCCGGCATGCATCGGGGCGGCATGGGCGCGACCTATGAAATTGAAGTACTGGAGGAAAGCGCCACCGCCTTCCTGTTCGGCGAACGTGGCCGCTTTGCGCCCAAGGGCGCGGCTGGCGGCGGCGATGCTGCGCTCAATGTCTTTTCCTACGAGCAGGCAGATGGCTGGCACCACCCGCCGATGGCCTCGAAAATGGTTGGGATCAAGCTGGAGCGTGGCCAGTCGGTACGGCTCGACACGCCCGGTGGCGGCGGCTACGGCCCGGCGTCACAGCGTCCGGCAGCCGATGTCGCCCGCGATGTGGCAGGCGGGTTGATGAGCCCTGACGCAGCGACCGAAACCTATGGCCCGGCCTGGAAAGAGGTGACCCAATGACCAGCAGCAACCGCATGATCGGCGTCGATGTCGGCGGCACCTTCACCGATATCTTCGTTCTGGACGAAGCCACCGGCACCGCCGAAGTCGCCAAGGTGCCCACCACGCGCCCGGACCAATCCGGCGGCTTCCTGTCCGGGATCAATTCCCGCGTCTATGATCTTTCGACCGTCTCGGTGGTGGTGCACGGAACCACCGCAGGCACCAATGCGCTGCTGGAGCGAAAGGGCGCCCGGATCGGGGTGATCACCACAATGGGCCTACGTGACGTTCTGGAGATGCGCCGCCGCGATCGCCCGCGCACCTGGGGTCTGCGGGGGAACTTCACTCCGGTGGTGGACCGCGCCCTGCGGCTGGAGGTGCCGGAGCGCACACTGGCCGATGGCACCGTGCGCACGCCGGTGGATCTGGACGCGGTGCGCGCCGCAGCTCAGCAACTGATCGACGAAGGGTGCCTTGCCTGCGCGATCCTCTTTGCCAACAGCTATGCCAATGGCGAAAACGAACGCGCCGCCGTTTCTGCCGTGCGCGAGATGTGGCCCAATGCGCATGTTTCGGCATCTTCGGAGATCCTGCCGGAAATCCGGGAATTCGAACGTTTTTCCACGACCGCGCTCAATGCCTATCTGCAACCCGAAGTCTCGGGTTATCTAGCGCGGCTCGAAACCGCGCTGAAGGACGGCGGGTTCGCCGGGGAGTTCATGATCGTCCAGTCCAATGGCGGCGTGATGGATGTGGACACGGCGGCAAAACTGCCTGTCCGCACTGCTCTGTCGGGCCCGGCGGCCGGTGTCATCGCAGCCGGATACATTGCCGAAGCGGCCGGATTTCCAGATGTCATCACCGGCGACATGGGCGGCACCTCCTTTGATGTCAGTCTGATCGCCAAGGGCGCATCCATGCTGTCGCCGCAAACCTCGATCGATTTCGGCATGGTGGTCCGCTCCCCGATGATCGAAATCACCACTATCGGCGCGGGCGGCGGCTCGATTGCCTGGGTCGACAAGGGTGGCCTGCTGAACATCGGACCGGAAAGCGCCGGCTCCACTCCCGGCCCAGTGGCCTATGGTCAGGGCAACACCCGCCCCACCGTGACCGATGCCAATGTCGTTCTGGGCCGCATCGATCCCGACAATCCCATCGGCGGTAAGCTGGACCGGCTGGATGTCGAGGCCGCCAAGGCCGCGATCCTGGAACACGTAGGGCGTCCGCTGGGCATGGACGCGCTGCAAGCCGCCGAGGCGATCCTGCGCGTTGCCAATAGCCGTATGGCCGGAGCGCTCAGGCTGGTCTCTATCGAGCGCGGCTTTGATCCCGAACGTTTTGCCTTCATGCCTTTTGGCGGTGGCGGCGCGCTGCATTCGGGCGCCATGCTGGCCGAGGTCGGTCTCGCCCGCGCCATCGTACCGCGCTATCCCGGCGTGACCTCGGCAATGGGCTGCGTGATCGCCGATATGCGGCAGGATTTCGTGCAGACCATCAATTCGGTCCTGGCCGGTATCGACCTGCAAAGCCTGACCGGGTTCATGCAAAGCCACGTCGACAGCGGGCTGGCCACACTGGACGCGGCGCGCACCCATTTCGAGCGGCGCGACACCGAATTCACCCTTGATATGGCCTATCTCGGGCAGACCCACACAGTGCCCGTCACCCTGCCGGTCACCGTTGAAAACGGCGTCGTGACACCGCCGACCGAGGCGCAGATCGCCGATGCCTTTGATGCGGCCTATCGCGCCACCTACGGTCGACTTCTGGAAAACGGCACCCGGCGGGTGATCAACCTGCGCTCGGCCATCACAGGCCGCCGTCCGCGGTTCGATCTGGCAACGCTGGCACCCAAGGGCGGCAGTACCGAGCAGGCCTTCCGGGGCACGCGGCAGGTGCATTTCGACGGCACCTGGCACGAAACCAGCCTCTATGACCGGCTGGCCCTGCCCGTCGGCGCCGAAATCGCGGGTCCGGCCATTCTGGAGCAACCCGACACCACCGTCTTGATCGAACCCGGGCTCGTCGGCAAAGTCGACGCCTACGGCAATACACTGATCGAAAGGGCCAGCGCATGACCCCCTCCTCCACTGCCCTGCTGACAATTGACCTGCAAAACGACTTTTTGCACCCCGAGGGTGCCTATGGCCGTGCGGGTCAGGGCGCCGACAGCATCAAGGCCCTTCCGGACCGGATCGCGCCGGTGAAAGCCGCACTGACCAAGGCCGGGGGTAGTTATGTCTCGGCCCAGTTCACGCTGGTGCCGGGTCGTGGTGGGGAGCCGCTGATCTCGCCACACCTGAAAAAGCTGCGCCCCTTTCTGACCAAGGGCGATTTCGAACCGGGCAGCTTTGGGCACAGCCTTGTCGATACTCTGGCTCCGGCCGATTTCACGGTGGAAAAGGTGGCCTATTCGGCGCTGTATCAGACCCGTCTTGAATATATCCTGCGGGCGATGAAGATCGACACGCTAATCATCGGCGGCATCGTCACCAATGGCGGCGTTGCCAGCACCGTCCGCGATGCCCATCTGCGCGACATTCACACCATCCTGCTGTCGGATGGCTGCGCGGCCTTCAAGGACGACGTGCACGAGGCCACTCTGAAATCTCTCGGCTCGGTGACGGAGATCATGACCTGCGCCGAGGCAGTGACACTGTTGGGAGGCACGTCATGAGCCTGCGCAAGCGCCTGACCTCGCCCGAGATCCTGCTGGCCCCCGGTGTCTACGATGGCCTGACGGCCGCGCTGGCCACCGATGCCGGGTTCGAGGCCCTATACCTGTCGGGGGCCGCGGTGGCCTACACCCGCCTTGGCCGCCCCGATATCGGTCTCACCACCGCCTCGGAGATGGCAGATACTATGGCGTTGATCGCGGATCGCACCGACCTGCCGGTGATCATGGATGCCGACACCGGCTTTGGCAACGCGCTCAATGCACGGCGCACCATGCAAAGCTATGAACGTGCAGGTGCTGCCGCCCTTCAGGTCGAAGACCAGAGCTATCCGAAAAGATGCGGCCACCTGTCCGACAAATCGCTGATCTCCAAGACCGAGATGTCGGGCAAGATCGCCGCCATGGCCGATGCCCGCCGTCAGGACACGCTGATCATTGCCCGCACCGATGCCATCGCCGTCGAAGGATTTGATGCCGCCATCGACCGGGCCGGCAGCTACATCGAGGCAGGCGCCGACGTGCTGTTTATCGAGGCCCCGCGCGACAGTGACGAGCTGGCAAAGATCGCGGCGACCTTCAAAGGCAAGGTGCCGCTGCTCGCGAATATGGTCGAAGGCGGAGCCACGCCGATTTCCTCGGCCACGACCCTTCAGGACATGGGTTTCGACATCGTGATCTTCCCCGGTGGCATCGTTCGCGCCCTGGCGATGACCGCGCAGAATTACTATGCCAGCCTGAAAGAATCAGGCTCTAATAAGCCATTTTCCGACCGGATGCACGATTTCGACGGGCTGAACGCGGCCATTGGAACACCTGAAATGCTGGCCCTTGGAAAGCGGTTCGATGGCAAGTCCTGATGTCGCTGAACCGCCCGCATCCTTTGACCTGACGGTCGAAACACTGATCATCGGGGCGGGCGCTGCGGGGATGGTGGCCGCCCTGGCCGCCCATGAGGCAGGACAGGAGGTTCTGCTGGTCGAGGCCGACGCCGTACCATCGGGGTCCACCGCGCTCAGCGCCGGTCTGATCCCCGCTGCGGGCACGCAGTTTCAGACCGAGGCAGGCATCCAGGATAACGCAGAGCGGTTTGCGCAGGACATTCAGGCCAAGGCCCATGATGAAAACGATCCGGATCTGGTCGCCAGCATGGCCAGCACGGCGGCGCCGGTGATCGAATGGCTGGCCCGCGATCACGGGTTGCCGTTTTCACTGGTCACCGACTTTGACTACCCCGGCCACAGCCGCCGCCGCATGCACGGGCTGCCGACCCGTTCCGGGCAGGAACTGATCGACGCCCTGCGCGCCCGGATCGAAGCGCTGGATGTGCCGCTGATCTGCAATCGCCGCGCAATCAGGCTCTATTCAAAGGAAAACCGCATCTTTGGCGCCCAGTTGCAGCTGCCCGATGACGGTACAGAAACCATCGGCTGCGCGCGGCTGATCCTCGCCTGCAACGGCTTTGGTGGCAATCGCACCATGGTCTCCACCCATATGGCAGAGATCGACAATGCGGTCTGGTTCGGCCATGACGGCAACCGCGGCGAGGCCGTGGCCTGGGGGCAGGCTCTGGGCGCAGCGACCGCCCATCTGGGCGCCTATCAGGGGCACGGTAATGTCGCGCATCCGCATGGCATCCTGATCACCTGGGCCACCATCACCGAAGGCGGCGTGCAGGTGAATTGCCAGGGCAAACGGTTCTGGAACGAGGCGCAGGGCTATTCCGAGGCAGCCCGCGCCGTACTGGCGCAGCCGGGCGGCACCGCCTGGGTGGTGTTCGACAGTCGCATCGCCGCCGTGGCGCGGCAGTTCGAGGATTTCAAGAACGCAGAAAAGCAAGGCGCGGTGCTAGCCGGTGAAAGCGTTGCAGAGCTTGCCAAGGCGGCTGGCCTGCCCGCAGATGCGTTGGCCAAAACCCTTGGCGATATACCCAACGAGGGCACGGACGCCTTTGGCAGACGCTGGAGCGGGCAGACCCCGCCACTGCGCCCACCCTATCACGCTGTGAAGGTCACCGGCGCGCTGTTCCATACCCAAGGCGGGCTAGAGGTCGATCCCGCAACGGCCCGGGTGCGCCGCGCGGCGGGTGGAAGTTTTGACAACCTTCATGCCGTGGGCGGCGCGGCCTGCGGCGTTTCGGGCACCGGCGACAGCGGTTATCTATCGGGCAACGGGCTGCTGGCGGCGGTGACTTTGGGGTATCTTGCCGGGCGCGCCTGATCCAGCGCGCCCGTCGTTCGCAGTATTCGCGCCTGTCAGTCCGCGGTGCTGAGCGACAGACCCAGAAGCGCGCGGCGTTTCAGCCAGAGGCTGGGGCGGTAGCGTTCCGACCCGGTCGTGGATTGCAGCCCTTCCATGATCGACAGAACCCGGTCTGCGCCGACCTTGTCGCCATACTCCAGCGGGTTGAACGGGTAGTTGAGTCCCATCGTCATAGCCTTGCCCAGATCCTCGGGGCTGCCGACGCCGATCTGCGCCATCTCGCAGCACAGGTTCACGATCATCGCGATGATGCGCGGCGCAACAAAGCCGGGGCTGTCCTTGATGACCTCGACATGCAGACCCGCGCCCGCCAGCCAGGTGGTCACCGCCTCCAGCACATCCGAGCCGCCAGGGGCGGTCATCACGGTAACGATCCCGCGTTCGACCGCGCTCAGGTCCACTGCAACGGTACGTTTGGGGTCAAGCCCGAGGCGGACAACGGTGCTGGTGCAATCCTCGCCAAGTGGGCTGACCAGGATCGGCGCCTTGCCGTCATCCTCGGCAGCGATGAGGCCCTTTTCCACCAGCGGTGCAAAGGCATCGGAGCGTTCCGGCAGAACTGCGGTCAGCGGGGTCTTTGGTCCGGCTTCGGGCGGGGTCGGCAGCTTGGGCAGGTCCTGCGCGTAGTCGTAGAAGCCGCGCCCCACCTTGCGCCCCAGCAGCCCCGCTTCGACCATATAGCCATGGCGCGGCGTGGTGCGCAGTCGCGCATCGCTGTGGTAGCCGTTGAAGATGAAGGTCGAGACCGGGAAGTTGGTGTCGATGCCGGTGAGATCCATCAACTCGAACGGGCCCATCCGGAAGCCGCCTGCCATCTTCATGATGCGGTCGATCTGCTCAGGCGGGGCGACGCCTTCGGCCTCGATATGCAGACCTTCGGTGTAATAGGCCCGCCCACCTAGGTTCACTATGAAGCCGGGTCCATCCTTGGCGATCACCGGCACCTTGCCCATCGCCTTGCCCATTTCATAGGTCGCATCGATAACGCCCGCATCGGTGGCCGCGCCGCCGATCACCTCCACCAGCTTCATCAGCGGCACCGGGTTGAAGAAGTGCATGCCCACCACGCGGGCGCGGCTTTCGCAGTTCTTCGCAATCGATGCGATGGAGAGCGAGGAGGTGTTCGACGCAAGAATGCAGTCCGCGCTGACGATGCCTTCAAGTTCGGCAAACAGGCTCTGTTTGATGTCGAGCCGTTCGATGATGGCTTCGATCACCATCTGCGTATCCGCAAGGGAGGTGAGGTCGCCTGATGTGGTCAGCCGCCCCTTGGCCGCAGCGGCGGCGTCCGCCTCCAGCTTGCCCTTTTCGACCATACGGTCGATACGCCCTTCGATATCGGTCTTCGCCTTGGCCAGCGCCTCGGCGTTCATGTCGTTCAGCACCACGTCATAGCCCACGGTCGCCAGCACCTGCGCGATGCCCGCCCCCATGAGCCCGGCGCCGATCACGCCAACCTTTTTGATGTCGTCGAATGCATAAGCCATCACTTATTGTCCTTTGAACTCGGGGGCGCGTTTTTCAAGAAAGGCGCGCATTCCCTCTTTTTGATCGTCAGTGGAAAACAGCATCTGGAACAGGCGGTTCTCCAGCATGAGCGCGGTATCCAGCGGCGTATTCGCCCCCTCGCGCACCGCGTCACGGATCGCCTGCACCGCCTTGGCAGGCTGGGCGGCGATCCTCTTGGCCATGGCAAGCGACGTGTCCATCACCTCGGCATCCGGCACCACTTCTGAGACGATGCCCAGGTCCAACGCCACATCCGCCGGGAACAGATCGCCTGTCAGAAGGTAACGCAGCGCCTTGGCCTTGCCCGCCGTGCGCAGGATCTTCTGGGTGCCACCGGCGCCGGGCATGATGCCCACCTTGATTTCCGGCTGGCCGAATTTGGCGGTGTCGCCTGCAATGATGATGTCGCACATCATCGCCATCTCGCAGCCACCGCCCAGCGCCATGCCACGCACCGCTGCGATGACGGGGGTATTCGAGGCTTCGAGCGCGCGTTTGACCGCGCCCAGACGGTCAAAGACCTCCTGCATCGGCCGTACCTCAGCCAGCTCGGCCAGATCAGCACCTGCGGCAAAGGCCTTTTCGTCGCCCGTCATCACGATGCACCGGATCCCGGGGTCGTCGTCCAGCTCGGTCACCGCCTTGGCAATTTCCGCGCGAAACTCGGTCGACAGCGCGTTGCGCCGTTCAGGGCGGTTGAGCCGGATCACACCAACCCGGTCAACGGGGCGTTCGATGAGCACCAAAGACATGTTTTCTCCTGTCGCATTGCAAAGGATGCCGGTCCGGTCTGCGCCGGACCGGGCGCGTTACCGCCCCTTATAAGGCGGATTAGATACTTGGCAAACAATTAGCTTGGTAATTAATTGCGAATTCGTCCCGTCCCAAGAAGGTGCCGAGGCGAAGGCACGCGTCACAGGCGGTCGGGGCAATCGACTTGTACAGTGGAAGGAGCTCCGGCCAGCACATTGCCCGGGTTGAGCCCAGCCTTAAGACGAGATCCTGACCCGCCTCAATCCCGCGCCATCGACGCCTTGAGGTTCTGCCGCATCTTCGCCAGCACCTTCATGGTGGTGGCCAGCTCTTCCGGTTCGATCCCTGTATTGGCTATGGTATCCACCTGGCGCTGCGTCTCGGTCATGATATCCATCAGCTGGTGCGCCTTGTCTGTTGCAAAGATCCGTTTCGACCGCCGGTCGCCGGGATCGGCGCGCCGTTCAACAAAGCCGCGTGCCTCCAACCGGTCGATCAGTTTGGAAGTGGTCACTGGCCCGATGTCCAGCTTCGCTGCAAGATCCGCCTGCCGCTGACCAGCCTCTCGCATGAGGCTGAGCACCGCCCAACCCTGCGCCATGGTGATGTCGTGCGGCCGCAATAGCCCGTCAAACAGAATGCCACGAAACCGCGCGATATCCTGAAACACCGGGCCCGAGACCCCTTCATTGCGAGCCGTGGTTGCCTTATCGCTTTTGGTCATACTGCCGCCCCATACTTCGCCAATCTCCCCCGGCCCCCCCGCGCGACCGCTTGGCAAAAAATGTAATTAGCTTGATTATTATTTGCAAGATAAATACCCTAAGCAAAAGGCTTTGGCTCTGCTTCCGCAACCGCCGGAGGCAGCTCTCGCACGGAGCTGCACCACTCTAACCCGCACAGCTCTGAGGAGTTCTGACAAGATGGCCAAGCAAAACTCGCCGTCACGATACAGCGCCCAATAATGCTGTCATCCGCTTTTCTTCTTCTTGTCAGCCTCGGGGCCATCGGTGAAATCTTTACCGATGCGCCCGCTCTGCGGCTGATGGAGCTCGGGGGGATCCTGGGCTTTCTGGCGCTGGAGCTGCGCGGCCTGTCCAAAGTCGCTTTAATCCTCCTTTCACTGTGCATCGCGCTGCCGCTTTATGAAGTCAGCCAAGGCACCTTTGATCTTGCCCGCGCCTCCACTGCCATCGACCGGGCCGCGTTCTTCGCCTTTTTCCTCACCTCGCTCAGCTTCCTTCAGTTCGCCGCGAACAGCTCACCGCTGATCCTGCGCTCGGGCGAGATTCTGGTGAACCAGCGCCCGGGCCGCCGCTATCTGGTCCTGACCTTCGGCGCGGCGGTATTTGGCATCCTCTTGAATTTCTCGACCATCGGCCTCTTGGGGACAATGATCGCCAAGGGTGTATCTCCCGGCGAAACCGACGAGGAAAAGCGCATCGCGGGCATCCGCCGCCGCCGCATGACGCTGGCCATGATGCGCGGGTTTTCCTCGCTTCCGATGTGGTCGCCGATGACCGTCACCATGGCACTGATCACTGCGGCCATTCCCAGCGTCGCCTATGGGCAGATCGTCATCTATTCACTGCCGCTGGCGGTGGTGATGCTACTTTTGGGCTGGGGGATCGACCGGATGAGCTATCCGCGCCGGGTGCTTCCGGGCCTGCCCGAGGCGCCCTCCCTTGCCGGATTGCTGCCGCTGATGGGGATGGTAATCTTCGTGCCGTCGTTTTCCTGGGGCGTCTCCGTAATACTCGGCGTTACACTCATTCAGGCGCTGCTTCTGTGCTTGCCGCTGGTCTCCCTTGGCTGGATGGCGATCCAGCGCTGGCATGAGGGCGCGCTCCCTGCGCTCACCGGCACCGCCCGAGCCACCGTGACCGGGCTGCTCCCCGGGTTGCCCAGCATGCGCTCCGAAATCGGCCTGTTCACAACCTCGGCCTTTCTGGGTGTTCTGGTGCTACCGCTGATCGACACCGATGCCCTTAGTCAGACCATCGTCGCCCTCGGACTTGGCAGCGGTGCGGTTCTGGCGCTGGCGGGCTGGATCGCCTATCTGCTGTCGATGGTGGGCGTCAGCCCGATCATCTCGGTCACCATCCTGGCGGGCACGCTGCCGAACCTGACTCCATTGGCCATCAGCCCGCTCGCGGTTGCGGTTACCATGGTGTCGATCTGGTCCATCGTGGTGAACGTAACGCCGTTTTCGGCCTCAGTCCGCTTGTCGGCGCGCATGATCGATGAAGATCCCGCCCGCGTCGGTCTGCGCTGGAACCTTGCCTATGGTACGCTCGCCATGTCGATCCTGACCGTTGCGTTGCTGGTTTTCGCATAGTCCGTTGCGTCACGAAGTTTAATTAGATTGCTAACAATCACCATGGCACCCTAAAATTTGCGAAAGAGGAGAAGCTTTGCATGTTCCGTTTCGCGGATATCCAGACCAAGACCGCGCGCCACTGCAATCGGCAGCTTCCTGTACATGCGGAAATCCGCGCTGCCCGCGCATGACACGACAGACCGAAAGGACCGCCCATGACCAAAGTCAAAGCCGCCGTTTGCCACAAACACGGAGAGCCCCTTGTGATCGAGGAGGTGGAACTGCGCGCACCCGAACTGGGTGAAGTCGAGGTGAAGATTGATGCCGTGGCTGTCTGCCATTCAGACATCTCGCTGTGGCAGGGGGGGTTTGGCGGCGCCGTTCCCGCGGTCTTCGGGCACGAGGCTGCTGGCATCGTCACCGCTGTCGGCGTGGGCGTCAAAGGCTTTGCCGTGGGCGACAGTGTTGCCGTCACGCTGATCCGTTCCTGCGGCACCTGCCCGTCCTGCGGCCAGGGCCACCCCACGGTCTGCGAAGAACCGGGTGATCCGTCCAAGGGGCCGCTCAGCACAACCCAAGGTGACCCGGTCTGGCAAGCGCTTTTCGCCGGTGCCTTTGCCGAAAAGGTGGTCGTGGATCAAAGCCAGATCGTGAAGATCCCCGCGGACATGCCGAAAGATGCTGCCTCGCTGATCTCCTGCGGAGTGATCACCGGCGTCGGCGCCGCGATCAATACCGCCGGTATCCGCCCCGGTGACGACGTGGTGGTGATCGGCGCGGGCGGTGTCGGCCTTAATGCCATTCAGGGCGCCCGCATCGCCGGGGCCCGCCGCATCGTCGCGGTCGACATGAACCCCGCCAAACTGGAAGACGCCAAGGCCTTTGGCGCCACCCATGGCGTGCTGGCCGAAGGCAAACCCTTCAAGGAAGTAAAGGCGCTGCTGGACGGGCGCGGCGCGGATGCGGTGCTGGTGACGGTCGGTGTCGCTGCGGTCTATGATCAGGCGCCGCGTTACCTTGCCCACAACGGCAAGATCGTCATGGTCGGCATGCCGCATTTCGGCTCTAACGCGAGCTATTCGCCGCTTGTGATGGCGGACGCGGGGCAAAAAATCCTCGGCTCGAAAATGGGCGACGTGGTGATCAAGCGCGACATTCCCTGGATCGTGGACCTCTACCAGCAGGGCCGCCTGAAGCTCGACGAGCTGATCTCCGGGCGTTGGACCCTGGATCAGGTGAACGAGGCCTTTGCCGACACCATGGCCGGCAACGCGCGGCGCAACGTGATCATGCTGAACAACGACTGATCAACGGGCTGACAGAACCTGCGGCTGTCCCAGCACATCGGGGCGGCCGTTTCTGTCTCCTGCTCCACACACGAAAAAGGGCCGTTCCAATCGGAACGGCCCTGTCTATTTTCAGATCAGGCACAAAGCGCGGCCCGATCAGACCTTTTCAAAGATAGCCGCCAGACCCTGGCCACCGCCGATGCACATGGTTTCAACACCATACAGCGCATCGCGGCGGTGCATTTCACGCAGCAGCCCAGCCATGATCCGTCCGCCGGTGGCACCCACCGGGTGCCCCAGCGAAATGCCCGAGCCATTGACGTTCATTCGCTCAAAATCGCTGTCAGCCAATTGCCATTCACGGGTGCAGGCCAGAACCTGCGCCGCGAAGGCTTCATTGAGTTCGATCAGGTCAATGTCCTTCAGCGCCATACCCGCACGGTCCAGCGCCTTGGCCACCGACGGCACCGGACCGATACCCATGACCTCGGCACCGACACCGGCCACGGCCCAGGACTTGATCCGGGCATAGGCCTTGAGCCCCAGTTCCTCCGCGATGGCGCGGGTGGTGATGATCGCTGCAGAGGCACCGTCGTTCTGACCAGAGGCATTGCCCGCTGTCACCGTGGCCCGCTCATCAACGCCGCCACGGATGGGGCGCAGTTTGGCCATGCTCTCCATCGTGGCCTCGGGGCGCGGATGCTCATCCTTCGAGAAAGTCTCTTCGCCCTTGCGGCTTTTGACGGTCACCGGAATGATCTCATCACCGAACAGCCCGCCGTCCTGCGCCGCCACCGCGCGGCGATGGCTTTCCACCGCAAAGACATCCTGTTCCTCGCGTCCGATATTGTATTCTTGGCGCAGGTTCTCGGCGGTTTCGAGCATGCCCCCCGGCACCGGGTGGTTGATCCCGCCTGCCGTCACACGTCCCTTCGCCAGCGCATCATCGAAAACCATCGCGGTGCCCTTGATGCCCCAGCGGCCCTTGGTCGAATAGAAAGGCGCATTCGACATCGACTCGGCGCCGCCCGCGATCACCAGCGAAGACCCTCCGGTCGCCACCTGCATTACTGCGTTGATCACCGCCTGCAGGCCAGAGCCGCAGCGGCGATCGATCTGATAGCCGCCAATGCTGATCGGCAGTCCCGCATCCAGCCCTACCACGCGGCCCAGCGCCGGTGCATCCATCGACGGGTAGCATTGGGCGAAAATCACCTCGTCCACGCGATCCCCGGGCAGATTGGTGCGCGCCAAAAGGCCTTCGATCACCATGCGGCCCAGCTCATGGGCGTGCAGGTCGCGGAACTGGCCTCCGAAACGGCCCACCGGCGTGCGGACCGGTTCGCAAATTACGACGTCTTCAAGCATATTCTTTCCTTCCCTGCCGCTTACATGCGGTCTTTTGCGGCCTTCACGATGTTGCGGGCAATGATGATCTGCTGGATCTGGCTGATGCCTTCGTAAATGCGCAGCAACCGCGCGTCACGGTACAGTCTTTCGATGGCGTATTCGGCCATGTAGCCGACGCCGCCATGCACCTGCACCGCGCGGTCCGCAACCCGGCCCGCCATTTCGGTGCAGAAGTATTTGGCACAAGAGGCTTCCAGCGCCGCAGCCCCGGTTGCGTCATACGTGCGCGCCGCATCCCGGACCAGCGCGCGGGCAGCGGCCAGTTCGGCCTGACTGTCGGCCAGCAGCCCCTGCACCAGTTGGTGTTCGCAAGTCCGAAGACCTTCTCGGCGCCAAACCTTTCATCAAAAATACAATATGTCTCCCTTTAGGGATCCGAAGATGCGGAGACACGATGGCTTCCTTCAGATTGAACCTCTGCGGGCAGACAGGGTTAGATCAATCTGGCGAGACCTACCCGAACAGCTATATAAAGCAGCTAAAGACCAACTTCCGAAAGCATAGTCGCAGAACGACCGGTCCAGATTTCTCACGATTTCGCACATGCCGAAGCCGTTGCTTCACGTCGTGTCCAAGCGTGAACCTGTTAGCGGTATGCTGGCGGGTAGGCTTCCCTAATCGCCGTTTCCCATGATTTCTTGGGTAATGGCGGAGACGAAGGGATTCGAACCCTCGAGACCCTTCCGGGCCTACTCCCTTAGCAGGGGAGCGCCTTCGACCACTCGGCCACGTCTCCGTCGACGCGTATAGCCCAGCAACTATCGGATATACAAGGGCATTCTTGAAACGACGGGCATTTTCTTGGAAAATCCAAGAACTCCTTGAAATCGCTGTTTTTCATGGCTTCTCCCCGCCCACGGTTGAGACGCCAGTCAGGAAAGGTGCACAGAAAAACGCCCGCCAGGGATACTGGCGGGCGCTGCGATCTTCGTGGGGATACCGGGTGTTCAGGTGTTAAACAGGAAATGCAGCACGTCGCCATCCTTGACGATATAGGCCTTGCCCTCGGCGCGCATCTTGCCGGCTTCCTTGGCGCCCTGTTCGCCATTGTTGGCGATGAAATCCTCATAGGCGATGGTTTCTGCCCGGATGAAACCTTTTTCGAAATCGCCGTGGATGACGCCTGCGGCCTGCGGTGCCGAGGTGCCCGCGCGGATGGTCCAGGCGCGGGCCTCTTTCGGGCCGACGGTGAAATAGGTTTCCAGATGCAGCAGCTCGTAGCCTGCACGGATCAGACGGTCGAGCCCGGCTTCGCTGAGGCCCATTTCCTCAAGGAACATCTCTGCCTCTTCGGGATCCAGCTGGCTGATCTCTTCTTCGATCTGAGCCGAGATAATCACATGGGCATTGCCCTGTGCCGCTGCCATTTCTGCCACTTTGGCAGAGTATTCGTTGCCTTCAACGGATTCGGATTCGCCGACATTGCAGACATAAAGCACCGGTTTGGTGGTCAGCAGCTGCAGCATCCGCCAAGCCTTGGCATCTTCGGCGTCAACCTCGACGAGGCGCGCGGGTTTGCCCTCTTCCAGCATCGCCTGGGCGTCGGCCAGAAGGCGATCCTGCTGCTGGGCCTCCTTGTCATTGCCCTTCAGCTTGCGCACGAGGCCCGCACGGCGTTTCTCGATGCTTTCCAGGTCGGCCAGCATCAGTTCGGTTTCGATGGTTTCAGCATCGGCCACCGGATCGACGCGCCCTTCGACGTGGGTCACATCGCCGTCTTCGAAACAGCGCAGCACATGGGCGATGGCGTCCACTTCACGGATATTGGCCAGGAACTGGTTGCCCAGCCCTTCGCCCTTGGAGGCGCCTTTGACGAGGCCGGCGATGTCCACGAATGTCATCCGTGTCGGGATGATCTGTTTCGATCCCGCGACGGCTGCCAGTTTATCAAGGCGCGCATCGGGCACCCCGACCTCACCCACATTCGGCTCGATCGTGCAGAACGGAAAATTCGCTGCCTGCGCCGAGGCTGTTTTCGTCAATGCGTTGAACAATGTCGACTTACCAACATTGGGCAGACCGACGATTCCCATTTTAAAGCCCATACCGGCCTCCTGATGCCACTTGGGAGCCGCTTCTAGGCAGCATTGGGCGGTGGCGCAAGCGGTCATGGCCCCGCAGCAACCATTGTCATTCGCCCCGGCCGCCCCGTTCACGCCATATCACGGCCGCTATCATTGTCTTGATTTTCCTGTTGCAAACGGACTTCAATACCCATGTCCCGGTCACCCAATTCTCCTGATGCTGAGTGAGACGATGAAATACATTGCTGCCCTGACCGCCGTCCTTTTGTCCGCAGGCGCCGCCGCCGCGCAGGACCGCGAACTATCTGTCGGGATCGGATACTCCGAATTTTCCCGGCCCGGTTCGGAAAACAGCGCGCTTGTGTCGCTGGATTACCGGCACCACGCGTTTTACGAAAAGGGCATCTTTTCCGCCCGTTTCGGTGCTGCCCTGGACGTGCAGGAGACCGGAGACCTCTTCATCGGCGCCGGTGTGGCGGGCAAATGGGATCTGGGCCAATCCTGGTTCATCGAGGCCAGCGTCCTTCCGGGCGCCTATTTCGAAAGCGTGGCGCTGAACGATCTGGGGTCAACCTTCGAGATCCGCAGCATGGCAGGGGTCGGGCGCAGCTTTGCCAACGGAACCGCCCTGTCGCTGTCCCTGTCGCATAAATCCAATGCCTCGACCGCCGATATCAATCCCGGTGTCAATTCCCTGCATCTGCGCTGGCATTTTCCGCTGTGATCCGTGGCATGTGCTGCAGGGTTGATGTGGCTTGGGATTGATTTCCGGCAGAACATTCGGCACACCAGAGCGGACATCACAAACAAGGCCCGATCATGACCCGCATTGACGCCAAATTCGCCGAGCTTTCGGCCGCCGGAAAGAAAGCTTTCGTCTCCTATGTCATGGCCGGAGATCCGGATTTCGACACCGCGCTGGAGGTGGTCAAGGGGCTGCCTGCCGCCGGGGTCGACATTATCGAACTGGGCCTGCCCTTTACCGATCCGATGGCGGATGGGCCCACCATTCAGTTGGCCGGGCAACGGGCGCTGGACGCCGGGATGACCCTGGAACGTACCCTGCAGCTGGCCGCGGAATTCCGCAAAGGTGACGACACCACGCCGATCGTGCTGATGGGCTATTACAACCCGATCTATAACCGCGGCGTCGATAAATTTCTGACCGACGCCAAGGCCGCCGGGATCGACGGGCTGATCGTGGTCGACCTGCCCCCGGAAGAAGACGATGAGCTGTGCATTCCCGCCCAGGCCGCCGGGCTGAACTTCATTCGCCTTGCGACGCCCACTACCGATGACAAACGCCTGCCGCGGGTGCTGCAGAACACCTCGGGCTTTGTCTATTATGTCTCCATCACCGGCATTACCGGCGCCGCCGAGGCCGAAGCAGGCGATGTTGGACCGGAAGTGGCGCGCATCAAGGCCGCCACCGACCTTCCGGTGATCGTGGGCTTCGGCATCAATACCCCGGAAAAGGCGCGCAATATCGCGTCGATTTCGGACGGTGCCGTAGTCGGCAGCGCCATCGTCAGCCAGATAGCCGCCGGAAAACCGGTGGAAGAGGTTCTGGCCTTTGTGAAATCGCTGTCGGATGGCGCCCACGCCGCCTGACGCCTCCTTCAGAACAACAACCTGATCCGCGTTTGCGGATCAGGTAGGCCAGGGCAGGCTGCTCCCGGCAAGCGCGCGCGCCATTGCCGCAACAAGGTCGGATTTGCGGGTTGGTTTGGCCACATGCGCCGTCATGCCCTGCGCCAGATAGCCCTCAATCTGATGCGCCATCGCATTGGCCGAAATGGCAATGATCGGCACCGGCGCACGACCCTCTTCACGTTCGGCGCGGCGGATCTCACTGGTTGCGGCAACACCGTCCATAACGGGCATGTTCACGTCCATCAGGATCAGATCAGCGCCACCCGCCCGCCAGAGCGCACAGAGCTCGGCCCCATCCGGCAGAATGGTCAGATCCAGATCGAACTCCTTCAGCAGGTGGCGCAGGACCAGTTGATTGGTCAGATTGTCCTCAGCCGCCAGAACCCGCCAGCGGTGACGCTGCAACACCTCATTGCTCCAGTCCAGTTCGTCCTGCGCCGGATCCTCCGCAATGGGTTCTGTGCTTTGCAACACCAGTGAGACATGGAATTCGCTGCCCTCCCCGGCTGCACTGGTGAAATCGATCCCGCCGCCCATTTCCCGGCAGATCTGCTGCGCCACCACCAGACCCAGCCCGGTCCCGCCATGCAGCCGGTTCACGCTGACCTCGGCCTGAGCAAAGGGACTGAACAGTTTCTTGTGCTGCGCCGCGTGGATGCCACTGCCGGTATCCCGGATCCTGAAATCCAGCGCCACGCAGCCGTTTGTTACCTCCCGCGCATGCACGGTAAAGGTTACGGCCCCTTCGGAAGTGAACTTCAGCGCATTGGCCAGAAGATTGCCCAAAACCTGAGTAAGCCGCGTCGGATCCAGTTCAGCCCAGACCTCTTTACGGGCCATCAGCCCGCTCAGCACGCTGGTAAAGGACAGGCCCTTTGCTTCGACCCGGGGGCGAAACTGGCGGCATAGGGAGTGAAATACCTCAGTCACGCAGGTTGGCATCATCTCCAGTTCAAGCTTACCCGCTTCGACCTTGGAGAGATCCAGAATGTCATTGACGATGGTCAGCAACAGATTGCCGCTGTCAGCGATGGTCTCCAGCGCCTGTTTCTGATCCTCGCGCATGCCGCTGTCCGCGAGAACCTCGGCCATGCCCAGAACGCCGTTCAACGGCGTCCTGATTTCATGGCTCATTACCGCCAGAAAGGCCGACTTGGCCTGGTTGGCCGCTTCGGCCTCCTGCCGAGCGGCCCGTTCCTGCTCAAGTGCAAGGCGCAGATCGGCAATTGTTGCTGTTGCGGGCAACCTGGGTTCGGAATTGCGGTTCACTGTCGAAATGACATGCCTCAATCGGTTCGTACGTTTCAATAATCGCCCAAACCCATACAGACACCGCCCTGAGCCGGCCTCAAATGGCGCCAGAAATACGGCTACCCTGCAAGATTTCGACGTCTTGTTTTGAAACCTATAGGTTTTCTACAATAAATATACCGTAAAATTTTACCGACAGACAATTTGCGCAGGCCATCATTGCGCCAGCAGGGTGAAATTGGTAAACAATCCTGACCACCACTAGGGCGAGGACGAACCGGTGCCTGTTATCACCAATATCAACGACCTGAAGCGCATCTACGAACGCCGCGTTCCCCGGATGTTTTACGACTACGCCGAAAGCGGCAGCTGGACCGAGCAGACGTTCCGCGAGAACACCTCGGATTTTGAACAGATCCGCCTGCGCCAGCGCGTGGCCGTTGATATGTCCGGCCGCTCCACCGCCAGCCAGATGATCGGCCAGGACGTTGCGATGCCCGTGGCACTGGCGCCCGTCGGCCTGACCGGCATGCAGCATGCCGATGGTGAAATCAAAGCCGCCCGCGCCGCCGAGGCCTTTGGTGTACCCTTTACCCTCTCGACCATGTCGATCAACTCGATCGAGGACGTGGCGGAGGCGACCACCAAACCCTTCTGGTTCCAACTATATACCATGAAGGACGAGGATTACGTGCGGCGCCTGATCGAACGCGCCAAGGCGGCCAAATGTTCGGCGCTGGTGATCACGCTGGACCTTCAGATCCTTGGGCAGCGCCACAAGGACCTGAAAAACGGTCTTTCCGCACCACCGAAACTGACACCCAAGACCATCGCCAACCTGATGACGAAATGGGCTTGGGGCATCGAAATGCTGGGCGCCAAGCGCCGCGAGTTCGGCAATATCGTCGGCCACGTTGAAGGCATTTCCGATGCGTCTTCGCTGGGTGCTTGGACGGCCGAGCAATTCGACCCATCGCTCGACTGGGGCAAGATCGAAAAGCTGAAGGAAATGTGGGGCGGCAAGGTGATCCTGAAAGGGATCCTGGACGCCGAGGATGCCAAGATGGCCGCCAAGGTCGGCGCCGATGCCATCACTGTCTCCAACCACGGCGGAAGGCAGCTGGATGGCGCACTCAGCTCGATCCGGATGCTGCCGCAGATCATGGATGCTGTCGGCGACGAGGTCGAAGTGCATCTGGACAGCGGCATCCGCTCGGGGCAGGACGTCCTGAAGGCGCTGGCGCTGGGGGCCAAGGGCACCATGATCGGCCGCGCCTTTGTCTATGGCCTAGGCGCCATGGGGCAGAAGGGTGTGACCACTGCTCTGGAAGTCATCCAGAAAGAGCTGGACACCACAATGGCCCTGTGCGGCGAGCGCAACGTGGCGGATCTTGGCCGTCATAACCTGCTGGTCCCCGAAGGGTTCGAAGGACGCTGGCAGGACTGATCTCCGGCAGCGATTTTTAAGCTTTGCATTGCGGGGATTCTCCGCTATACGCGCGGCTTCACGCGGGGTGACAGCCTTGGAGGCATCCCGCCCTAACATATTGGAGAATTAAAATGGCTGGAGAGATTCCTGATCTCGTTTGCCAGGAACGTGCGGGGACGGGCAAGGGCGCCGCTCGCGCAGCGCGTCGCGCTGGCATGGTTCCTGGTGTTGTTTTTGGTGGTGACGTCGATCCCGTTGCGATCCAGATCCCCTTTAACGAGCTGTTCAAAAAGCTGAAAGCCGGTCGCTTCAAGTCCACCCTGTGGAACCTGAAGGTCGAAGGTCAGGAAGACGTCCGCGTCATCTGCCGCGACGTCCAGCGTGACGTGGTCAAAGACCTGCCGACTCACTTTGACCTGATGCGCCTGCGCCGCACCACCAAGATCAACCTGTTCATCCCGGTTGAGTTCGTCGGTGAAGACGTTGCACCCGGCATCAAAAAAGGCGGCATGCTGTCCGTCGTCCGCCCCGAGGTGGAACTGGTCGTGACCGCTGGCGATATTCCGGAGAAGCTCGTCGTGGACATCTCCGAGCTGCAGATCGGTGACACCGTCACCATCTCCGCGATTGACCTGCCGAGTGGCGCCAAACCGACCATCGACCGCGACTTCGTGATTGCGAACATCGCAGCACCTGCTGGCCTGGCTGCCTCGGACGACGAGGAAGAAGGCGAAGCGGAAGAAGCCGCAGAAGAATAAGATCCACGCCACATTGGCAGGATCACGGAACGGAGCCCCATTCGGGCTCCGTTTTCTTTTGCCACAGCAAAAAACGCCCATCTGCCCCGGCTCTGGATTTCCGGGCGCGCAGCGGGCATGTATCAGGCAGAGATCTGCAAACAGCGAGAGAGCCCATGAAACTCTTTGTCGGACTGGGAAACCCCGGCGCCAAATACGAAAGAAACCGGCACAATATCGGCTTCATGGCGCTGGACCGGATCGCCGAAGACCACGGGTTTTCCCCCTGGAAGTCGAAATTCCAGGGACAGATCTGCGAAGGCACCCTGAGCGGTGAAAAGGTGCTGCTGCTGAAGCCGCAGACCTTCATGAACAATTCCGGCCAGTCCGTCGGGGAAACCATGCGATTCTACAAGCTGACACCAGCGGATGTCACCGTGCTGCATGACGAACTGGATCTGGCTCCCGGCAAGGCGCGCGTCAAACAGGGCGGTGGCCACGCGGGCCACAACGGGCTGCGCTCGATCCACGCCCATATCGGCGCAGACTACGCCCGCGTGCGTCTGGGCATCGGTCATCCCGGCCACAAGGACGCCGTGGCAGGTTATGTGCTACGCGATTTCCCCAAGGCGGACGAAGACTGGCTCGACGATTTAATGCGCGGCATTTCCGACGGCGCAGCATCGCTGGCCAAAGGGGACGGCGGCAAATTCATGAATGCGGTTGCCCTGCGCACCGCGCCGCCACGCAGCTCCACTTCGCCCAAGGGGCAGGAGAAGCAGGCCAAGGCGGAAAAGCAGGCGGACAAAGCCCCCGAGACACAGGACAACCGCTCCCCGCTTGAGCGTCTGGTGGACAAGTTCAAGTAGGCTGCTTTCCGTTGCGTCCGCTTTGCGCGGGTTCACCCCGGCGGCTAGGCTGACCGTAAAGGGGAGGAAAGACATGCGCAAACTCATGCGGATAGCCGGGCGTGTCCTGGCCATTGCAGCCGTTGTCCTGCTGGCGGCAGGCCTGTGGAAACGGGACGAGATCATGCGCCTTTGGGCGGTGAATTCGCTGTTTGCCGAAGACAGGATCGTGGCAAATTTCTCCAACATGGAGGGCGCCTTTCTGACCCGGCCGGTGTCGCGCGGCGACGGACCCGTCGTGCCCCTTGCCACAGGCGAGGCGATGACCCTGCCCGCCGGAGCGGACGACTGGATCGATGCCCGCGCCGTGACCTCTCTTCTGGTGCTGAAGGACGGGCAGATCCGCCACGAAAGCTATCACCTTGGCACTGCTGAGACGGACCGGCGGATTTCCTGGTCGGTGGCGAAAAGCTATCTTTCGGCGCTGTTCGGGATCCTGCTGGAGGAAGGTGCGATTGCCTCGCTCGACGATCCGGTCACCACATACGCGCCGCTGCTGAAAGGCAGCGCCTATGACGGCGCCAGCATCCGTAACGTGCTCAACATGGCCAGCGGCGTCACCTTTGACGAGGATTACCTGGATTATGACTCCGACATTAACCGCATGGGCCGCGAGATCGCATTGGGCGGGGCGCTGGACCAGTTCGCTGCCGATTTGAAGGACAGCTTCGCCGCTCCGGGCAGCACCTGGCAATATGTGTCGATCGACACCCATGTGATCGGCATGGTGATCCGGGGCGCCACCGGGCGCAGCATTCCGGACCTCCTGTCGGAAAAGATCATCACCCCGCTGGGGCTGGAACAGGCACCCTATTACGTGACCGATGGCGACGGCGTGGCCTTTGTGCTGGGCGGGCTCAATATCACCACCCGCGATTGTGCCCGGTTCGGCCTGATGATCGAACAGGACGGCCGGTACAACGGTCAGCAGATCGTGCCTGCCGACTGGATCGCCGCCTCGACCCGCCCCTCTGCTCCGACCAAGGAGGGCAAGATCGGATATGGCTATCAATGGTGGGTGCCCATCGGCGCCCATGACGGCGAATTCCTCGCCCGCGGTGTCTATGGCCAATACATCTATATCGACCAGGACCGGGACGTGGTGATCGTCAGCACGGCAGCAGACAGAAAATTCCGCGACAAGGGCGTAAACCGCGCTAATATCGAGATGTTTCGACAGATCGCCCGCGCATTATAGGGAGACCCGCATGGAAAAAGACGACAGCATCAATGTTCTGGGAGAGGCGCTTGAGCCCTGCTCCACCGATCCGATGACCGGCTTTTTCCGCGATGGCGCCTGCAACACCTGCGCGGCGGATCAGGGCAGCCACACCGTCTGCGCGGTGATGACGGCAGAGTTCCTTGCTTATTCGAAATATGTGGGAAATGACCTCAGCACGCCACGACCCGAATTCCAGTTCAAGGGACTAAAACCCGGCGATTGCTGGTGCCTCTGCGCCGCTCGGTTCCTGCAGGCCGCCGATGAAGGCTGTGCGCCGCGAGTGAACCTGAAAGGCACCCACCAACGGGCGCTCGACGTCGTGCCAATCGACGTCCTGAAGGCCCACAGTGCCTAAGCGGAGACCCTAGCCGTCGTCACTCATCAGATCCTCGATGAACAGACTCAGCAGCTGCGTACGGCCGCTGACCCCGGCCTTGCGGTAGATCGCATTGCTCTGCGCCTTGACCGTGCCGTCCGAGGTTTGGCGCAGCTCTGCGATTTCCGAAAGGCTGAGGCCCTTGAGGGAAAACAGCGCCACATCGCGTTCGGCCGGGGTCAGACCCCAGGCGCAGAACCGTTCCTCTAGGTGATCCTTGAAGGCGGATTGCATCAGGCGCAGGCTTTCCTCGACCGCGCGCACCCGCTGCTGGCTGCGCCGGTAGGCAATCCAGCCCAGCACCACCCCCAACACGAGTCCCAGTGCGGCGCCGATTTCCAGAAATTCGCGGGTCTGCCAGCTGATCGGACGGGACCGTAGCCCCAGCACCGTAAGCGCGATATCGGAAACGAAAAACATGGCGCAAAGACCTTGCACCAATACCAGAACGGGAAGGAACCAACCCGTCTTCATGCGGCTGCCCTGCGTTTGGTCAGCACAGGCGCGTCCGGCCCATGATCAGTCATCACCGTCCCCGCCTTCGCCATCGCCACCTTCACCGGAGCCGCCCTGTCCGTCACCCCCATGACCGCCGTGGCCGCCCGCGCCGGGACCATCGCCGTTGCCGCCATCGTCAGATCCGTCATCCCCGTCTTCGCCGCCATCATCCCCGTCGCTGTCTCCGTCTTCGCCACCAAGGCGATCAAACAGGCTGAAAAGGCCGCTGCTGGCGCTGTCGTCATCCTTGTCTTCGATGTAATCGCGCAGGATCTCACCGGTGCCGGGGTTCACAATGATCTCGCGCTCGGTCCGGTCGGTTGTGGCCACGATCCTGTAGCGGCCAAGGAAAGTCCGCGTCACCACGATCTCGCCATAACCCTGCTGGCGCAGCTGATCGGTAATTCTGTCCGTGAAGGAGTCGGCCAAGGCGACGCCCGGATATGTCAGCAACATGACAAGACCAAAGAGGACGTCGGCGATCCGGCTGCGCATGGGCTGTGTCCTCCTTCGTGTGATTTCAACGGGGCGATGGGTTGCTCTGTGGGACAATGCCACTGATCGGCAGAAAAGCTCAACCGCGGTATCAGGCAGAAAATACCGCGGTTGAACCTTGTGAGGCGCCGGGGGGAAATGGAGCGTTGGGACGGATGCTCCACAGGCGCCTTGGGTGCGCTTAAGGGACGCGCGTCGGGTTAGTCGTGACCTTCACCACCGTTTCCTTCACCACCATGGCCTTCGCCACCGCCGCCGTGGCCCTCACCGCCATGGCCTTCACCACCGTGGCCCTCGCCACCGTGACCTTCACCGCCATGGCCCTCGCCACCTTCACCGTGGCCTTCGCCGCCCTCGCCGTGGCCCTCTCCATGGCCTTCGCCGTGGTCGTCTTCACCCGCATCATCGGACTTCCCATAGGCATAGGCATGCTCGTTCTGGTTCTGATGCTGGTTCTGGTTCTGATAGGCGTGCTCGTAGGAATTCTGGTTCTGCTCGCCCGAGCCTGTATCGGTAGAGGCATAGGTGGTCGCTGCAAGGCCCAAGAGGATTGCGGTGCTGGTCAGAAGTACGCGGTTCATCAGGATCTTCCTTTTATTGATCACGTTGGCGGTGGGTTTTCAGCCGCCTTGACCCAGACTGAACCGCTCGGCCCGGCAAGAACCATTCGACAGAGGTTTAAATTCCGGCCGGACTGCGGTTGGTTTAGGGCGCATAAACCTGGGTTTATGGCGCCGAAAACGAAAAAAAGAGCCGCCAGATGGCAGCTCTTTTCCTGTGTTTGCAGATAGATCAGGCGGATCGGATCAATCTTCCAGATCGCGGCCCTCTTCGGTGTCGGACATGTCAAACCCCAGATGGCGCGCCACCGTGAAGATGTCCTTGTCGCCGCGACCGCACATGTTCATCACGATGATATGGTCCTTGGGCAGGGTCGGCGCGATCTTCATCACATGGGCCAGCGCGTGGCTCGGCTCCAGCGCCGGGATGATTCCCTCCATCGCGCAGGACAGTTGGAATGCCTCCAGCGCTTCCTTGTCGGTGATCGACACATATTCGGCGCGGCCCGTGTCATGCAGCCAAGCGTGCTCCGGGCCGATGCCGGGATAATCCAGACCCGCAGAGATCGAGAAGCCTTCGAGGATCTGACCATCGTCGTCCTGCAAGAGGTAAGTGCGGTTGCCGTGCAGCACGCCCGGGCGACCACCGGTGAGCGAGGCACAATGCTGCATCTTCTCGTCCACGCCCTTGCCGCCAGCCTCGACCCCGATGATGCCGACGCTCTTGTCGTCCAGGAACGGGTAGAACAGGCCCATCGCGTTGGAGCCACCGCCAATCGCCGCAACCAGCGTATCGGGCAGGCGGCCTTCGCCTTCCTGTTCGGCCAGCTGCCAGCGCACTTCCTTGCCGATGACGGACTGGAAGTCGCGCACCATCGCCGGATAAGGGTGCGGGCCTGCCACGGTGCCGATGCAGTAGAAGGTGTCACGCACGTTGGTCACCCAGTCGCGCAGCGCATCGTTCATCGCATCTTTCAGCGTGCCCCGGCCCGAAGTCACCGGAATCACCTCGGCGCCCAGCAGACGCATGCGGAACACGTTCGGGGCCTGACGTTTGACGTCATGGGCCCCCATGTAGACCACACATTTCAGGCCGAACTTGGCGCAGACGGTCGCCGTGGCGACGCCGTGCTGACCGGCACCGGTTTCGGCGATGATCCGGGTTTTGCCCATGCGGCGGGCCAGCAGGATCTGACCCAGCACGTTGTTCACCTTGTGGGCGCCGGTGTGGTTCAGCTCGTCGCGCTTCATATAGATCTTGGCGCCGCCCAGATGATTGGTCAGGCGTTCCGCGAAATACAGCGGGCTGGGACGGCCCACGTAGTTCTTCCACAGATCGTCCATCTCGGCCCAAAAGGTCGGGTCGTCCTTGGCCCGGTCGTATTCCTCTTCAAGGCTGAGGATCAGCGGCATCAGCGTTTCACTGACGAAACGCCCGCCGAAAATGCCAAAGCGACCCTTTTCGTCGGGCCCGTTCATGAAGCTGTTGAAAAGATCTTCGGCCATGATTGTTCCTCTCTGCGCGGCACTGCTTCTGAGTATAGGGCAGCAGGCGACGGGTAAAGAGACACCAGACAGGAATCGCGCCATCTGCGGTAAAGTCACCGGGATGACCGGCCCGAAGCCGGGACGCGGCTCCGGTAGCCGCAAGCCCGTCGCCAATCTGGGCTTAACCCGTTGCGTGCTCCACAAAGGCGCGGATCAGGTCCGCATCCTTGACGCCGGGGGCGCTTTCAACGCCCGAGGACACATCGACCTGACGGGCACCGGTCATCCGGATTGCCTCGGCAACGTTCTCCGGGGTCAGACCACCGGCCAGCATCCAGGGCTTGCGCCAGTATTTGCGCCCGGCCAGCAGGCGCCAGTCAAAGGCAAGCCCGTTGCCGCCCGGAAGGTCAGCGCCCTTGGGCGGTTTGGCATCGATCAGAAGTTGGTCAGCCACATCGGAGTAAATATCAATCTGCGCCAGGTCCGCCGCGTCAGCCACCCCGATGGCCTTCATCACAGGCAGGCCGTAGCGCGCCTTGACCTCGGCCACGCGCTGGGGTGTTTCCTTGCCGTGCAGCTGCAACATGTCCAGCGGCACGGCCTCTGTCAGCGCATCCAGCTCCGCATCGCCCGCGTTGACCGTCAGGGCAACCTTGCACAGACCCACGGGCGCAGCAGCGGCCAGGGTTGCAGCGGTTTCATAGGAAACGTTGCGTGGTGATTTTTCGAAGAAGACAAAGCCTGCGTAGGCCGCGCCCGCGCGCGCCACGCAATCGACGTCCTGCGGCGTGCTGAGGCCGCAGACCTTTACCCGGATGTCAGCAGCCATCAGATCAGACCGCGTCGTCCAGCAGCGCCAGAACTTCGTCCTTGCCTTCGTGCTTCTGCTTTTTCAGCTTCTGCACTTCGCGGGACAGTTTCTTCACCTCGCGGGTCTGATTTCCGACCTCGCGGCGGTGCTTGTGCTCGCGCAGCCATTCCCAGATGAAGCCAATCACCAGACCGGCCGCAACGCCGCCCAGAACCACGACAAACAGCGGCAGGGCGATGCCCGGGTTCCAGCCCACCAGTTCCGCCAGGGCGGTTGGCATCAGCTTCAGCTCCACAACAGAGCGGTTCGCAAGGCTCACAGAGACCAGAATGATCCCAAGCGAAGCCAGGATGGCATACCGAATATAGCGCATTTAAGCCTTTCCGTTCAGACGGTCCCTCAAGAGCTTTCCAGTCTTGAAGAACGGCACATGTTTTTCCTCAACATGGACCGTTTCGCCGGTACGGGGATTGCGACCAACCCGCGCATCGCGCTTTTTCACCGAAAAAGCGCCAAAGCCGCGCAGCTCAACCCGGTCACCCCGGGCCATCGCATCGGTCACTTCCTCAAATACCGTGTTCACGATCCTTTCGACGTCCCGCTGATACAGGTGCGGGTTTTCGTCTGCAATCTTCTGAATCAGTTCAGAGCGGATCATCCTTTCTGCCCTCCCAAGCCAACGCAATCCTTTGTCGAGTGTTCCCGACTATAGGAAAAAATCGGCGCGCCGGGAACAAAAACAGGCGTCGCCAACCTCCTAATCTGAGGAGATTGCACGAAATTGCTTTGTAAAACCAGCCATTTGCTGCCTATAGGGCAGTTTGCCGCCGCCCGGGCCCGGTTTCGCGCCGCCGACGGCCTGCGGCCGGACCTGATTCGCCGCCCGCTCAGGCCCGGGGCCCCGAGGTGTCAAAATCAGCGCGGAAATCTCAGGTTGAGATCAAACGCGCATATCGATTGGCTCCTTGGGGTCCAGTTGAAACATCACCATATCATACTCCATGGGCGCGGAAGACAAGGTATTGCTCCAGTCATGGATGGGCCGATAAAAGTTCTCCGCCTCCGGCACAGTGATATCCACCGTCTTGGTCGTATCCAATGTAACCGCCACGCCGCCACGCAGATTTTTTGCCTCAAGACTCTCATAAAAGGCCGCATTCTCCTCTCGCATCTTAGCTTGACGCTCAACTTCATTAGAAATGACTCGCTTTGCTTCCTCAGGACTGAGCAAGTCGTTGATTTCGTCTTCGCTTGCTGCATACCTGCCTTTAATGGCGATTGCCGATGCCTGTTCATAATCCTTGATGGTTACGGACCCGCCGGCGTGCGTAATGATCAGGTCGTTTCCGTCCTTTTTCGCAGTATATGTTTGAGTGTCGATCTCCAGCATCAATTCGGCGCCGCGCGCGACCTGCACGGTGTCATGGCCTGCGTCACGTCCAACGCTCATCGCCACAGTTCCGCCGCCAATCGAAATCGTATCATTGCCGGTGCCTCCATTAACTGACAGGGTTTCCTGAACCGTAACGGAAATAAAGTCATCCCCTGCCCCTCCATGGATATCCGCCCGGCCAAGATAAGCCGCTGTTGCCTGCCTCACGCGTTCCTCCGCCGTTTCTGCTCGGGTATAGCCAGAGAACCCTGACATCCAATTCAAAGCCGACTTCCCCTCTTGCGTTACAGCTGACGCACCAATTCCAGCATCTACGGATATGGTGTCCTGACCGTCGGCGCCGTAAATACCGATGACAACCCCGCCACGAATGGCTACGGAATCGTTCCCCTCGCCCGCATGGATGTTCTTTACCAAGTCGGATTCGATCGCGATCGCATCGTTGCCGCCTTTGGTGGACACACCGCTTACGCGCTTGGCCTTGATCGCGACCGCATCATTGCTGACTGTTTTGGAGCGCCACCCGAGTACAAGATTGCCAGATTTGGTTTGCCTAGCGTGCATGCGGCCGTCACGATCCGTGCCTACGGACTCCACCCAATCAGCTTCGATACTGATGGCATCATTCCCTCCCTCTGTGCCAACCCCGCGGACTTTTTTGGCGCTAATGGCAAAAGAGGCTTCATTTTGGGAGGAAATATTTCTGACAGTTTTGCCGCTAACAATGCTCAGCGCATCGGAGTCCGGGGTCTTGAACAAGGCGACAACTGTTCCGCCAAAAGATCGCTCCTGGCCGCCAAGATTTTCCAAGGCCGCCGCCATATTGGCCGCCAGTTTGTGGTATCGCTCCGCGAGAATCTTGCTCTGGGCCGCTTTGCTCCTTCTGGCTGTGGAAGATTCTAATTTTCCACGGGCATTCTCAAAGATTTCGTGCTCCTTAGTTCGATAGTCAATCTCTGCTTTTGCGAGCGAATTTAGCCTGTCCACGCCCCAGGCCGTCCCTTGATCACCCGATTCGACCCGGGCCTGAGCGCCCCTGTCGCTGGCTGAGGCATTAATCAGTGTAAGGGCGGAATTATTGACAATAGAAAGGCCGGAAAATGTGGTCATGTCTCTACTCCTGAAGCTGAATTCGTTCGCCGCAGTCTCAACCAGAGACATTTAGACATCATTGCAACCAAAAGGAGATTGCGTGGGATTTTACTAACCCATACTCCGGACTGTCACCTTTCCATGCCCCAGAACACAGAAAAGCCCCGCAAATTGCGGGGCTTTCCAGATTGTCAGAACAGAGAAATCTCTGAAGATCAGTCGCCGGTCTTCAGCGCTGCGCCCAGGATGTCGCCCAGCGATGCGCCGGAATCCGAGGAGCCATACTGTTCCACTGCTTCTTTCTCTTCCGCGATCTCGCGTGCCTTGATCGACAGACCCAGACGGCGGGTCTTGCTGTCAACGTTGGTCACGCGGACGTCGATCTTGTCACCAACCGAGAAACGCTCGGGGCGCTGATCGGCACGGTCACGCGACAGGTCGGAGCGGCGGATGAAGGACTTCATGCCTTCGTATTCCACTTCGATGCCGCCGTCTTCGATGGCGGTCACTTCGACGGTCACGATCGAGCCACGCTTCACGCCGCCCACGGCTTCGGCGAACTTGTCGCCGCCCAGGGCTTTGATCGACAGGGAGATACGCTCTTTTTCAACGTCCACTTCGGAGACAACGGCCGAAACCATGTCGCCTTTGCGGTAGTTCTGGATCGCATCTTCGCCACGCTCGTCCCAGCTGAGGTCGGAGAGGTGAACCATGCCGTCGATGTCGCCTTCGAGGCCGATGAACAGACCGAATTCGGTGATGTTCTTGACTTCGCCTTCGACTTCGGTGCCCTCGGGGTGGGTCTCGGCAAAGACTTCCCACGGGTTGCGCATGGTCTGCTTGAGGCCCAGGGAGACGCGACGCTTGGCGCCGTCGATTTCCAGAACCATGACGTCGACTTCCTGCGAGGTCGAAACGATCTTGCCGGGGTGCACGTTCTTCTTGGTCCAGGACATCTCGGAGACGTGGACCAGACCTTCGACACCGGGCTCCAGCTCAACAAATGCACCGTAATCGGTGATGTTGGTGACGCGACCCTTGTGCACCGAACCCAGCGGGAACTTGGCGCCAACCAGATCCCACGGATCTTCCTGCAGCTGCTTCATGCCGAGAGAGATACGGTGGGTCTCTTTGTTGATCTTGATGACCTGAACCTTGACGGTTTCGCCGATCGACAGGATCTCGGAAGGGTGGTTCACACGGCGCCATGCCATGTCAGTGACGTGCAGCAGGCCGTCAACGCCGCCGAGGTCAACAAACGCACCGTATTCGGTGATGTTCTTGACCACGCCGTCAACCGCATCGCCTTCGGACAGTTTGCCGATGACTTCTGCACGCTGTTCGGCGCGCGATTCTTCCAGGATAGCACGACGGGAGACAACGATGTTGCCACGGCGACGGTCCATTTTCAGGATCTGGAAGGGCTGCTTCAGACCCATCAGCGGGCCGGCGTCGCGCACGGGGCGCACGTCAACTTGCGAACCGGGCAGGAAGGCCACGGCGCCGCCGAGGTCGACAGTGAAGCCGCCTTTGACGCGACCGAAGATCGCGCCTTCGACGCGGGCATCGTCTGCGTATGCTTTTTCCAGGCGATCCCATGCTTCTTCGCGGCGCGCCATCTCGCGGGAGATGACAGCTTCGCCACGGGCGTTTTCAGCCGAGCGCAGGAAGACTTCCACTTCATCGCCAACGGCGATTTCGGGAGTTTCACCAGGATTTGCGAATTCTTTCAGATCAACGCGGCCTTCCATTTTGTAGCCGACGTCGATGATGGCCTGGCCCGCTTCGATTGCGATGACCTTGCCTTTAACAACGGACCCCTCATCGGGTGTGTCCATTTCGAAGCTTTCGTTCAGGAGGGCTTCGAATTCCTCCATCGATGTGTTCTGAGCCATGTGGTCTCGGATTTCCTTTACATATCTTATTTAGCTGGCCATGCGGTTGTCTCCGCCGGTCTGAATGGGTTGGTCGGTCTGAGATCACGCATCTGAACCGTCTGGAGCAAACAAACACAAAGGGCCGGAGGTTGCCCCGACCCTGCTCAGACTGTCCGTGGTGCGTTTTCGCATCTCTTTCGACAGGGGCCGTATAAGCAGATTCCCCCTTGCTGGCAAGGGGAAATGGACTCGGCATCCCTGTCACGACAAGGATGCGCCCCGGCTATTGGCGGCGGAAACAGCCGCCGCCTCCCCCGTTTCCGGTCAGCCTTGCCGATCCTTGATCGCCGCAATGGCCGCCGCGATGGCGGCTTCGATGCTCAGATCGCTGGTATCGATCACGACCGCGTCATCCGCGGGCTTCAGCGGCGCCTCGCTGCGATTCATGTCGCGTTCGTCCCGGGCCTTCACATCAGCCAGAACGGTGTCGTAATCGCTGTCCGATCCGTTTTCGCTCAGCTCCAGGAACCGGCGGCGGGCGCGGACCTCGGCGCTGGCGGTGACAAAGAGTTTCGCCTCGGCATCCGGGCAGATCACCGTGCCGATGTCGCGCCCGTCCAGCACCGCGCCCCCGGCCCGGCGGGCAAAGCTGCGCTGGAAATCTACCAGGGCCTGACGCACCTCAGCGATCACCGCCACTTTTGATGCGGCCTGGGCCACCTCGGCCGTGCGCAGCCCCTCGGCCTCCAGATCGGCAGCGACCAGAGACTGCGCGGCCTCAAGTGGTTTATCGCCAGCCAACACCCGCGCCCCGACAGCCCGGTACAACAGGCCCGTGTCCAGATGGGCAAAACCGAAATGCGCGGCGACGGCCTTGGAAATCGTGCCTTTGCCCGCTGCTGCCGGGCCGTCGATGGCGATGGTGAAACGGGTGGTCATGCTGCAAAGCGCTCCGAAATCTCAAGCGTGGGTGAACTTGGCGCCAAGCGCGGTCATCAGCGGCTCGAAGATCGGGAAGGAGGTCGCAATCGGGCCGCCATCATCAACGGAGACCGGGTTTTGCGCCGCCATGCCCATCACCATGAAGGACATGGCGATCCGGTGATCAAGGAAACTCTCGCAGGTGCCGCCGCCGGGTACGCCTTCGGGGCCAAGGCCCATCACAGCCCACCAATCGTCGCCTTCACGGACGGCAACGCCATTGGCCCGCAGGCCCCGCGCCATGGCGTCGATCCGGTCGCTTTCCTTGACGCGCAGCTCTTTGACGCCCGCCATCATGGTCTCGCCCCGTGCAAAAGAAGCAACGACGGAGAGCACCGGGTATTCATCGATCATCGAGGCCGCGCGTTCAGGCGGCACCTCGATCCCCTTCATCGAGGGAGAATAGCGCGCCCGCAGGTCGGCGACCGGCTCACCGCCCTCGACACGTTCGTTTTCATATGTAAGGTCCGCGCCCATCTCGCGCAGGGTAGTGAACAGTCCCGCGCGGGTCGGGTTGAGGCCAATTCCCGGCACCAGCACGTCCGATCCGGGCGTGATCAGCGCCGCGCAGACCGGGAAGGCGGCTGAGGATGGATCGCGCGGCACCGCGATCACCTGCGGTTTCAGCTCGGGCCTACCGGTCAACGTGATGACGCGGCCCTCTTCGGTCTCTTCGGTGGTGATCTCGGCGCCGAACCCTTCGAGCATCCGCTCGGTATGGTCGCGGGTGGCTTCCTTCTCGATCACCACGGTCTGCCCCGGCGCGTTGAGGCCTGCCAACAGAACAGCCGACTTCACCTGCGCCGAGGGCACCGGCACCACATAGCGCACCGGCACCGGATCCGCCGCCCCGACGATGGTCATCGGCAGCCGCCCGCCAGAGCGGCCCACCGCCTGCGCGCCGAACAGGGCCAGCGGATCGGTAACCCGCGCCATCGGACGTTTGTTGAGGCTGGCATCGCCGGTGAAGGTCACTGAAATCGGCGAGGTCGCCATAGTGCCCATGATCAGCCGCACGCCGGTGCCGGAATTGCCACAGTCGATCACATTGTCCGGCTCGGCAAAACCGCCGACACCGACACCAAAGACCGACCACTTTCCGCCGCCATGGTTGATTACCTCGGCCCCGAAGGCCTGCATCGCCTTGGCCGTGTCCAGAACGTCCTCGCCCTCCAAAAGTCCTGAGATCCGGGTTTCGCCCACGGCCATGGCGCCAAGGATCAGGGACCGGTGCGAAATCGACTTGTCGCCCGGCACCTTGGCCACGCCTGCCAGCGGGTCGGCACGGTGAGAGGTCATCGGGGTAGGCGTACCGTGTCCGGACATGAAGGCTTCCTTTGTCAGAGTGTCGCGAATGCTTTTGTTTCCGCTATCGGTAACGAATTGCCGTGATCCGGTCCAGCGCCGATCAGCGCAAGATCACGCCCATATCACCCCGATATCAGCCAAGGCGGCGGAAGGTCAGGTAATGCGGCGTTCGCCCTTCTCGCAGGGCCTTTTGCTCGTAACGGGTGGAAATCCAGTCGTCCCAGGGCTCGCGCCAGTCGGCAGGGCGTTCGGCCAGCCATTCAAAGCCCGCTCTTGGCACTTCTTCCAAGGTCTGGCGGACGTAATCAGGAATATCCGTCGCCACCCGGAAAATCGCGCCGGGTTTCAGGCAGCGGGCCAGCGGCTCCAAATGTTCCTGGGTCACAAAGCGGCGGCGGTGATGGCGTTTCTTCGGCCAGGGATCGGGATAGAGCAGGAAGGCGCGCGAAATCGACGCTTCGGGCAGCACATCCATCAGATCGCGCGCATCGCCGGGATGCACTGCGATATTATCCGCATTTGCCTTGCGGATCTTGCCCAGCAGCATGGCCACCCCGTTGATAAAGGGTTCGGCGCCGATGATGCCGACTCCTGGGTTTTTCTGGGCCTGATGCACCAGATGCTCACCGCCACCAAAGCCGACCTCGAGCCAAACATCGCGACCGCCAAACAGCGCCTGCAGATCCAGCGGATTGCGCTCCGGGTTTTCATCCCAGCCCACCGCCCCGGGCGACAGCGCCCCGAGGTCCTCGTCCAGATAACGTCGCTGGCTGTCCTTCAGGGTCTTGCCGCTGAAACGGCCATAGAAATTGCGCCAAGGCGCGCCGCTGGCGTGTTTGTCGGCCGCATCGGTCCGCGCCGGGTGGCTGGCAGAGCTGGTTTTCTTGTCATCAGACATCGGACGGGCCTTTTCATTGCCGGTGTTTCCACGCCCGAATTTGCGTTTCGCCATTAACAGGCGCAGGCGGGCGAATGCTGGGCGTCCATCTGCCGCAAGCCGCCCTGCGGGTCAAGAGAGCTGTCCCGGTGCTACTGATTCTGCGGCGCCTGTTCCCGCAACACTCCGGCAGCCACCAGCCGCAAGCGGGACGGGTACCATTCGGCATTGGGGCGCACCCGCATGGTTTCAATCGCAAAGGCCGGATCGACCCCGCGCGATACCAGATAGGTCAGCTGTTCGTAGATTTCCTCCTGAGTGTCCTGATAGATCCAGGAGCCGAATTCAAAAGGGGTGGCCCAATCTTCGTCATCGCGCCATTCGCGATAGTAGCTTTGCACCGCCTCCGGCGCCCAGCTGCGCTGATGAAACCCGATCTTGGACCCCAACATCATGCGCCGCCGCTGCCCGGCCAGAAAGATATCGACACAGGCGCTGACACATTCCCCATCGACCGAAGTATTCAGCCCGTGATCCATCACGATCCAGGCGATCTCGGCCCCGGCATAGACGCTGCCGCCGCTGCTGTTCAGACGGATCTCGGTGACCTGCGGGTTGTCTGCCAGGATGGTGCGAAAGGCGTCGATGTCCTCGGGGGTGATCTCGGACGCCGCGCCGGTGATGTCGGTTTCGGTGTCAAACACCAAGGCCTCGCCGTCGATACGAAATTTCTGCGGCAGGGGCTCCCTGGCCAGCAGGGGTAACGGCAATGCCAGCAGCACAAGGCAAAGCAGCGAGAACATAGTCAGGGATGAACGGTTCATATGGACATGGCTTCCTTTGCGCGAAGGGCATTCCCCGCCGGAAAAGTCTAGTTCGGCCCCGGCGCGTAGCTCAAGCCCTGCGCCCTACACCAGTCGCGGATCAAAAAGGGGCAGGCCCCGTGGCCCGCCCCCGTTTTGCAATACACTGCCTGACCGGATCAGACGGCCTTTTTCAGCGCCTCGACCAGATCAGTGCGTTCCCAGCTGAAGCCGCCATCGGCATCGGGTTCGCGACCAAAGTGACCATAGGCTGCGGTGCGCTGATAGATCGGCTTGTTGAGGCCCAGATGCGAGCGGATGCCGCGCGGGCTGAGATCCATCACCTGACCAATGGCTTTTTCGATCGCCTCAGGCGCGACGTCGCCGGTGCCGTGGGTGTCAGCATAGATCGACAACGGCTGAGACACGCCAATCGCATAAGACAGCTGGATGGTGCATTTGTCGGCCATGCCAGCGGCAACGACGTTCTTGGCCAGATAGCGCGCAGCATAGGCCGCCGAACGGTCTACCTTGGTCGGGTCCTTGCCCGAAAAGGCGCCGCCGCCATGCGGGGCCGCACCGCCATAGGTGTCGACGATGATCTTGCGGCCGGTGAGGCCGGCATCGCCATCAGGGCCGCCGATCACGAACTTGCCGGTCGGGTTTACGTGCCAGATGGTTTCTGCGGTCAGCCAGCCCTCGGGCAGGGTCTCGCGGATATAAGGTTCCACGATCTGGCGGATATCGTCGGATGTCAGCGACTCGTCCAGATGCTGGGTCGACAGCACCAGCGAGTTGACGCCCACCGGCTTGCCGTTCTCATAATTGATGGACAGCTGCGATTTGGCATCGGGACCCAGTGCAGGTTCGGTGCCGTTCTTGCGCACTTCGGCAAGGCGGCGCAGAATCGCGTGGCTGAACTGGATCGGCGCGGGCATCAGCGCGTCGGTTTCATTGGTGGCAAAGCCGAACATGATGCCTTGGTCGCCAGCACCTTCGTCCTTGTTCTCGGCCGAATCGACACCCTGCGCGATATGGGCGGACTGTTCATGCAGCAGGTTGGTGATTTCCACGGTCTCGTGGTGGAACTTGTCCTGCTCGTAGCCGATGTCCTTGATGCAGGCGCGGGCGATCTCGTCGATCTTGCCCATGTAATCGTGCAGTTTGTCCTGGTCGGACAGACCCACCTCGCCCCCGATCACAACGCGATTGGTTGTGGCAAAGGTCTCTGCCGCGACACGCGCTTCTGGCTCTTCCGCCAGAAAGGCGTCCAGAACGGCATCGGAAATCCGGTCACAGACCTTATCCGGATGGCCCTCGGAAACGGATTCCGAAGTGAAAATATAGTGCTTGCGGGTCATGAAAAGTGCTCCATTTGGTTTCGCCTCGCCACGCCAGGAAGCCGTTGTGGGAGGAACCGAAACTACCTACGTGGGAAGACGGTTGTCGTCAATGCTTTTACCGGCCAGAGGTTGAGCAGCTATGAACGCGCCTGCATATTTCCGCCGCGGCGCAGCGCCGCACCTGCCAGCCCCAGCAGCAGGATCAGCACCGGCCAGTCCCCGGTTCCGCTGTAAGGGGTCGCGGGAAGCGCCGCGGGCAGGATCACGTCCACATAGCCAGCCTCCCCCAAGGGCAGCGACGGGCCAAGGCGCCCATAGGGGTCAATCACGCCGGAAATACCGGTATTGGCGGCGCGCAGCATCGGCAGCCCCTGCTCTGCGGCCCGCATCCGCGCCTGCACCAGATGCTGATAGGGCCCCGAACGAGTGCCGAACCAGGCATCATTGGTGATCTGCACCAACATGTCCGGGCGATCGGGGGCGGCGTTCACATCCTGCGGGAAGACTGCCTCGTAACAGATCAGCGGCAATGCCTTGCCGATGGGCAGATCCATCAGCCGCGCGCCGGGTCCCGCAGCATAGCCCGCCCCGGCCTGAGAGGCCAAACCATGGAATCCGAACCGCGCCATCAGATCGCCAAAGGGCACGTATTCCCCGAAGGGCACCAGATGTGCCTTGTCATAGACCTGCCCGGCAGAATCATCGGCGCTGATCAGAGCAGCCGAATTGAAATAGGCGCCGCCTTCTTCGCGCTGGATCCCCAGCAAGAGCGGCACGCCCGGAGCCTGCTCAAGGATCGCCTCCAGCGTATCCCCGGCATAGTTCAACAACTGCGGCACCGCGGTTTCCGGCCAGATGATCATATCAGGGCGCGGGCCTTGGGCGTTAAAGCCCATGGCGCGGCGCACGAAATCCCACCGCAGATCCGGGTGCCATTTCTGGTGCTGCGGCGCATTGGGCTGCACCAAGCGCACCCTGTGATCCGTCAGTTCGACCACGGGAGGAGACGGCAGCAGCGCCACCAGAGCTACAAGTGCCCCACCGGGCAGGACCGCACGTGCGGGGCTGTGGCGCAGCTGCGCCAGCGGCAGAAACGCGGCAAGCGTCAGCACCGCCAGCCCCTGCGGGCCAATCCACGGCAGCAGCTGCGCTGCGGGCGTGTCGATCCAGAACTGTCCGAAAGCCGCCCAGGGAAACCCCGTCAGAAGATAGGCGCGGGCAAATTCTGCAAGGCTCCAGAAGGCAATCAGCAGGGCGATCCGCACCGCCCCCCTGCTCCACCGCACCGCACCGGCAAAGGCAGCGCCCCAGAACAGCGCCAGACCACCGGCCAGAAACACAAGGGCAAAGGGCGCCATCCAGGCGTGCCGCTGCGCGTCCACCTGAAAGGGTTCAACGATCCACGACAGGCCAAAGGCAAAATACCCAAGACCGAAGGCCCAGCCCAACATGGCGCCAGACCAGGACGTCTGCGCCCGCAGGGCAAAGGCGCCAATCACCGCCAGTGCAATTGGCACGGTCCAGAGCATGTGATTGGGGGCCAGCGCCAGCGACATGAGCGCGCCAAAGCCAAAGGCCAGCACAAGGACCGGCAATTGGGGCGTCAGCCGCCCCAACCTGCTGCGCAGACCGGAAACCTTCGTCATTCCGCGGCGTGGGGCACCAGTACCCGCAGCCGTTTGATCCGACGGGGATCGGCATCCATGATTTCGAACTCAGGCCCGTCCGGGTGCACGATCACCTCACCGCGGGCGGGCACGCGGCCCGACAGCATGAAGACCAGTCCACCCAGCGTGTCGATCTCTTCTTCGTCGACATCGTCGTGATTGGTCAGCGACTGGCCGATCTCAGCCTCAAATTCATCCAGTGGCGTGCGGGCTTGGGCGATATAGCAGCCAGATTTTTCCCGAAACCAGGTCTGATCCTCGCCGGTGTCGTGTTCGTCCTCGATCTCACCGATGACCTGCTCAATGAGGTCTTCGATGGTCACCAGACCGTCAACACCGCCATATTCGTCGATCACCAGCGCCATGTGCCGACGTTCGGCCTGCATCTTGGCCAGAAGCACCCCGATGGGCATCGACGGTGGCACAAACAGCAGCGGGCGCAGCATCTCGCGCAGATTGAACGGCTCCGCCCCGCAGTTGAACCCATGGGTCAGGGCAAAATCCTTGAGGTGAGCAAAGCCAAGCGGCGTGTCCAGCGTGCCCTCGTAAACCGGGACTCGGGTAAAGCCGCTGTCGCGGAATACCTGCACCAGATCGTCGCTTTCGATTGTCACGGGGACGGCCACGATCTCGGCCGAGGGGATAGCAACGTCTTCAACCCGCATCCGGCGCAGATTGATCATGCCATGTGGCTGAACCTCGGAGACAGCGTCTTGCTGTTCTTCCTGTTCCTCCGTCGCGGCAGAGGCCGACAAGGAGCCGAAAATACGCCCCAACAGTCCGGTCTTTTCCGCGTGCTCCGTGGCCTCGATGGCCTCACTCTTCATATGCAGCGCGCCATGCGCTGCGTTAGAACTGCCTTCTATGTCGCCCATTTATCCTATCCAATATGCCCCGTTCAGGGGCTTCCATTTACCGTATATGGGTTATCGATACCCAGTTTGCCAAGTATCTCGACCTCCAGCCCCTCCATAAGTGTGGCGTCGGGGTCGCGAATGTGATCGTAACCCAAAAGATGCAACACTCCGTGAACAAGCAGATGACAGAGGTGATCTGCCAGCGGTTTGCCCGCTTCCTCGGCCTCACGGGCGCAGGTTTCATAGGCAATGGCAATGTCACCCAGCGGGATTTCGCCCGTAAAATCAGCCTCTGGCGGCAGAGGGTCCCCGCCCGGCTCCTCGGCAGAGAGTTCCTCGGCTGGCCAGCTGAGCACATTGGTCGGGGTCGGCTTTTCACGGAATTCTGCGTTCAGATCCGCGATGCGCGCATCGTCGCAGGCCAGCAGGGAAATCTCGCACTCCTCGGCCTCCAGATCAAAATGCGCAAGCGCAGCGCCGATGGACCGCTCCGCCAGCCCCTCAAGCGCAACCGCATCCCAGCGGCTGTCTTCGGTGGAAATCTCTAATGTCATCTGTCGCTTTCACATATCCGCTGGGGTCCGACATCACGGACCCGGCGCAGGGCGCCGGGATCAGATTGCCGGAACATCCGCGTCATAGGCTTCGATGATCGCCGCCACCAGTGGGTGACGCACCACATCGCGGGCGGTGAAATAGTTGAAGCTGATCTTGGGAATGCTGCTCAGCAACCGCTCCGCATCCGCCAGACCCGAGGGCACGCCGCGCGGCAGGTCCACCTGGCTGCGGTCGCCGGTGATCACCATGCGCGAACCTTCGCCAAGGCGGGTCAGGAACATCTTCATCTGCATGGTCGTGGCGTTCTGCGCCTCGTCCAGCACCACAAAGGCATTCGAAAGCGTGCGCCCCCGCATAAAGGCCAGCGGCGCGATCTCGATCGTCTTCTCTTCCTTCAGCTTGGCCAGTTGTTTGCCGGGCAGGAAGTCATTCAGCGCGTCATAAAGCGGCTGCATATAGGGATCGACCTTTTCCTCCTGGGTGCCAGGCAAGAAGCCGAGCCGTTCGCCCGCCTCAACAGCAGGACGGCAGAGAATAATCTTGTCCACCTGTCCAGTGATGAACATGCTGACCCCGACCGCGACAGCCAGATAGGTCTTGCCGGTGCCGGCCGGGCCGATGCCGAATGCCAGCTCGTGTTCATATAAGGCCTGCACATAGGCCTTCTGCGCGTCGGTGCGCGGCTCCACCAGCTTCTTGCGGGTCTTGATTTCGACCTTGCCGCCACTGAACATTTCCAGCTGGCCGCCCGGATCGGTCTGATCCGACGGCCCCATGCGCAATTCGCGGTCCACATCGGCGCTTTCGACGCTACGGCCTGTTTCCAGCCGGTCATAGAGCGCAGTCAGAACCGCTGCGGCCTGTTCGCGGCTTGCTTCCTCGCCCATCACCGACAAAAGATTGCCCCGGCGCAGGATCTGCACGCCCAGCTTCTGTTCGATATCGGCGATATTGCGGTCGTATTCCCCACAGAGGTCGATCAGCAGGCGATTGTCAGGAAATTCCAGCAGCACTTCATGTGCGGTGTCGGGATGGGGGTGGGACGACGACGGCGGGGCGCTGGTGACCAATCTCTATTCCTCTGGCTTGCGGTTTCCTTCAATGTGCCTCTGCCGCGCGCCCGGTGCAAGCGCAGCCCGGCAAAATTCACACGGTTGAAACAAAAATGGGCTGACACAATACGGACGGGGTCAGAACGGCAAAAGAAAACAGCCGCCCAAAGACGGGCGGCTGCGTTGTTCTCAAAACCGTTCGATGCGCTTACAGCGGGTCGCCATAGGTGGAACCAGACTTGAACGGCCCGGTTGCGACATTGCGCGGCAATTCGCTGTTGCAGACGGGTTTGCCATCCGGCGTACGGCGCAGGTCGGCATAGCCTTCGACACCGTCATCGATGATCCAGTGTTCACAGCCCTGCGGATCGACCCAGATACCGGCAGTCAGCTGCGAAAGATCGCCACTTTTGCCGTCAAAAATGTTCTGGTCGCGGGTCTTGTCGGTGACATCGGTACACGCAGCAACCGAAAGCGCAAGGCACAGAGCAGCGGCCCCTTTGAGAATGGTCATGCTGTAATCCCCCTTAGCGCACACAATAGATTTCGACGCGACGGTTCTGCGCCATATTGGCCGCGCTGGTATTGGGAACGCGCGGATCACGTTCGCCGTAGGCGCGGATATCACCAACCCGCGCACCGGCAGATCGTGCGACCTGAGCCACCGCATTGGCCCGGCGTTGCGACAGGCCGATATTGTATTCATCCGAGGCGCGGCTGTCGGTGTGACCCGCAATCACGAAATACCGTGTGCTCGGTTTTGTCTTCTGAAAGAATTCCGTCAGGCGCTTGCGGCCTGCCGCGTTGATGAAATGCTTGTCCGTGGCAAAGAACTGATCCGTCGGCATCATGCCACACAGCAGACCGGGACGACACACAGGTTTGCCGTCCGGTGTGACATGCGGTGTCATGTACCCTTCGGCGCCATCGTCCATCACCCAATGTTCGCAGCCATCCGGATCAACCCAGATGGTCGGCACATAGCGTTCCCCGACAACAGTACGTGTCTGCGTATCCTGCGCCTGAACAGACGCCCCTGCCAGACTGAATGCGACCGTGGCAGCGGCCAGCAAAGCGCCTGCTTTTCTCAACTTGAAATTCAGCACAACCAGATATCCTTCACCTAAGTCCCCCCGAGAGCATGCCACCACGAGCGTTAAGCCTCACGGTAACAGCATCAATCCATGTATAAACAATAAACTACACAACTTTTCAGCCTATTGCCCCTTGGCGGAGCCTATTTTTTCCCAAAACTATGCGGATTTCCCCAACACTCAAACAAATTTCTTAAAACTGTCCACAAAATGGATGCAATAAAGACTCACCCCGCGCCAAAGGAGCGAGGTGATCAAAGGCTGCAGAGGCCCGAGAAAATGGTCAGCCGATCAGCTCACCGGCCAGCGAATTGGCGCCCGAGGACACGATGCGCACCCGCGCCAGATCGCCGATGGCGCGGTCGCAATCGGCCACATGCACCGCGTGCAGATAGTCGGATTTGCCCACCATCTGCCCGGGCAGACGGCCCGCCTTTTCGAACAACACGCCAACTTCGCGCCCGACCATGCTGTCCTGCACCTCGCGCTGCTGGCGGGTCAGCAGGGCCTGCAGCCGCTGCAGGCGTTCATCCGCCACCGCAGCTTCTACCTGCGCGCGCTCGGCCGCCGGGGTGCCCGGACGGGTCGAGTATTTGAAGGAATAGGCGGTACCGTATTTCACTTCCTCGATCAGGTCGAGCGTGGCCTGGAAGTCCTCTTCGGTCTCTTCCGGGAAGCCGACGATGAAATCGCCCGAGATCAGGATGTCGGGGCGCGCGGCGCGAATGCGTTCGATCAGGCGGATATAACTTTCGGCGGTATGGCTGCGGTTCATCCGTTTCAGGATCCGGTCCGATCCGGCCTGCACGGGCAAGTGCAGATAAGGCATCAGCTTTTTGCAGGTGCCATGCGCCTCGATCAGGTCGTCCATCATGTCGTTGGGGTGCGAGGTGGTAAAGCGGATACGCTCCAGCCCGTCGATCTTGTCCAGCTCCCAGATCAGCTGCGCCAGGGTCCAGTCCGCGCCATTCGGCCCCTCGCCGTGGTAGGCGTTGACGTTCTGACCCAGCAGCGTGATCTCGCGCACGCCGCGCTCCACCAATTCCTGTGCCTCACCGATGATGCGGGATACGGGGCGGGAGACTTCGGCACCACGGGTATAGGGCACCACACAGAAGGCGCAGAACTTGTCGCAGCCCTCCTGCACCGTCAGGAAGGCCGTCGGGCCACGTTTGGCCTTAGGGCGGTTCTTGAGCTTTTCGAATTTGTCCTCTTCGGGGAAATCGGTATCGAGCACCTTCTCCCCCGCGCGCGCCTTGCTCTCCATCTCTGGCAGGCGGTGATAGCTTTGCGGTCCGACCACCAGATCGACCAGCGGCTGGCGGCGCATGATCTCTTCGCCCTCGGCCTGCGCAACGCAGCCCGCAACGCCGATCTTCAGATCCGGTTTTTCCGCCTTCAGCCCCTTGAACCGGCCCAGCTCGGAATAGACCTTTTCGGCGGCCTTTTCCCGGATGTGGCAGGTGTTCAGCAGGATCATGTCGGCATCATCCGCCGATTTCGTCTCAACATAGCCCTGCCCGCCCAGCGCCTCGGCCATGCGTTCGCTGTCATAGACATTCATCTGACAGCCGTAGGTCTTGATAAACAGCTTCTTGGGGGCGCTCATGGGTTCGTTGCCTTCCAGCCGGACATAGGGATCAGCGGCCTGCCATACTGGGAAATGACGCCGCTTGCAATGCAGGCGCACTTACCCGATTTTGGGAGCAAATGCCAGAAAGGCAGGAGCAGACCGCAGTGATGTATTCTTCCCTCGACGATTTTCTTGAGCAGCAGTCGGCGCTGCTGATCAAGGGGCCCGTCGCGCTGATCTTTTTCGAAGATGACGTGGAAATCGGCACCACCCTGCGCCACCACCTGCAAAGCGGCTTCGCCGAGGTGATCGCCCTGATCCCCGATGCCTTTGACCTGCCGGGGGATGTGAAAAACCGGGTGCACCGGGTGCCGTTTGACTGCAGCGTGCCCGAAACCGTCTTTGCCGCAATCAACAAGGTGATCCGCACCGCAAGCCCCGGATGCTGGCTCTACTACTGCTACAACGCGGAATACCTGTTCTTCCCGTTTTGCGAAACGCGGACTGTCGCGGAAATGCTGACCTTTCACACAGAGGAAAAGCGCGCGGCGATGCTGACCTATGTGATCGACCTCTATGCAGGTGATCTTGAGGCTCACCCCAACGCCGTGTCGCTGGCCAATGCCTATCTGGATAAATCGGGATACTATGCGCAGTCCCGTTACATTGGTGCCAAAAGCAGCCCCGAGGAGCGACAGCTCGACTTTTTCGGCGGTGTGCGCTGGCGCCACGAGGAACACATCCCGCAGGCCAGTCGCAAGATCGACCGGATCTCTCTGTTCCGGGCCAGACCCGACCTGGAGTTACAGCCGAACCACACTTTCAATATCGACGAATACAACACCTATTCCTGCCCCTGGCATCACAACCTGACGGCAGCCATCTGTTCCTTCCGCACCGCCAAGGCGCTGAAACGCAATCCCGGCTCTTCGTTCGATATCCACAGCTTCCGCTGGCACAATTCCACTCCGTTCGAATGGCATTCGCGCCAGTTACTGGATCTGGGGTTGATGGAGCCGGGGCAGTGGTTCTGAGGCCGGTTTCCCCGGCACCCCCTGCCCCGCCTTAATAGCAGCCGCTTACCGCTGCAACAGCACCGGGAACCAATCCTCGCGCAGGCGCTGGCCCGGCTGCATGTCATGCCCCGGAAACGGCGGTGAGGTCGGGCCGGGGCGTTCGACATAACGTGCATCGTCGCCCACCAGCCGCAGGGAAAAGGCACGGCGGCGCTGATCTGCGGTATTACCGCGCGCACCATGCAGCGTGCGATAGTTGAAGGCCACGGCGTCGCCCGGCTCCATCTCCCACTCCATGACCCGCATGCCTTCGGCATCGGGATCGGGCACCGGCATGTACTGGCCCTCGTCGGCAAAGAACCCCTCTTCCGAGACCCAGCGGGTGGGCAGCACTTCCTTTTCCCAGGCATGCGATCCGGCAACGCAGCGCAGCGATGCCTCCCGCACGGGATCAAGCGGCGACCAGAAACTGATCGTCTGCTGGCCCTCGACAAAGTAATAGGGACCATCCTGGTGCCAGGGCGTCGCCATCGAGGTGCCCGGTTCCTTGACCAGCACGTGATCGTGGAACATCTGCACCCGGTCAGAGCGCATCAGATCGGCGGCAACCTCGGCCACTGGCGAGGCCTTGATCGCTTCGTCAAACTCGGAAATTCGCGTCCAGTTGCAGTAGTCGTCAAAGAAACGCCCGGTCTGGCCCTTCTTTTCGTTGTTGGAGGCATAGGGGCCCGGCTCTGCCATATTGGCCTCTACCCCCTTTCGCAGCAGATCGACCTGATCCTTGAACAGGCCCTTGATCATCACCACCCCGTCGCGCTGGTAGGCTTCGACCTGCTCTTCGGTGATCAGCGGATGCACCATCTTTCGTCTCCCTTATTGGACGTCTTGCTGCTGGTAAAGTTGATCTGGCCAGAACATAATTTCAAATCATATCTTTCTAATATACCCTTCGGAACATGTTATACCTCACTCTGCGCCACTATGAATATGTCACCGCCATCGCCCGCCACGGCAGCCTGTCGGGTGCGGCGTCGGCGCTGCATGTCAGCCAGCCCGCCCTGTCCGCCGCGCTGGCCCGGATCGAGGCACATCTGGGCCGGGTATTGTTCCTGCGCAGAAAAGGCGCGGCGCTGGCCCTGACGCCGCAAGGGCGCGAGTTTGTCACCGCAGCCGAGGCGCTGTTGTCGGAGGCCGCGCGGCTGGAACACGCGGGCACCGGTGCTGCACCGCAGGGACGGCTGGTGCTCGGATGTTTCCGTGATCTTGCGCCTTTTCTGCTGCCGCGCGCCCTGCGGGTGCTGCGCCAGACCCTGCCGGGGGTGGAGCTGGACCTGTTGGAGAGCGATTTCGAGGATCTGATCGCAGCGCAGCTGTCCGGCGCCTGCGATCTGGCGCTGACCTGGGATCTGGGGCTTGATTCCAGCTTTACCCGGCAGGAGCTTTATCGCGTCACGCCACAGGCGCTGATGCCGCCGGATCATGCGCTGGCCGCCCGGGCTGAGGTCAGCCTCAGCGACCTTGCTACCGAGCCGCTGATCCTGTCGCGCGAAGGCTTGTCGATTGCTCATATGATGCGGCTGTTTCGCGGCGCAGGGCTGGTGCCCGCCATCGCCCGTCGCGCCGCCTCTCTGGAACTCCTGCGCAGCCTAGCCGCCAGCGGCGAAGGCATCGGGCTGGCCTACAGCCTGCCGCAATCGGATCACAGCTATGAAGGACTGCCACTGATCGCCCGCCCGCTGGCCGCGCCGCAGGCGGTGGAGCCGGTCGTGTTGACCTGCCACGCGGACCCGGCGCCGCACTCGCTCACCGCGCGGGCGATGGCTGCGCTGACACAGGCTTTCAAAAAGGACGCTACGGAGAGAGAATCAGAAGATCAGCCGTGATCGGCCTTCTTGCGCAAGCGGACCACTACATCGACCGATGCGATTTCCATGCCTTCGGGCGCCTCGGGCAGGCGCTGGATCACCAGCTGATCCGAGGGCGCATCGCTGACGCGGCCTTCCTGCTCCCAGTAGTAATGCGGGTGGTCATGGGTGTTGGTGTCGAAATAGCTTTTCGACCCGTCCACCGTGATCTCCTGCAGCACGCCCGCCTCGCAAAAAGCGCGCAACGTGTTGTAGACGGTGGCCAGCGACACGGCCGCACCCTTGTCCTTGGCGGCTTCGAACAGGCTTTCGGCGGTGACATGGCGATGCTTGCCATCCCCGACCAGCAGTTCAGCCAGCGCCACCCGTTGCCGGGTCGGGCGCAGACCGGCCTGTCCCAGCCAGTTGGTTGCCAGATCTTCGCTGTTTGGCGTCATGTGCAGATCCTGCCTCGCGTTGCTGACCGTATATATAGGGGCAACGGGGGGGGATTTTCAAATGGATTCCCCTGCGGCGTCTTGCACCGCGCCCCGCGCAAAGCCCCCGCAGCACATGGACGGGACAGATGCAGAACCCTTGCAGGACCCGCAGGGCCGATGCTACAGGAGGCCAGATTGAAAACAGACACCTCAGCAGGAGCACCGCCAGTATGGCCGACTACCCGAGCAGCTTTGACAAAGAAGATTTGCTGAAATGCGCCCGAGGCGAGCTGTTCGGCCCGGGCAATGCCCAGCTGCCCGCGCCGCCGATGCTGATGATGGACCGCATCACCGAAGTGAGCGCCGACGGCGGCAGCCACGGCAAAGGCCACATCCTTGCGGAATTCGACATCACCCCGGACCTGTGGTTCTTCGAATGCCACTTCCCCGGCAACCCGATCATGCCCGGTTGTCTGGGTCTGGACGGGCTGTGGCAGCTCACCGGCTTTAACCTCGGCTGGCGCGGCTGGAAGGGCCGCGGCATGGCCGTGGGCGTCGGCGAAGTGAAGCTAACCGGCATGGTCCGCCCCGACCGCAAGATGCTGACCTACAAGGTGGATTTCAAAAAGGCGATGCAGACCCGCCGCCTGACCATGGGCGTTGCCGACGGCACGGTGGAGGCCGATGGCGAAGAGATCTATCAGGTCAAGGACATGCGGGTGGTTCTGAGCGAGGGCTGAGGCCCGCGACGGCTGACCCCAGTCACAATCAGGTTAGAAGATCAGGAGGCCCCACGGGGCCTCTTTTTGTTGTTCCAAGAGTGAAGAGCGCAGGGACAACTCGAAGCCAGTTCCCTCAATCCATCAAGACCACACTCAAGCTTCCAGACAGCGAACGATGAAATCTGCCATACTATCCCACATCGCCATTAGGTGTTTGTCTGACGGCGCAAAGTCGGGGGAATGCACATAACGGTTAAGCGTATCCGCTGAAACAAGCTGGTCCATTTGCCCAAATTTCTTCGTTGCATCCAATTGCTTTTTGTCAATTTTGCTTTGGTCAAATAGGTGTTGCCCCACCTTCCTTACTCTCAGCGACAATTTATCGTTTTGATGGACATCCACGCTATGTTGAGTCACGTAATTCTCAATTGAGATCTCAAGAAGCACTCGGAATAGAACCGAGATCGCATTGCGGTGCTTTCCTAAGTCAAGACCAAACTGCAATTCCTCCCAAATCTCATGGTGCCGTTGAAGTCGCCCCGGCCAGACAATGCCGTACTCCTTTTGCGGAATAAGCGTGTTTCTCATGGAGGGTTTTGGCACAGGGCTCGGTTTTGGACTGGGCAATGGCTTCGGCTTCGGGGGCGGCGGGGGCGCGGACGGCGGGGGTGTTTTTCCTTCTGTCGACAACGCATCAGCTACCGTGGGCAAAACTCCCTCCACCTCAAGCCTATCCAAATACGCCCTTTTTCCATCCACATCCCAAAGATCACCTAGAACAACCTTTCGATTGGCCAAATCCTCCGCAACACGAGCCAGTGCAGACAGGACCTTTTCTTCATTATGCGTATATTCAAACTTTTTCTTTCGAACGCTGAATCCAAGTCTGTTTCTAAATGCTTCGGCTGAAAGGAGGCGGTTCATGGTGGAACGCGGAATTTGGCGACGTTCGGGAAGCAACCCGGCACTCGTCAGCCTTTGTTCAATTTCATCAGCTACGTTGAATCCCCCGCCTTGTCCGGTTCGCTGGACAAAGTTGTTCTTCATACGGTCGTCCCACGTAAACTGCCCGACACCATTTTGTGAGCCCGTGTGTCGCCTGAAAAGAATACTGTCCAGTCTGTCACGGTCATTCTCTACATGGCACGTGACTTTCTCAGGGAATGGGCCAACCCATTTTTTCCTGAGTTCGGAGAAAAAATCTTGGAGCTGAGTAGTCGGTGCGCGAGACGGTTCAAAGAGCAGTTTAAGGCAAGTGACCCGCCTATTGCCGTCAAAAACCGTGAACACTCCATTCTCGGCAGAAACAAGTGGCGGCTCATAGATTGTGCCCTGCTCAACGATGTCTTTGGCGAGATTACGCATGTGGGATTCTCGCATGTTGAACAGCCAAGCAATCGCAGCTGTCTCGTTTTCCAGCTCGCCGTGCCTATCGTTCGCGCGGTTCACGCGCAAATCACTTAATGATATGTCTCTCAATTGCATGATTTCGCACATATATCATGCACGCAATCATAGCAACTAACAGCAACACCGCACACAGGGGTTGCACTGCGCGCTTCTTGCACGGTCCGACAACCAACGCCCAACCCATCTTGCACCCATGCCCTGCACGGCCTAGTAAGGCAAAAGCTATTAAGGGAGTGCACCTATGCGTCGCGTCGTCGTCACCGGTCTTGGCATCGTCTCCTCGATCGGCAACACAGCCGAAGAGGTTCTTGCATCGCTCAAGGCCGGGAAATCCGGTATCGTAGCCAGCCCCGAAATGGCCGAACACGGCTTTCGCAGCCAGGTGGCCGGCACGCTGAAAATCGATCCTGCCGAACATGTGGACAAGCGCACCCTGCGCTTCATGGGGCCAGGGGCTGCCTATGCCCATATCGCCATGCAACAGGCGATCGCTGATTCCGGCCTGTCCGAAGATCAGATCGTCAACGACCGCACCGGTCTCATTGCAGGGTCCGGCGGACCGTCGACCTCGTCCCTGCTGGCCGCGCATCAGACCGTTCTGAAAACCGGCGCGACCAAGCGGATCGGGCCCTTCGCGGTGCCGAAATGCATGTCGTCCACGATCTCCGCGAACCTGTCGACCGCGTTCAAGATCAAGGGCATCAACTATTCCATCACCTCGGCCTGCTCGACCTCGCTGCACTGCATCGGCAGCGCCGCGGAGCAGATCATGATGGGCAAGCAGGACGTGATGTTCGCCGGTGGCGCCGAAGAGCTGGACTGGACCCTGTCCTGCCTGTTCGACGCGATGGGAGCGATGTCCTCGAAATACAATGACACGCCCGAAAAGGCCTCGCGCGCCTTTGACCAGAACCGCGATGGTTTCGTTATCACCGGCGGCGGCGGCATCGTGGTGCTGGAAGATCTGGATCACGCGCTGGCCCGCGGCGCCAAGATCTATGCCGAGGTCACCGGTTTTGCCGCAACCTCGGACGGGCACGACATGGTGGCCCCCAGCGGTGAAGGCGGCGAGCGCGCCATGCGTCTGGCCCTGTCCACCCTGCCCGAGGACCGCAAGGTCTCCTACATCAACGCCCATGGCACCTCGACCCCGGTTGGCGACCTCGGCGAAGTCGAAGCCGCCCGCCGCGTCTTTGGCGCAGGCCAAGTCCCGCCGATTTCCTCGACCAAGTCGATGACCGGCCACGCCCAGGGTGCTGCCGGAGCGATGGAGGCGATCTTCTGTCTTCTGATGCTGGAAAACGATTTCATCACCCCGTCGATCAACGTCGAAACCCTGTCCGAAGGCATCGAAGAGGGCGAAATCGCCACCTCCTATGTGGAGAACGCCGGTCTGGACAGCGTGATGACCAACAGTTTTGGGTTTGGGGGCACTAACGGCTCCATGGTTCTGAGCAAGTACAAGGGATAAGCACGTCATGTCTGGAGTTTTGACCGGCAAACGGGGCCTGATCATGGGCGTGGCCAACGAACGTTCCATCGCCTGGGGCATCGCCAAGGCGATGCACGAGGCCGGAGCCGAGCTGGCCTTCACCTATCAGGGTGAAGCCTTTGGCAAGCGGCTGGAACCGCTCGCGGCCTCTGTCGGCAGCGATTTCATGGTTGATGTGGATGTGACCGACGATGCCTCGCTCGACACCGCATTCGAACAGCTGGCAGCGCGCTGGCCGACGATCGATTTTGTGGTGCACGCGATTGCCTATTCGGACAAGACAGAGCTGACCGGCCGGTTCATCAACACCAGCCGTGCGAACTTCAAGAACTCGATGGATATCTCCGCCTATTCCTTCATCGAGGTGGCGCGCCGCGCCTATCCGATGATGGAGGAGAACGGTGGCACCTTGCTGACGCTAACCTATGGCGGCTCCAACCGGGTGACCCCGAACTACAACGTGATGGGCGTTGCCAAGGCCGCACTGGAAAGCGCCACCCGCTATCTGGCCAATGACCTTGGCCCCGATGGCATCCGCGTCAACGCGATCTCTCCCGGCCCGATGAAGACCCTCGCCGGCGCCGCTATTGGCGGGGCGCGCAAGACCTACAAGCACACCGAACAGAACGCGCCCTTGCGGTCAAACGCAACGCTGGAGGCCGTGGGCGGCACCGCCGTCTATCTGGCCTCGGATGCGGGCGCCTATACAACGGGTGAGGTCATCCGTGTCGATGGCGGCTTTCATATCCTTGGTATGCCGCAGCAGGAAAACCTCTAAGTTTTCCGCAAGCTGCATACTTCAAAATGGAAAAACGGGCGCCCTCACCGGACGCCCGTTTTCCTTTTATGGCAGTCGCGATCCCAAACGGCTCACCCTCCGTCAGCCTCGTCCGGGCCATCCTTCTCCTGAACCTTGCGGCGGGAGCGCGCCAATCCTGCCTCGAACCCCTCGCCATCTCCGAATTCGGAAAACTCGGCATAGCGCGCGTGGGCCCCTGCAACCCGCGCGGCATGCTTGATCGGGCACCAATAGGCTTCGGTGCGGCTGGCAACTTCACGCACCCAGGCGATCACCCCGTTGCAATACCCGCAGTAGATGCAATTCAGTTTCTGCACCCCGTTGAGATAGGCCAGATGGTGCCGGTCCATCCGGATAAAATCGCGCCTCGGCACCTTGGGGATACCGTAAACCGGGAAACAGGCGGCCTGATAGACAAGCACGAAGAGGTCCAGCAGCACGAAGGGCACGATCAGCGCATAGATGAAAGGCGCGGTGATCAGCACCATCGGCCGTGTGTAGGCAAGAAAGCGTAGCCAGCGCACCCGCAATGCCCGGTGACGACGGCGGGCCTCTTCCTCCCAGACGATGCGGCCGTTCTCCAGCTTGTACTGAAACGCGGCGCGCTTGTCGGCGATTTCATCCTCCAGCTCGTCCTGCAGCTCCCGCATCCGGGCCAGCAGATCCTCCATTCGCGTGCTCATCTCATACCCTCCATCTGCTCGTTACACCGGCGCGCGGACCGCGCTCTGTTTCGCCCTCGCGGAACTATGCCGTGGCCGCGCGCCATTCGGCAATCAGCGCTGCCATGATATCCGACGCCGAACCGCTGCGGACGCGCGGCGCGCCTTGGCCTGCCCATTGCGCGCCAAACCCAGAGGCCCCGGCCGATTTAGCCGCCGCATTCAGCGCCTTTCCCGCATCATAGGCGATCGGATAGTCCGGAACAGCCGCGCCTGCGTGCTCTGTCGCCCATGCGGTGAAATCGTTGGCGAGGCAACGGGCCGGGCGGCCTGAAATCGCCGCTGTCATCTGCGTGGCCTCTGCCGCTTTCGAATGCAGCCGGGCGCGGTACGCGCCATCAGCCAGGCTCTCGCTACAATCGATGAAGGCGGTGCCCAGCTGTGCTGCAGACGCCCCCAAACGCAGCGCCGCTGCGATATCGCCCCCCGTCATCAACCCGCCTGCGGTGACCACCGGCAGATCAAGCTCCGCCACCAGCAGCCGCGTCAGATCAAGGGCACTCAACCTTTCATCCGGGGCTGCGGGGTCGAAGATACCGCGATGACCGCCCGCCTCCCAGCCCTGCGCCACCACCGCCTGCACCCCGGCGTCACGGATCGCACGCGCCTCCGCCAACGAAGTGGCGCTCGCCATCAAAAAGATACCCGCCTCTTTCAGTGCCAGCATCACATCCGGCGCAGGCAGGCCGAAATGAAAGCTGACCACCGCCGGGCGCTCTGCCAGCAGCATCTCCTGCATGTCCCGGTCCACCACAAAGCTGGTATATATTTCGCTCAAGGCCGCGGGCGCCTCCGCATCGAACCGGGCAAAGACCGGGGCGAGCAGATCCAGCCAGGCCGCCTCCCGCGCCGGATCCGTCACAGCGGGCTGGTGGCAGAAAACATTGACGTTGAATGGCCGCGCAGTCAGCGCCCGCGTCTGGCGGATCATCTCCCGCGCTTGCGCCACTCCAGAGGCGCCGATGCCCAGCGCGCCAAGCCCGCCTGCATTGCTGACCGCCGCCGCCATGGCAGGAGAGCTGACCCCCGCCATCGGCGCCTGAAAGATCGGCACCTCAAGGTCCAGTGCCCGGATAAGCTCCGTTGCAGCCATGCCATATGTCTCCCTGTTTTGCCCCTCGGCCAGCAAAGCCGCAGTTTCATGCCCATGCAAGTAGAGAAAGCGAAACGCCCATCCCCCCTTTGGCCGGAGCCGGGTCAAGGGCGGCGCAGCCGCCGCACCCTAGGTGCGGCTTGCCCTTGAGGCGGCTCTGGCCGCACACAAACTGGCTCTGGCGCCCAAAGGAGGGGCAAAGCCCTCCCTTTGGCGCCTCTCAGCCGTCCTTCGCGCCGCGCAGCGGCGCCACTCCGACGGAACGGGCCCAACGGAAAAGGCCGGATCTGGGATCCGGCCTTTTCGGGCGGGAGAACCCCGCCTTGCAGAATAATTCGCAGATCAGTTGATCGACACCAGCTCGATATCGAAAATCAAATCCTTGCCCGCCAGCGGATGGTTGGCATCAAGCGTAACCGTCGCTTCGTCCGCTTCGACCACGGTTACCGGCAGGACCTGGCCTTCCGGGGTCTGCATCTGCAGCTGCGTGCCCGGCTCCAGCGGAATGTCATCCGGAATACCTTCGCGCGGGATCGCCTGACGTGCGTCAGGGTTGGACGGACCGTATGCGTCATCACAGGCGATCTCGAGCGTCTTCTTGTCGCCCGCGACCATGCCCGGCAGACCGGCATCCATGCCGCCGATCACGTGACCGGCGCCAACGGTGAACTCCAGCGGATCACGCCCTTCGGAGCTGTCAAAGACGGTCCCATCCGTCAGTCGGCCCGTGTAGTGGATGCGCACGGTGTCGCCATTCTTTACCTCGGTCATGTGACCTCCAGTTCGTGTTCAGAATCTAAAGGGCCGGACCCTACAGGACCTGTTTGTGATGTAAACCCACGGCCCGGACCGCAGCAGAGACAATATTTGACCGCCATCCGGGCACCCTCGCGCAATTGTGACAGGTACAACTTCCCGCTTTGTTCCAAGCTGCCTCCTATGACAAAGTCGCGGCAACGGAGGACCCCATGCCCATCACCACCTGTGTATTCGACGCCTATGGCACCCTGTTCGATGTTGCCGCCGCCGCCCGGCAGGCCGCGGCCGAGCCGGACTTCCCGCAGCTTCAGGGCACTTGGGCAACTCTGGCCGCGAACTGGCGCCAGAAGCAGATCCAATATACCTGGCTGCGTGCGGTGACAGGCGCCCATACCGATTTCTGGGAGGTCACCCAGAACGGGCTGGACTGGTCGCTGGAGGCCGCCGGTCTGGCCGGAGATGACGCCCTGCGCGAGCGTCTGCTGGCGCTCTACTGGGAACTTCAAGCCTACCCCGAGGTGCCCGCCATGCTCACCGCGCTGAAAGAGGCCGGTTTCAACACGGCCATCCTGTCCAACGGCTCGCCAGGCATGCTTGAAGGATGCGTGCAATCCGCCGGAGTGGGCACGGTTCTGGACGATCTCCTGTCGGTCGAAAGCGTCGGCGTCTTCAAGCCGCATTCCAGCGTCTACGATCTGGTCGGCAAACGCTTTGACTGCGCATCGTCCGAGGTCCTCTTCGTCTCTTCCAACGGCTGGGACGCGGCGGCGGCCAGCGGTTACGGCTTCGAAACCGTCTGGGTCAACCGCGCCGGAGAGCCGATGGACCGCCTGCCCTGGACGCCGCAGCACGTGCTGAATGATCTCACCACGATCCCGGACATCGCCAAGGGCTGATCCCCTCAATCCCAAAGGAGCACATCGCACCGATGCCAAATTTCACCACTTCGGATGGGCTGTCGCTCCACTACACCGACAGCGCGCAGGGTCAGGCCCTGCCGCTGATCTGCCTGCCGGGTCTGACCCGAGATGGGCAGGACTTTCGGTATTTTGCACCGCATGGCGCACGCTACCGGATGATCACGCTGGATGCGCGCGGGCGCGGGCAATCGGACCTCGATCCTGAGATTGCCAATTACAACGTCATGCGCGAGGCGCAGGATGTGACCGAACTGATGGATCACCTGGGCCTGGAACAGGCCGCGATCCTCGGCACCTCACGTGGGGGAATGGTGGCCATGGTGCTGGCCGCCACCGCAAAGGACCGCCTTAGCGCCGTGGTGCTGAACGATGTGGGACCGGAAATCCCTCAAGGTGGCATTGCCCGCATCATGGAATACGTCGGTCGCCGCCCCGCTGCAAAAACCTATGATAAGGCTGCGCAAACTCTGGCGGCTTTGATGGCACCCGCCTTCCCCGACGCGCCGCCCGCCCGCTGGCGCGAGGAGGTCGAGGTCTTCTACGACGAAACGCCGGATGGCCTTTCCCTGCGCTATGATCCACGCCTGCGCGATGCGCTGCTTGAGCAGGCCAAGGCTGGCCCGCCCCCCGATCTTTGGGCGCTGTTCATGGCGCTCGAGGGGCTGCCCTGCGGCGTGATCCGGGGCGCCAATTCCGATGTGCTTAGCCATGAGACCTATCTTGAAATGCAGCGCCGCCTGCCTGCCCTGCAGGCGGTAGAGCTGGACAATCGCGGCCATGTCCCGTTTCTGGACGAACCGGCTGCCCTCACCCTTATTCATTCCGTATTGGACCAGATTTGATGACTTCCATTTCCATGATCGAAGCCGCTGCCCGGCGGCTTGATGGCCACGCCCGCAAGACACCGCTGCTATCCTCGCCCTTCCTCGACGAGGTTGCGGGGCGTCGCCTGCTGGTCAAACCCGAATGCCTGCAACACACTGGATCGTTCAAGTTCCGGGGCGGCTGGGCTGCGCTTTCGGCGATGGACGACGAGACCCGCAAGCGCGGCGTGCTGGCCTATTCCAGCGGCAACCATGCGCAGGGCGTGGCGGCGGCAGCGCAGGCCCATGGCGTCCCTGCCGTGATCATCATGCCCTCTGATGCCCCGCAGCTGAAGATCGACAACACCCGCGCCCTTGGCGCCGAGGTGGTGCTTTATGACCGCGCAGGCGAAAGCCGCGAGGAAATCGGCGCGCATTACGAGAAGACCCGCGGCCTGACGCTGGTCAAACCCTATGACGACCCGCAGGTGATCGCGGGTCAGGGCACCGTTGGTCTGGAGATCGCAGAGCAGGCCGCTGCCGAAGGCGTCACCTCGGGCGATGTACTGGTCTGCTGCGGTGGCGGCGGTCTGACCGGCGGCGTGGCGCTGGCGCTTGAGGCGCGGGCGCCCGGTCTGCGGGTGCGCCCCGCCGAACCCGAAGGCTTTGACGACGTGGCCCGGTCACTCTCAAGTGGGCAGGTCGAAAGCAATCCCGCCACCTCCGGCTCCATCTGCGATGCCATCCTGACCCCTGCACCGGGGGAAATCACCTTTCCCATCCTGTCGCGGCTTTGCGGCCCCGGCATTGTCATCACCGAGGACGAAGCCCTGCACGCCATGGCGCTGGCCTTCCTGCGGCTGAAGATCGTTGTCGAGCCGGGCGGCGCTGCTGCCCTTGCCGCGGCCCTGTTCCACGGGGATGAGATCCAAGGCGATGCGGTGATCGCGGTGGCCACCGGCGGCAATGTGGATCCTGCGATGTTCATCCGCGCACTGGAGCAGCACGCCTAAGGCGGCACCCGTCGCTCCCCGACCTTTGCTTTACCTTCCCGTGCCTTCGCGGATATGGTGCGCCGCAAACGTGACGGGGAGAGATATCATGCAAATCGCGGATCTGGGCGATGTCCAGCTGCATTACCGTGTCGACGGCGATCCGGACGGCGCGCCCATCGTTTTTGCCAACTCTCTGGGCACCGACCTCAGGGTATGGGACGCGGTGGTCGAACGCCTGCCTGCGGGTCTGAAGGTGATCCGCTATGACAAGCGCGGCCACGGGCTATCCTCGGTGCCGCCCGCCCCCTATTCCATGGGGGCGCTGGTGCGGGATGCCGAGCGACTCCTGGACCATCTCAATGTGCGCGACTGCGTCTTTGTCGGCCTCTCCATTGGCGGCATGATCGCACAGGGGCTGGCCGTAAAACGGCTCGATCAGGTGCGCGCGCTGGTGCTGTCGAACACCGCCGCCAAGATCGGCACCGCCGAGATGTGGCAGGAGCGGATCAAGGCGGTCGAGGAACAGGGCATCGAAGCCCTGGCGGACAACGTCATGGAACGCTGGTTCGGCAAGGATTTCCGCGCCACACCCGAACTCACCCTCTGGCGCAACATGCTGGTGCAGCAATCGCGCGCCGGTTACGCAGGTTGCTGCGCCGCCATCGCGGGCACCGATTTCTACACCCCCACCAGCGGGTTGCGTCTGCCCTGCCTTGGGTTTGCCGGGGCCGAGGATGGCTCTACCCCGCCCGATCTGGTGCGTGAAACCGTCGATCTGATCCCCGGATCGCAATTCCACCTGATCCGCCGCGCGGGCCACATCCCTTGCGTCGAAAAGCCCGATGAATACACCGAACGGCTGACCACCTTCCTCAAGGAGATCGGACACATTGGCTGACTTTCTGCTGATCCACGGATCCTGCCACGGCGCCTGGTGCTGGCGCGACCTGATCCCGGCGCTGGAGGCGCGCGGCCATACCGCCCGCGCCATCGACCTGCCCGGCCACAACGACGGGCGCGACCTGACCAGTGTCACGCTGGAGGAAACCGCCGAGGCGATCCTGATGGCCGCCGGGCCGGACACCATTGTGCTGGGCCATTCCTGGGCGGGTTTTCCGATCTCGGCCGCCGCAGAAAAGGACCCCAGCCGCCTGCGCGGGCTGATCTATCTCTGCGCCTATGTGCCAGTCTCGGGCCTTTCCATGATCGACATGCGCAAGCGCGGCCCGCGCCAGACGCTGGCCCATGCGGCGATCAAGGACGAAGCCAGCAACAGCTACACGGTTGACCCGGCCGAGGTGCCGCGCCTGTTCTACCACGACTGCCCGCAAGAGGCGGTGGATTATGCGCTGGAGCGTCTCTGCCCGCAAGCGATCCGCCCGCAGGACACGCCGCTGACCCTGGGCGCCAACTGGGACGGTACGCCCAAGGCCTATATCCGCTGTGCAAATGACCAGACCATTCCGCCGGAATATCAGGCCGATATGGTCAAGGACTGGCCCAAGGGCCGCGTGCATGTGATGCAGACCTCTCATTCCCCGTTCTTCGCCGCGCCGGATGCGCTGGCGGATCTGCTCACCCAGATCGAAAAGGATCTCTGACATGGCCGGATCGGTCTTTGACAGCCAGCTTTATGGCGATCTTTTCCCGGCGGGCGATGCTGCGCGCCTGTTCAGCGACAGCGCCGAAATCCGCGCCATGTTGCTGGTCGAGGGTGCGCTGGCCAAGGCGCAGGGCGCGGCGGGCGTGATCCCCGCCGACAGCGCCGCCGCCATCCAGCGAGCGGTGATGGAAGTCGCTTTGGACCCCGGTGCGCTGCGCAAGGCCACCGGACAGAACGGCGTGCCGGTGCCCGCGCTGGTCGCTGCCCTGCGCAGCGAGATGAACGCGCCGGAACATGCGCAATACGTGCATTGGGGTGCCACCTCGCAGGATATCATGGACACCGGCCTGATGCTGCGGCTGCGGCAGGTTCTGACGGCGGTTGAAACCGATTTGAAAGCAGCGCTGACGGCACTGGCCCGGCTGGCCAAAGACCATGCCGAGCTGCCGATGCCCGCCCGCACCTATGGCCAGCATGCCACCCCGACCAGTTTTGGCGCCGTGGTCTCCGCCTGGGGCGCGCCACTGAACGCGCTTCTTGAAGAGCTGCCCACCTTGCGTCAGTCCTGCCTGCTAGTCTCACTCTCTGGTGCTGCCGGAACCGCCGGGGCGCTGGGGCCGGAGGCGCCGCAGATCCGCACTGCCCTGGCCGAAGGCCTGTCTCTTGGCGATCCCGGACGCAGCTGGCACAGCGACCGCACCCCGGTGCTGCGCCTCACTGACTGGCTGGTGCGGGTCAATCTGGCGCTTGGCAAGATGGGTGAGGATTGCATCGCGCTGGTGCAGACCGGCATTCAGGAAATCCGTCTTGGCGGCGCCGGGGCCTCATCGACCATGCCGCAGAAACAGAACCCGGTTGCGCCCTCGGCGCTGGTGGCGCTGGCGCGGCAGGGATCGGGGCTTCTCTCGGTCCTGCACGGCGCCGCCATGCAGCAGCATCAGCGCGACGGTGCCGCCTGGTTCACCGAATGGATGTGCCTGCCACAGATCGTGCTGGGCGCCGCCAGCGCCGCCGCCATGGCCAAAGATCTGAGCGCCGGGATCACCCCCAACGCTGATGCCATGGGCGCTGCACTCGCCAGCGGCCTGGACATGATCCACGCCGAGGCGCTGAGTTTTAACCTCGCCGCCACAATGCCCCGACCGGAGGCGCAGGCCGCCGTGAAAAAACTCTGCTTGGAGGCCAACGAGACCGCAACGCCACTCAGCTCCCTTGCAGCGCGCACCTTTGCCGATCTGGATACTGAGGCGCTGTTTGATCCAGCCCGGCAACTGGGACATGCCCCGGCGGAAGCCTTGCGTTTTGCCGAAAAAGCCGCCGAAATCTGCGGCCAGAATTAACCGGCAAAGAGACATCAGGATGCGGCGCGGGAAAGACGGTTTGGCAGAGGCTGTGCCCGCGTTCATGAAACGCAGGCACAACAGACGCGGGGCGGTGCCCTTCTGATGCGCCTGCCGCTGGTCTTTGTTCTGCTGACCGTGATGATCGACGCCATGGGCATCGGTCTGATCATGCCGATCATGCCCAGCCTGATTGTCGAGGTGCAGGGCGGATCGCTGGCAGATGCGGCCATCTGGGGCGGCGTTCTCAGCACCGTCTTTGCGGTGATGCAATTCCTGTTCAGCCCGGTGCTGGGCTCCTTGTCAGATGCCATTGGCCGCCGTCCGGTGCTGCTGGTGTCGCTATTCGTGATGGCGCTGGATTATCTGGTGATGGCATTGGCCGGGTCGCTGTGGTTGCTGCTGGCCGGGCGTCTTATCGGCGGCATCACCGCCGCCACCCACTCCACCGCAGGCGCCTATATCGCCGATATCTCGAAACCGCATGAAAAGGCTGCGAATTTTGGCCTTTTGGGCGCGGGTTTTGGCGCTGGTTTCGTGCTGGGTCCGCTGATCGGTGGTCTGCTTGGCGAGATGGGCACCCGGGCGCCTTTTTATGCCGCCGCCGCCCTGTCAGCGCTGAACTTTGCCCTTGGCTGGTTCGTGATGCGGGAAACGGTCACCGACAAGACCCGCCGCGTCTTTGACTGGCGCCGCGCCAACCCCTTTGGCGCCTTTCGCGCCATGGCCCGCATTCCTGGTATTGCCAACCTTCTGTGGGTCTATTTCCTCTATTCTGTGGCTATCTACGTTTACCCGTCGATCTGGTCCTATTTCACCGCCGAACGGTTTGGCTGGGACACCAAGGTCATCGGCGTGTCACTGGCCATCTACGGCGTCTCGATGGCGCTGGTGCAGGGCTGGCTTTTGCGCCACTGCGTGCGCTGGTTCGGCGAGCGACGGACCGTGCTTTGGGGGCAGATCTTCGACTTTGTCGCCTTTGGCATTCTCGCCTTCATCACCAGCGGTTCGCTGGCGCTTGCGCTGATCCCGGTCTCGGCCCTTGGCGCGGTGGTGCAGCCCGCATTGCAGGGGATCATGTCCCGCGCGGTGGACGACAACCAACAGGGGGAGCTACAGGGGGTGATGACCGCCGTGCACGCTCTGTCGATGATCATCTCTCCGATGATGATGACGCTGACCTTTGCCCATTTCACCCGCGCCGAGGCCGCCATCTACCTGCCGGGGGCGCCGTTCCTGCTGGCGCTGGTGCTGATGCTGGGTGGGTGTCTGCTGTTCTTGCGCGCCAGCCGTTCCCCCACGTAAACGCGCAATCTCCCCTGCAACTCTCCTCTTGCGACAATCAACCGTCCGGGTCACCGTGCGGAAAATGCACGGTCTAAAAAACATGGGCCAACGGGGAGAACGCACCATGCAAACCATCAAAGCCGCCGTCTGCCACGCCTTCGGCAGTCCGCTTGTCATCGAGGAGATTCAGCTGGCCGCCCCGCGCATGGGCGAGGTCGAGGTGACGCTGGATGCGGTGGCCATCTGCCACAGCGATATTTCCTATGCCGAAGGCGCCTGGGGCGGTCACCTGCCTGCCGTCTATGGCCACGAGGCGGCCGGAACGATCACCGCGGTAGGCGGCGGCGTCAACGGATTTGAAGAGGGAGACAGCGTTGTCGTCACCCTGATTCGCGCCTGCGGAACCTGCCCCAGCTGCGCAGGAGGCAAGCCGACGATCTGCGAAACGCCCTATGACGGGGTCAAAAACGGCCCCCTCACCACCGCCGATGGCGGCCCGCTGGAACAAGCCATGGCTTGCGGTGCCTTCGCCGAAAAGGTGGTGGTCGATCAGCGCCAGATCGTGAAGATCCCCGACACCATGGCCAAGGATGTCGCCTCGCTGATTTCCTGCGGGGTGATCACTGGCGTTGGTGCCGCGGTCAATGCCGCCGGTCTGCGCCCTGGGCAGGACGTGGTGGTAATCGGCGCCGGCGGCGTTGGCCTCAACGCCATTCAGGGCGCCCGTATCGCAGGCGCCCGCCGCATTGTCGCTGTCGACATGAGCGAGGAAAAGCTGGAGGTTGCCAAGGAATTCGGCGCCACCCACGGGGTGCTCGGCAGCCAGGCTTCCCCCTGGCGCGCCGCTTATAAGGCGCTTGGCGGCAAGGGGGCCGATGCGGTGCTGGTCACTGTAGGCGCCATCCCCGCCTATGATCAGGCCGTGCGCTATCTGGGAAGGGGCGGCAAGGCGGTGATGATCGGCATGCCGCATTCCGGCCAGAAGGCGGAATACGAGCCCGTCGTAATGGCCGCCATCGGTCAGGGCATGGTCGGCTCCAAGATGGGCGATGTGGTGATCCAGCGCGATATCCCCTGGATGATCGACCTTTACGATCAGGGGCGGCTCAAACTGGACGAGCTGATCTCCGGCCGCTGGCGCCTTGACCAGATCAACGAGGCCATCGCCGATACCAAGACCGGCTCAGCCCGGCGCAACGTCATCCTCTTCAACCGCTAACGGCTGCCGCAGCCCAAAGGAGCCCTCCCATGAAGCTGCAGAACCTCGACATCATCGTCACCGCACCGCCTGCCCCGGGTTGGGGCGGACGCTATTGGATCCTGGTAAAAGTGACCACCGACACCGGGATCACCGGCTGGGGCGAATGCTATGCCGCCTCGATCGGGCCGGACGCCATGACCCATGTGATCCGCGATGTCTTTGACCGGCATATGGCGGGCGAGAATCCGGAAAACATCGAGCTGATGTTCCGCCGCGCCTATTCCTCGGGTTTTACCCAGCGTCCCGATCTGACGGTCATGGGTGCCTTTTCCGGCTTGGAAATCGCCTGCTGGGACATTCTGGGCAAGGACAGGGACCGCCCGGTGCACGCACTGCTCGGCGGGCGGATGAACGATCGCATCCGCGCCTATACCTATCTTTATCCGCTGCCCCATCACGACATCGCCGCCTTCTGGACCTCGTCCGATATGGCCGCCGAAAGCGCCACCGAAATGGTGCTGAGGGGCTATACGGCGGTGAAATTCGACCCCGCAGGCCCCTATACGATGCGCGGCGGCCATATGCCCGCGATGCGCGACATCAGCCAGTCGGTCGCCTTTTGCAAGGCGATCCGGGAGGCGGTCGGCGATCGCGCCGACCTGCTGTTCGGCACCCATGGCCAGTTATCGACCGCAGGCGCCGTACGGCTGGGCCAGGCGCTGGAGCCCTATTCGCCGCTGTGGTTCGAAGAACCCACGCCCCCCGACAATATCGAGGACATGGCCCGCGTCGCCCGGCAGGTGCGCATCCCGGTTGCCACCGGCGAGCGGCTGACCACCAAGGCCGAGTTTGGCGCGGTGCTGCGTGCGGGCGCTGCCGAGATCCTGCAACCGGCGCTGGGACGGGCCGGCGGCATCTGGGAGATGAAGAAGGTTGCCGCCATCGCCGAGGCCTTCAACGCGCAGATGGCGCCGCATCTTTATGCTGGGCCGGTGGAATGGGCCGCGAATATCCATCTGGCGGCCTCGATTCCGAATATCCTGATGGCCGAAACCATCGAAACCCCCTTCCACGACGCCCTGATCAAAGGGTCGATCCGCGTCGAAGAAGGCTTCATCCGGCCGCCCGAGGCCCCCGGTCTGGGCATCGAGGTGGACGAGGATCTGGCCCGCGCCAATCCCTTTACGGGTGATGATCTGCACCTCAACATGCAAGAGGAGCCCTGCGACTATGCCAAGGGAAATTCCTTTGCCGGAGGCGCCCCGCCGCTGCCCAAGTGACTCTGTTTCATCGATGGCTTGTGCAACAGGGACAAAATGGGGCATTATGCGGTCCATCATTTATCGCAGGACCCCGGACACGTGACCATTCAGCATCCCGATACGATGTCGCCGGATACCCCGATCGACATGGCCCAGCGCGCCGCCGATGCCGCGTCTTTCCTTAAGACGCTGGCCCATGAAGGGCGGTTGATGATCCTGTGCCATCTCGGCACCGGTGAGAAATCCGTCGGCGAATTGGAAGCGCTGCTGAATATGCGTCAGGCCGCCGTCAGCCAGATGCTGGCGCGACTGCGCGACGAGGGGCTGGTCGAAACCCGCCGCGACGGCAAGACGATCTTCTATTCCCTGAAGGACCGGAACACCGAAGAGATCATCGCGCTGCTCTACCGCCAGTTCTGCGGCCCGGAATAAGCACCCACTGCGCCCGGCACCGAGCGGCCCACAGACGTCTCCATTCCAAGACTACACCGGATCAAACCCGCTGGGTTTGAGACCCACGGCACCTGACCCCGTTCGACAAGGACGCGGGTGCTCCCGTGCCTGTCAGATCCCTTGCCTGCGGAAAAGCCCCAGACACGCTTTGGGCGTGGCGCGGCTTCGCCGCGCCACGCCCAACTGGCACAGGGCATTCCCTGAATGGCCGAAACCAGGCGGGAGTGCCCCGCCTGCCTTTCAATGATGGTGTTTCAGAACGCCCGGATCAGTCGTCCGCGCGCACGGTCTGACGTTGACGGCCCAGACCTTCGATTTCCAGCTCCATCACGTCGCCCGGTTTCAGATAGATCGGATCAGGCTTGATCCCCATGCCGACGCCCGGCGGGGTGCCTGTCGCGATCACATCGCCCGGATGCAGGGTCATCAACTGACTGAGGTGGGCAATGATTTCCGCCACCGAGAAGATCATCTTGCCGGTTGTGCCACTTTGCATGCGCTGACCGTTCACATCGCAGGACAGCGACAGGTTCTGCGGATCGGCAACCTCGTCCCGGCTCACCAGCCAGGGGCCGATGGGACCAAAGGTGTCGCAGCTTTTGCCCTTGGTCCATTGCCCGGTCAGCTTGATCTGGAAATCCCGCTCGGACACATCGTTGACCACGCAATACCCGGCCACATAATCCAGCGCGTCTTCTTCGCTCACGTATTTGGCGGTCTTGCCGATCACCACGCCCAGCTCGACCTCCCAGTCGCCAGCGACCGAGCCGCGCGGCAGCACCACATCGTCATTGGGGCCGACAATGGCCGAGGTCGCTTTCATGAACAGGATCGGATGTTCGGGGATCGGCATCCCGGCCTCTTCGGCGTGGTCCGAATAGTTGAGACCGATGCAGAGGAACTTGCCCACGCCGCCGACGCAGGGCGCCAGGTCCACATTGCCTTCGACCACTGGCAGGGCCGCCACATCCAGTGCAGCCAGCTTCGCCAGCGCGGCATCATCCAGGGTTGCGCCTGTGATATCCTCTACATGATCCGACAGATCGCGGACCGTTCCATCGGCCGCCAGCATCCCCGGACGCACAGTGTCTCCCACGCGATATCGCAGCAGTTTCATTCTATTCTTCCCGTCTTGTTGGTTGTCTTCGTCAGATCAGCTCGACACGTAGCCGGCCACCACCTGCAGCAGCTTAAAGGCCGTCGCGGCGTCGTTTTCCACCACGGCGAGGAACTCTTCCTCGCCGATACGCAGACAGATCAGATCCGTCTGCGCGATCATGCTGAGCGCACGGGGCTCCTTGCGGATCAGCCCCAGTTCCCCGACCAGCCGCCCAGGGCCAACCGTGGCAATCAACCGGTCCTCTTCGCCATCCTGTGGCAGGAACAGCCCCGCTTCGCCTTCGGTGATCATATAGGCACCGTCGCTGGCATCGTCGTCTTTCAAAAAGACCGCATCGCCTGCCTTGGCCTCGTACCAGCGCGCGCCAAAGGCCAGCAGCCGCAGCTGGCGCCGGTTGAGACCTGAGAACAGCTCGGATTGTTCCAGCGCGCGCAGTTTGCGCGCCAGATCCTGGCTGGCGGCGCTGTCGGCCACGGCGGCCTCCTGCATCTGGTCGCTGACCAGCCGCCCCTGGCGCAGCTGGTAGAAAACATCGAAGACTTCGGAACGTTCGAAATCGCTGTCGAGATAGACCAGCGTCGTCTCCGGCAACAGCTTGCGCAGGTTCTTGTGCACCGAAACGCGGGTTTCCAGATCGTAACTCGCCAGCGCCGATTCCAGGATCAGGATATCGGGCCGTTTGATCGTCGCCCGGGCAAAGGCCAGCGGTTCGGCAAAACTGGCAGGCAGGCCCTGCCCGCCCAGCGCGACCGGCAGATCAAAGATCAGTTCGACCACCATGTTGCGGGTGCCATTTTCCACCAGCACGTCCGACACCAGCTTGCGCAGCTCGTCGCCTCGGGCGCCCGCAGTGTCGGAGATTTTGCCGAACATGGCGTTCTCCATCACCGTCAGACCGGGAGCAAAGCTGCTGTCGTCGATACGGACAAAGATGTCCTCAAGCGTTTCCATCAGCTCGTCCGCGTGGCTGCGGCGGAACTGCAGGATGCGGTCCTGCATTTCCTGACTGAAGGCCGGGCCGATCTGCTCGGCCGAGATGCTGAAGGGCACGATCAGCATCTGTGCCAGCTCGTCCCGGTCCAGCGCATCGACGCCCTTGCTGCGGGTCTTGTCCACCAGCGCCAGCGCCGCCTCATAGGCCGACGGTTCCAGCCCCAGTTTGCGGAACAGCGGGTGGCCGGTACCATCGATACCAAAGATCTGCCGCAGCATGTCCACCACGTCCTGCGTTAGCGTCACAAGGTCGGTGTCCAGCTTCAGCTCGCGCAGCCGGTCCAGAAAATTGACGTGGCGTTTCAGCACCGCTTCGGTGATCGGCTCGCGCAGGGTGGCATACAGCAGGTTTTCCGCCACCGGCAGCGCCGGGTTATAGCGGTCTGGTGCAAAGAAATGCGCTTGCGCCTCCAGTCCAGCCTTTTCAATGGCCGCCTGCACCTTGGGGCGCAGCTCGATCAGGCTGGCGGTCAGGCGAGGATGCGCGTTGCTGTCGAATTTCTGGTCCATGCCGCGCCGGAACAGGGCGGTATCGGTGCCGATGCCCGACACCAGCTGCACCCACCAGTCGCGCAATTCCGCCTCGGTCGAGAACCCCGCAAGCGATGGGTCCAGCCAGGCCGCATCGTAGGGGTCGGGACTGTTGCCCGCCCTCAACGCCGCATCCAGCTGCAACATGTCGCGGGCCTCACCCTGCGGGCGCTGCCGCATCGGCATCATCACGTTGTCCCCGAAAGAGCCCCGAAACAGAACCGGCCGCGAGGTAGCATGACCGATGCGCGAAGCAACGATGGCCTGATGCACCTCGCGCAGATCAAAGGTTGCGACCGTCACGGCGCCCGCCGCAGGCAGCACTTCACGGGTCAGCAATTCGGCCATGGCGCGGCGGTCTTCCTCGGACGGGGCGGCAATGCCGATGACCTTCCCCGCAGGCAGCGTGGCGGTAAGATCCTCCAGCACAAGATTGCCATCGGCGTCGCGCACGCTGACGTCTTTCAGCTCGATATCGCCCTTGAGGCGTGGAATATCGTCAGGTTCGCCGGTCATCAGCGCTTCATCGACCATGCCCGGCGGCGCGAAACGTTCCAGGATCACCTCCCAGCGCAGCGACATGTCCTGCGTCTGGTTGTAATATGTCAGCAGTTCCTTCCAGGGCGAGGCGATATCCTTGTACGCCGCCAGCGCCGCCACCAGCGCGCCCAGTGACACCTTGCCCTGCAGCACAAGGAAGCCGCCCACGGCGTAGAAGAAAAAGGGCGTCAGCTGGGTGATGAAGTTGTTGAGGAACTTCATGAAGAATTTTTTCTGGTAGATATCGAAACGGATATCATAAAGCCGCCCTAGCCGGTCGGTGATCACCGCCATCCGGTAGCGCCAGCCGCCATTGATGCGCAGCGTGGCGGCACCTGCTGCGCTTTCGCCGATTTCCGAGGCCAGCGCCCGCACCTCTTTGATGCGTTCCTTGTTCAGAAGGTTGATGCGCCGCTGCAGCATCGGGATCAACCAGCCCTGAAGCGGGATCAGTGCCACGGCGGCCAGACCGAACCAGAAGCTTTGAACAAACAGGAAATAGAGGATGGTCAGCATCTGCCCGGCCTGCAACACCGGCTGGCTGACGGCATCGCCCATCAGACCGCCCATCGGCTCGGATTCCGATGTCACCATCGACACCAGTTCGCCCTGGCTAACCCGTTCGAAATAGGGCTGTGGGAACCGCAAAACGCGGGCGATCAGCTGATAGCGGAACCGGCGCAGCATCCGTTCGGCCAGAACCCCCTTCATGGTGTTGATGCGCATTTTCAGCAGACCGTGCATCAGCACCGACACCAGAAACGCCACACAAAGGATCCACAGGAAAGTCAGCTTGTCGAAGGAATACCCCAACACCGCAATCGTGTCGGTCTCGGCACCAATGGCATCGTTGATGATACGCTTGGGCAGTTCCAACGTCAGGTACAAAAGCGGAAACAGGCAGGCCGTGACCACCAGAAGCACGAGCTGATCACGTTTGGAATACTTCCAGATAAAACGGAACAAAGAACGTTCTATGAGACAGCTCCGGATAGGCGTCTGAAATTCGGTACAGCATATGCCTAGCGCGGTTTACCTGTGACAGGCAATGGCAACTGCACCAAAGCCCGTTTTGGCCTGTCGTCGCGGCACAAGGGCACGCAGCATTTGCCATGGCGGCAAAAAAACGTAAGGTTCCCGGACAGTATAGATGACAGGGGACTGTTTTGCCGGAGCATACCGGAACATTATTGCTGCTGCTCTGCCTGATGCAGGTCAAACATATGTTCGCAGATTTCTTTCTGCAGACACCAAAGATGCTGTCGGGCCGCGGCGAATACCTGCACAGCGGTCGTGCGCAGCATGCCGGAGTTCACACGCTGGGTTCCATTCTGGTCTTCGTGCTGATGGGCGCGCCCGTCCTGTTCATCCTGATCACCTGCGTGCTGGAATGGATCGTGCATTTCAACATCGACTACTGCAAGGCGCGCTATTCCGACAGCAAGCAACTGACGCCGCAACAGGCGGCCTTCTGGCGCGCTGCCGGTACCGATCAGGCGCTGCACCAGCTGACCTATATCGCCATGGCCGCCGCCTGGCTGAAATACGCGACCTAGGGCACAACCCGCCTAAGGGACAACCGGCCTGTCCCGCTTGATCGTGCGCAGCACCACGTTGGTCTGGGCGCTGGCCACCGCAGGCAGGCGGAACAGGAACTCTTCCAGAAACCGATTATAGGCCTCCAGATCCGGCGCCAGAACCCGCAGGTGATAATCCGACTGGCCGGTGGTCGCAAAACACTCCTGCACCAGCGAATTGTTCTCAACCGCGCGGATGAACTCCTTCAGCTTTTCCGGATCATGCCGCGTCAGCTGCACATGCACCATGGCGTGAAAGCCAAGCCCCATGGCCGCCGCATTCACCACCGCGCCATAGCGTTCGATCACACCGGCCTCTTCCAGCGCGCGCACCCGCCGCCACAGGGCAGAAGGAGACATGCCTACCGTCTCGGCCAGATCCGCATTGGAAATACGCGAATCCTCCTGCAACAGGGTCAATATACGGCGGTCGCGGTCGTCCAGCTTCATTGTAACGGTTATCCAGTTCAAAATAGCGATCAACACTGGTTAATTTATCCACAAATTGCCAAAACGCCAGTAGATGCGGCAAAATTTTCCGCCCTAAATGGATTATCCTTTCGCGATCACAGACTATCCGCGCGAGGACTCCCCGATGACCAAGCTGAGCCACGACTTCCGCAGCTACCAGCTCGATGACCGTTACGAGATGACCAAGGGCCGCGTGTTCCTCACCGGCACGCAGGCGTTGGCGCGGATCATGCTGGACCAGTCCCGCCGCGATCAGAACGCCGGGATGAACACCGCCGGTTTCGTTTCGGGCTATCGCGGCTCGCCCCTTGGCGCCGTCGATCTGGAATTCTGGCGCTCACGCAAGCGGATGGAAGAGGCCAAGGTCAAATTCATGCCCGCCGTGAACGAGGATCTGGGCGCCACCGCCGTTCTGGGCGCGCAGCAGGCGGTTCTGGATCCCCATTGCGAGGTCGAGGGCGTCTTTTCCATGTGGTACGGCAAGGGGCCGGGCGTCGACCGTTCTGGCGATGCACTGAAGCATGGCAACGCCTATGGATCGTCCGAAAAGGGCGGCGTGCTGGTGGTTGCGGGCGACGACCACGGCTGCGTCAGCTCCTCGATGCCGCACCAGTCGGACGTCGCCTTCATGGCCTGGTTCATGCCGGTGCTGAACCCGGCGGATGTCTCCGAATTCCTGACATTTGGCGAATACGGCTTTGCCCTGTCGCGCTATTCCGGCACCTGGGTCGGCTTCAAGGCCGTGTCGGAAACCGTCGAAAGCGCGCGGTCCGTGGAATTGCAGCCGGACCGTGAATTTGTTCTGCCCGAGCTGCCGCCCTACCCCGGCGGGCTGCACATCCGCCGCGCCGATCTGCCCTCGCCCGAGATCGAGACCCGCATCCAGGCCAAGATCAAGGCGGTGCGCGCCTTTGCTGAGGCCAACCCGATCGACCGCCGCATCTATGACGCCGAGGATGCCAAGTTCGGTTTCGTGACCACCGGCAAGGGGCATCTCGACCTGATGGAGGCGCTGCGCCTTCTGGGTCTGGACGAGGCCGCCTGCCGCCGACTGGGCATCGACATCTACAAGGTCGGCATGGTCTGGCCGCTGGCCCGCCCCGAGGCGCTGCGCTTTGTGAACGGCAAGGAAGAGGTGCTGGTCGTCGAGGAAAAACGCGGCATCATCGAAAGCCAGTTCAAGGAATATTTCTACGACTGGCCTGGCGACAAGCCCAAGAAAATGGTCGGCAAATACGACAGCGCGGGCGAGCCGCTGATCCCATGGACCGGGGAACTCAGCCCGCTGCAATTGGCACCCATCGTGGCCGCGCGGCTTGATGCCTTCTTCCCCGAAGAGAACCTGCCCGCCAAGGCCGCCGCGCTGACCGCTGAGCCGCCCAAACTGATCAACGTGCCCGGCGCCACCCGCACGCCCTATTTCTGCTCGGGCTGCCCGCACAACACCTCGACCAAGCTGCCCGAGGGCTCCAAGGCATTCTCCGGCATCGGCTGCCATGTGATGGCCAGCTGGATGGACCGGGAAACCGCAGGCTATGCCCAGATGGGCGGTGAAGGTGTGCCCTGGGCCGTTGCCTCGCAGTTCAACGGGAACAAGCACGTGTTCCAGAACCTGGGCGAGGGCACCTGGTATCACTCGGGCAGCCTTGCCATCAGGCAGGCGGTCGCGGCGAAAACCAATATCACCTACAAGATCCTCTATAACGATGCGGTCGCCATGACAGGTGGTCAGCCGGTGGACGGGCCGGTCAGCGTTTCGGGCATCGCCCAGACCTGCCGCGCCGAAGGGGTAGAGCGGATCGCACTGGTCTCGGACGATATCGGTAAGTTCAGCCGCGCCGATTTTCCGGCAGGCACATCGTTCCACGACCGGGAAGAAATGGACGCGGTACAGCGCGAGTTGCGTGAAATCCCCGGCGTCACCGTCCTGATCTATGAACAAACCTGCGCCACCGAGAAACGCCGCCGCCGCAAGCGCGGCAAGATGGAAGACCCGAAGAAATTTGCCTTCATCAACGATCTGGTCTGCGAAGGCTGCGGTGATTGCTCGGTGGAATCCAACTGTCTCAGCGTGGAGCCGAAAGAGACGCCCTTTGGGCGCAAGCGCAAGATCAACCTCTCGTCTTGCAACAAGGACTTCTCCTGCCTCAACGGCTTTTGCCCCAGCTTTGTCACCGTTGAGGGTGGCGAGCGGCGCAAGAAGCAGCCCGCCGGTCTGGATGCAGACCAGCTGGTGGCCCGCCTGCCCGCCCCGGACCTTCCCTCCCTCGCCGAGCCGTTCGATCTGCTCGTCACCGGGGTGGGCGGCACAGGCGTTGTCACCGTCGGCGCGCTGATCACCATGGCCGCGCACCTTGAAGGCAAAGGATCCAGCGTGCTGGACTTCACCGGCTTTGCGCAGAAATTCGGCACCGTCCTCAGCTATATCCGCCTGTCGAATGCGCCTGAAACGCTGAACCAGGTGCGTATTGATCAGGCCGCCGCCGACGCGGTGATCGGATGCGACGTGGTGGTGTCCTCCGCACCCAAGGCCTCGGCCCATTATCGCGCGGGCACCAAGGTGGTGCTGAACCGCGCCGAGATGCCCACGGGCGATCTGGTGCTGCGCCGCGATGCCGACCTGATGACCGGTCTGCGCGAAAAGGAGATCGAAGCGGTGGTTGGCGCCCAGAACCTGTCGGGCTTCAACGCCAACGAGGCGGCAGAGGCGCTCTTGGGCGATGCGGTTCTGGCCAATGTGATGATGCTGGGCTTTGCCTGGCAAAAGGGGCTGGTGCCGGTCAGCGGTGCGGCCCTCAGCCAAGCAATCGAACTCAACGGCGTGGCCATCGACAAGAACCACCTCGCCTTTGCTATCGGTCGCGCCATGGCGGTGGACCCCACGCTGGTCAGCCAGTTCTACGACGAAACCCCGGAGGAAGGGGAAACGTTGCAGCAGATGATCGACCGCCGCGCCGCCTTCCTGACCGAGTATCAGGACGCTGCCTATGCAGACCGCTATCGCAACACGCTGGAGCAGCTGCGCAGTTCCCTGCCCGCAGATGCGCAGGACGATCTGGTTACACGCGCAGCAAAATCGCTGTTCAAGCTGATGGCCTATAAGGATGAATTCGAAGTCGCCCGCCTGCTGACCGCAGACAGTTTCAAGGAGCAGATCGCGTCGGAATTCGACGGCAACTATTCAGTCAAATACCATCTCGCGCCGCCTCTGCTGGCGCGCGGCAAGGACAGCCGGGGCCGCCCGAAGAAAAGCGCCTTTGGCGCCTGGCTACGCCCGGCTCTGTCGGTCATGGCCAAAGCCAAGGGCCTGCGTGGCAGCGTGTTCAATCCCTTTGGCTATCACGCCGAGGCCCGCCTGCACCGCGACCTTCTGGACTGGTACGAGGCGGCGATGACCAAGGTCGCACGTGCCTATGGCGCGGACCGGCACGACACCTGCGCCGACATCCTGGCAGCACCGATGGAGATCCGGGGCTATGGCCCGGTCCGCATGGAGGCCGCCGCCAAGGTGCGCCAAGAGGTCGACCAACAGCTCGGCCAGCTCTGAGTGCCGTCTCTCCCGATCAGGGGCGCGCCTGCCTCTGCGCAGCGCGCCTTTTTTTGCTCCAAAACTCTTGCTTATCCAGCACAGCTTTCCACTGCCCCGGATTGAAAACGCCTCTCCCATCGGGCTGCACAGTGCGACCGATTGCGGCCAGTGCCGGATTGGCAATTGTAAAAGCAGCCACAGAAATGCATAATTTTCGAACGATGGGTGACTTCGTTCCGATAAGGACGCAACGCGCCTTGGGAAACCGGCCAAGCAGTGCCGGGACACGCACACCAGACGGTTCGGAAAGGGCCTGCCTGTATGCCAACTGAAATGAACATCCTTCTGGTCGAAGACAGCGACCTGGATGCGATGATCCTGGAACGTACTCTGAAACGGCTTGATCTTCCGGCAACCGTCGTGCGGGCGCGTGACGGCGTCGAAGCACTGGATATCCTGGCGGGCACAGCCCCAGGGATATCAATCCAAAGCCCGTTCCTTATCCTGCTGGATATCAATATGCCGCGCATGAACGGCCATGATTTTCTGAGCGCCCTGCGCGCCAACCCGGACACGGCAGATCAGATCGTCTTCATGTTCACCACATCAGACAATCACGCGGACATTGCCGAGGCTTATAAGCACAATGTCAGCGGATATTTCATCAAGCCCCAAGGTGCGGCCGAGCTGAAGACGCTGCTGACCTCTCTTTTCCGGTTTTGGGAGATTTGTCAGCCGCCTGTGCCCAGCCCCGCCTAGGCGATGGTCGCCAGACCCGGTCGGCTCAGACGTCCCAGTATCTTTCCGTGTAGACGGCGAATTCTTCCAGCTCCTCCGGCAGGGGTTCTTTGCCTGTGAAGACCCGCAGGTAATGGGGCGTCATCTGCAACCGTTCCTTATGGCTCTCGTTCGGCTCCGCCATGTCATAGCCAAGCTGCATGTAGTAAAGAACCTTGGCCCGGGTCTTTGCCTCCAGCTCCGGATAGCCATAGCGGGAGAACATGTCGCTAAGCGCTTTCACCCGCCGTGCATCGGAACGGTCCAGCAGGCTGCGCACCTTGCCCGAGCGCCGCGCCCAGTCCCGCACCGCGAAATCGAGCGCGGTATTGAACAGATCCGGGTTGGCAATGCAGTGAAAGACGTTCAGCACCGCACCCGTGATCGCGGCGGCAGGGGCTTCGGTCTGGGCAACCATCGCGGCGGTGTTGGTCTGCTCCCACGTCTGCAACAGCGCATCCAGCAGATCCTGCCGCGATTTGAAATACCAGTAGAAGGAGGAGCGCGACACGCCCATGCGCTCGGCCAGAGCCAGCACCTTGACCTGCTCAACCCCGTGGCTGATCAGCACATCCATCGCCACATTCAGCCAGTCGGCCCGGGTAACCTTGACGTTGCCGGTCAGGGGTTCGGCGGTGGGATCATCCCGGTGCAGGATCGGTTTGGGGGGCATGGACAGAACACCTCGTGACGTGCGCCAATCAGGGCACCAGACATCCTGCGGCGCCCACCGCGCCTTGTCCACCGCATTTGACGGTGTTGCGACATTTGTCTCAGTTTAAGGCCAGGGCACCTGGACTCTCGAAATCGTGTCAGTCCATCGCGCGGGCCCGCACCGCCCGCGAACGAACGGTCATTGAGCACCCGCATTATGTATGCGAGCCTTCACGCTGAGACGGTTTCGAAGGTGACATGAAATGAGCAATGCCTGCACAGTGCGATGCTGCGAGAACATCCGCGGTCATGCCATCTGCCACCGCAAGGGAAACGAGACTACCCGCCCGATTGCCTTGGAGAAAAACCAATGAGCGTGACAGTCCGAGCGTTCAGGGCAGAAGATGCAGAGGCGTTCCGTACTCTTCACCGGGCCTGCCTCGCGTATTACCAGATTGCCCCTGCCACCCATGATCAAGAAGAGCGGGTGCTTGCACTGCTCCGCGCCGAAAGGCACATGGCGTGCCATCTGGCCTTTGATGGCACCCAGCCCGTCGGGTTCGCCACATGGGGACTAAGCTTCCCGGCCGGCCCGGGCATATCATTGGTCATGAAAGAGCTGTTTGTTTCTCCGACCGTACGACAAAAGGGTGTTGGAAAAGCATTGTTATCCGCCCTCATCGATGTGGCACGTCGCGAGGGCTGCACCCGTTTTGACTGGGCCACAGACGGCACCAACGGTGGCGCACAACGATTTTATGAGGCGCTTGCAGCACCGAAAATGACCAAGCAGAGTTATCGCGTAGCCGAAACGGAATTTGACGCCTTTCAAGCCCGAATTGAGCCCAAGTAGCGCCTGATTAAATCCTGATATTGGCTCCGAACTCGGGCTGTCAGGACGTGCCATCGCTGCGCGAGACCTCCTCCTCTGCCCTCCCGGCCTACAACTGCGAACTTGGACGCTCCCGAATGGCCTCTTGCCAGGCCAGCGTGGCCGTGTTGGCTTCGGGCACGCGCATCTTGATCACGCGAGCAAAATCAACAAAGACGAAGGCCGAGATATCCGCCAGCGTGAAATGATCAGTGGCAAGGAAGGGGCTGTCCTGCAGGCGCTCTTCCAAGAGATCAAAGAACCGTGCAGTCCGCGCCTGTCCACGTTCGGCCAGCTCAGGGATCTGGGCATAGTGATCAGGGCCCGGAATGGCGCGGTTTTCAAACGCCGGGTGGGTGTTGCGCAGCGCCTCGGCCACGGGGGCGCCGCCCTGCTGTTCCACGATGGCATTCCACATCAGCACCAGCCCTTTTTCATCGGCGGTGCGTCCCATCAACGGCGGTTCCGGATGCGCCGCCTCCAGATAGGCGGCAATGCCAAGGTTTTCGGTCAGGACAGTGCCCGTATCGGTGACCAGAACCGGGATCGTCGCGCGTGGGTTCACCGCCAGAAAGGCCGCGTCCAGCTGCTCACCCTTGGCGATGGAAATGTCATGGGTTTCAGGGCTCAGCCCCTTTTCCGCAAGAAACATCCGCGCCCGACGCGGGTTCGGCGCGGTGGAGCAATCGTAGAAAATCATGGCAGCCTCCCTCTGTTACCGCCAGCCTAGGGGCAGGGCAGCACGTGAGGCCAGCATGACGGAGCGTCGCGCGGATCAGGCGTCGCGGCGGTAGATGAAGCAGCGCCCCTCGACCGCGTCCGGCGGCAGGGGCATTTCGCGCAAGCTGTCAAAATACATCCGGTCCGAGGACACCATCATGCCGCCCACCGCCAGCAGCGGTTCGATGAGCGGCGACACCAGCCGGGCAAAGGCATCGTTCTTGGCGCGGTTGTGACCGCCCAGATCCGCGTGGATCAGACTGGCGGTCGCACCGAACCGTTCCACAGCTGCCGGTAGCGTTTCACGCACATCGCCAAGGATCGTCAGTTCCTCGGGCGGGGTGCTGTCAGGATGCGAGGCAACAGCGCGTTCGAAGACATAGATATCCCGGCCGGTGATATTGTGCTTCATGTGGTGGTAGGTGCGCCCGTTCCCAAGCCCCAGTTCGAAGACCGGGCCGCTCATATCGGCGGTTTCGGCAATGGCGAAATCCAGACAGGCGCGCTGTGACACCATGCGATCGATAAAAAGGTCCAGACGGGTGATCATGTTACGGTCTCCTTGCACGCCATGGCCGCGCGGCGGCCAATCCCGTGCAGATGTGTCAGACTTTTGCGCAAATGTGTAGCGAATAGCGAAACCGGCCTGAGCGCCTTCACAATTGCGTAAAGACCCTGTCGGCGCGTCATATTTCCCGCACCTGGCGCTGCTATCTGCGAATGGGGTTTGACTAGTGCCCGCAGCCCGCGCGATGGTGGTGGAAAAAACAGGGAAACGGGAAGATCATGAAGAGACATCACCGGACCTCAGACGGGTTGAACTGAATGGCGCCGCTGTTGTCAGTCGAGGGCCTCAGCATCGGCTTTGGCCGGGATGAAGCTGTCGTGCGCGATGTCAGTTTTGACGTTGCCCCCGGCGGCACCCTGGCGCTGGTCGGGGAAAGCGGGTCCGGCAAGACGATCACCTGCCGCGCCCTGCTGCGCATTCTGCCGCGCGCGGCGCAGATCCGCTCGGGCCGCGTGATCCTGAATGGCGGTGATGCGCCGCTGGATCTGTGCTCGATTGGTGAGCGGCGCATGCGGGATGTGCGCGGCAACCGTGTCGCGATGATCTTTCAGGAGCCGATGCGCTCCCTGTCGCCGCTGCACCGGATCGGCAACCAGGTCTCCGAAGTGTTGTGGCTGCACGAAGGAAAGAGCGAAGCCGCTGCCCGCAAGGAGGTTCTGGAGTGTTTCGAACGGGTCGGTTTTCCCGAGCCGCAACGCACCTATGACTCTTATCCCTTTGAATTGTCCGGGGGCATGCGCCAGCGCGCGATGATCGCCATGGCGATGGTGGCCAAACCCGATCTTCTGATCGCGGATGAGCCGACCACGGCGCTGGATGTGACAACGCAGGCACAGGTTCTGGGCCTGATGAAGGAATTGCAGCGCGATACCGGCATGGCGATGATCCTCGTGACCCACGATCTGGGCGTCGTTGCCAATATGGCCGAGGACGTGGTGGTCATGCACAAGGGCCGGGTGATGGAGGCAGGCCCTGCCGGGCCGATCCTATCGGATCCGGCCCATGCCTATACCCGGGCGCTGATCAATGCCGCGCCCAAGATCCCCGCCGCCGCGCAGGCCGTGCCGCCAGAACCCAAGGAAGATCTGATCCTTGAGCTGAAAGCAGTCTCCAAGACCTATACCCTGCGCGCCGGAAAAGGCTGGGCGGCCCCCACCTTTATCCACGCCTGTCGCGGGGTTGATCTGAAACTGCCACGCGGCAAGACGCTGGCCATCGTCGGCGAAAGCGGCTCTGGCAAGACCACCGCCGCCCGCATCGCATTGGGGGCCGAACCGCCCGATCCCGGCGGCGAGGTTCTGTTCCGCCCCGATCCGGATGGAGAGACCGTCAAGGTTCACCAGATGGACCGCGCCGCCCGCACCGCCTTTCAGCGCGAGGCGCAGATGGTGTTTCAGGATCCCTATTCCTCGCTCAGCCCGCGCATGCGCATTTCGGACACCATGACCGAACCGCTGGAAATCCACGGCATCGGCACCCCCGCCGACCGCCGCGACAAGGCCGCGATGATGCTGAAGACCGTCGGCCTTGGCCCCGAGATGCTGCAACGCTATCCGCATGCCTTTTCCGGCGGCCAGCGCCAGCGCCTGTCGATTGCCCGCGCGATGATGCTGGATCCATCGCTGATCGTCTGTGACGAGCCGACCTCGGCGCTGGATGTGTCGGTGCAGGAACAGATCCTGCGGCTGTTGGAAAACATTCAGGAACAGCAGGGGCTGTCCTATCTTTTTATCAGCCACGACCTGGCGGTGGTGGCGCGGATCGCCGATGAGGTCGCCGTGATGCGGCGCGGTCTGGTCGTCGAGCAGGCGCCGCCGCAGACGCTGTTCCACAACCCCCAGCATCCCTACACCAAGGCGCTGATCGCAGCGCAGCCGGAACCCGACATCGACCGCCCGATCAATCTGGATCTGGTGTCGCAAGGCGCCGGCGCGCCGGACAGCTGGCCCGAACATTTCAGATTCACAGGAGCCGAGGCCCCGCCTCTGGTCATCCTGGAACCCGGACATAAGGTACGTTGCCATGTTTAACGCCCCGAAAACCGCGACAAAACGAAATGCCCTGAAACCCATACTTGCCATCGCGGTGGCCGCACTGCTGACACCGCTTGCCGCGCTGGCAGGCACGCTGCCCACCCCGCAGGAAAGCGCCTTCTGGGAACAGGAGGTCGCCTCTGGCAACCTGCCCCAGGCGGCAGAACGCCTGCCGGATGCGCCGCTCGTGGTCAATCTGGAGGCCAAGGGCCGCGCCTTTGGCGTGCAGGGCGGTGCGCTCAACACCATGGTGACCCGGTCGAAAGACATCCGCCAGATGGTGGTCTATGGCTACGCGCGGCTGGTCGGTTATGATGCCGATTACAAACTACAATCGGATATCCTGCTGGGCTATGAGGAAGAGGACAACAAGCGCTTTACCCTGCACCTGCGCCCCGGGCATCGCTGGTCGGATGGATCCCCCTTCACCTCGGCCGATTTCGAATACTGGTGGAAGGACATCGCCAACAACCCGCTGCTCAGCCCCGCCGGGCCGCCGGAATTCATGCGCGCCGAGGGCGAATTGCCAGAGGTTACATTCCCGGATGAAACCACAGTCGTCTTTGAATGGCAGAACCCGAACCCGAGCTTCCTGCACCATCTGGCGCAGGCGCGCCCGCCCTTCATCTACCGGCCCTCGGCCTATCTGAAGCAGTTCCACGCCGATTTCGCCGACCCGGCCAAACTGGCCGAGGAAGTGGATTACGCCCGCGTCAAAAGCTGGGCGGCGCTGCACAACAAATACGACAACATGTACAAGTTCGACAATCACGAGCTGCCCACCCTGCAGCCGTGGATGAACGCGACGGCGGGCAAGAAGATCCGCCACTTGTTCGTGCGCAACCCCTATTACCACCGGATCGACGCCAAGGGCGTACAGCTGCCCTATATCGACACGGTGGAAATGGAGATCGTCTCGGGCGGGCTGGTGGCTGCCAAAGCCAACGCCGGAGAGGCAGACCTTCAGGCCCGTGGTCTGGGTTTTCGTGACATTCCGATTCTGCGCAAGGGCGAAGCCGACGGCGGCAACTACCGGACCTTCCTCTGGGGCACCGGCACTGCCTCGCAGATCGCGATCTATCCGAACCTCAACGTGAATGATCCGGTCTGGCGCGCGCTGCTGCGTGACGTACGGGTGCGCCGCGCCCTGTCGGTCGCCATCAACCGCGCCGCCATCAACAAATCGCTCTACTTCAAACTGGCCAAACCCGGCGCCATGACCGTGCTGGAAAAAAGCCCGTTCTTCGATCCCGCCCTGCGCGAGGCCTGGGCCCAGTTCGATCCCGATCTGGCAAATCAGCTGCTGGATGAGGTCGGGCTGACCGAAAAGGATGGCTATGGCATCCGCCAACTGCCCGACGGCCGCCCGATGGAGCTGATCGTGGAAACCGCCGGTGAGCGGCAGGAGGTCGAAAACGCCCTGCAGATCATCACCGACGACTGGCGCGATGTTGGGGTGAAGCTGGTGATGCGCCCGCTGGATCGCGACATTCTGCGCAACCGGGTGTTCTCCGGCACCACCGCCGCCTCGGTCTGGTATGGTTGGGACAACGGGCTGCCGCAGCCCTATACCTCGCCCGCCTATCTGGCGCCGACCGATCAGGTCTTCCTGGCCTGGCCGAAATGGGGGCAGTACTACCAGACCGGCGGAGAGGTCGGCGAAGCCCCCGATATGGAACCCGCCCAGCGCCTGATGGAGCTGGCGCATGACTGGGAAATCGCCACCACCGAAGAGGAGCGGATCGCGGCCTGGAAAGAAATGCTGAAAATCCATTCCGAGCAGGTCTACGGCATTGGCCTTGTGGCCGAGGCGCCGCAGCCCGTGGTGGTGTCAAACCGCCTGCGCAACGTGCCAGAACGCGGCATCTGGGCCTGGGACCCCGGCGCTCATTTTGGAGTCCACCGCATGGATGAGTTCTTCTTCGAGGACGGTAAGGGCTGATGGGAATCCTGCGCTACGCCATATACCGCTTCGGCACCATGCTGCTGACGCTTTGGGTGGTGTCGGTGCTGATCTTCGTGATCATCAACCTGCCACCCGGCGACTACCTGTCCAACCAGATCGCCGAGCTGCGCGCCAGCGGTCAGACCGCAGGCGTGGCCAAGGCAGAGTTCCTGCGCACGGAATACGCGCTCGACAAGCCCATGTGGCAGCAGTATTTCATCTGGGCTGGCTTCATGCCCGGCCCGCACGGCTTCTCAGGCCTCATTCAGGGCAATTTCGGCTGGTCCTTCGAATTCGACCGCCCGGTGGCCGAAATCGTCGGTGACAGCCTGTGGCTGACGGTTCTCGTCAATCTCGCAGCGGTTCTTTTTGTTTATATGGTGGCCCTGCCGCTGGGAGTTCTGGCGGCGGCGCGCTCGCGCACCTGGGTGGATTACACTTCGGCCTTTGTCGGTTACCTCGGTCTGGCGACGCCGAACTTCCTCCTGGCGCTGATCCTGTTCTACTACGGCCATCGCTGGTTCGACCTGCCCATCGGCGGGCTGATGGACCCCATCTACGAGGGTGAGCCGATGAGCTGGGACAAGGTGAAATCGATCCTCATCCACCTGATCGTTCCAACCTTCGTCATCGGCACCTCGGGCGCTTCGGCGATGATGCAGCGGTTGCGCGCCAATATGCTGGACGAGTTGGGCAAACCCTATGTGGAAACCGCGATTGCCAAGGGCATGTCGCCTTCGCGGATGCTGGCGAAGTACCCGCTGCGGGTGGCCTTCAATCCCTTTGTCGCTGACATCGGCAACCTGCTGCCCTCGATGGTGTCGGGATCGGTTCTGGTCTCGGTGGTGCTGGGACTGCAAACCATCGGGCCGGATCTGCTGCAAGCGCTGAAATCGCAAGACATGTTCCTGTCGGCCTTCATCCTGATGTTCGTCGCCCTTCTGACCCTGATCGGCACGATGATTTCGGACGTGCTGCTGGTCCTTCTGGATCCGCGCATCCGCTATGAGGGGCGTGACGCATGAGCAAGCTGCCTGACGGTCGCTATGTCGACGATGCCCCCTATGACGCCGAACAGTCCCTGCGCGAGCTGGAGCGCAAGGATCTGGATGCCCCGAACTGGGTGCTGATCTGGCGCAAGTTCAAGACGCACCGGTTGGGCCTGATCTCCGGCGCCTTCCTGCTGTTCTGCTATCTGATGCTGCCCTTTGTCGGCTTTGTCGCGCCCTATGGCCCGAACGAACGTCACAGCGAGCATCTCTATGCACCGCCGCAGGAGATCAATCTCTTCCACGAGGGCGAGTTCCTCGGCCCCTTCATCTACCCGATGACCTCTGAGGCCAATCTGGAAACCTTCCAGTGGGAGTTCAAACCGGATCTGGACAACCCGCTGCGGCTGAAATTCTTCTGCGAAGGCAGCTCCTACGATATCGCCGGGCTGATCCCGGCCGACACCCATCTGGTCTGCGCGCCCGGCGCCGATGTGCCGCTGTTCCTTTGGGGCTCGGACCGGCTGGGCCGCGATGTCTTCAGCCGCATCCTTTATGGCGCGCAGCTGTCGCTGACCGTCGGTCTGATCGGGATCACAGTCTCCTTCGTTCTAGGCATCTTTTTCGGCTCTATTGCGGGCTATTTCGGTGGCCGGATCGACTGGGTGATCAACCGGGTGATCGAGATCCTGCGCAGCCTGCCGGAGCTGCCTCTGTGGCTTGCGCTCTCAGCAGCCGTGCCCTCGAACTGGTCTCCGGTGGCGGTCTTCTTCATCATCTCGGTGATCCTTGGCATATTGGACTGGCCCGGCCTTGCGCGCTCGGTGCGGGCCAAGTTCCTGTCTTTGCGCGAAGAGGAATACGTGCGCGCCGCCGAAATGATGGGCGCCACATCGGGCCGGGTGATCCGCAAGCATCTCCTGCCGAATTTCATGAGCCACCTCATCGCCTCGGCAACCCTGTCGATCCCGGCGATGATCCTGGGCGAAACCGCGCTTTCCTTTCTGGGCCTGGGTCTGCGCGCGCCTGCGGTCAGTTGGGGCGTGATGCTGAACGATGCGCAGAACCTCGCCAATATCGAGATCTACTGGTGGACCGCCATTCCCATGCTGCCCATCGTGGTGGTAGTGCTGGCCTTCAACTTCCTTGGTGACGGCTTGCGCGACAGTCTGGACCCCTATCAACAATGACCCTGCTTGCCGCCCTTCCCGATCCCGCAAGCTATGCCATCACCGGCAGCGGGCACAGGCCCAGTGCCTTTGCGGTGACCGGGCTAGCCACTGCCTCTGTTGCTGCCGTCGGCGTGGAACTGGCCCGCTACATGAAGGTGGCAGGTCTTGCGCCCCGCGCGCCCGAAGTCACCGTGGATCAGCGTTTGGCGGCGCTGTGGTTCGGCTATAGTTTTCGCCCCGCAGGCTGGGAGATGCCATCGCTTTGGGATCCGATTGCGGGGGACTATCCCTGCGCCGATGGCTGGATCCGCCTGCACACCAACCTGCCCCATCACCGCGCCGCCGCGCTTCAGGTGCTCGGCTGCGAAGGCACGCCCGAGGCGGTGCGCACGGCCGTCAGCAAATGGGACGGCGACCTGCTGGAGCGCGAGATCGTCGCTGCTGGAGGCGTGTCGGCCACCATGCGCAGCCGCGAGCTGTGGCTGTCGCACCCGCAGGGACAGGCAGTCGGCTCGGAACCGTTGGTACAATGGACCGCCCCACGCGACGTCTCTCCGCGTGCGCGTCCTGAAGCAAGCGAGGCACGGCCGCTGGCCGGACTGAAGGTGCTGGATCTGACCCGGGTCCTGGCCGGGCCGATTGCCACCCGGACGCTGGCCGGATTTGGCGCCGAGGTGCTGCGGATCGACCCGCCCGGCTGGGATGAGCCGGGGGTGATACCGGATATTTCGCTGGGCAAGCGCATGGCCATGCTCGATCTGCGCAAGGACCCGGACCGGCGCCGTTTCGAGACGCTGTTGGCCAAAGCCGATGTGCTGGTGCACGGCTACCGCCCCGGCGCCCTTGCAGGTCTTGGTTACGATCAGGCAACCCGCGACCGGATCGCCCCAAACCGGATTGAGGCAACGCTCAACGCCTATGGCTGGACCGGCCCCTGGGTGCGCCGCCGCGGCTTTGACAGTCTTGTGCAGATGAGCGCGGGCATCGCCGATGCAGGCCGGATCTGGGCAGGCGCAGAGAAACCGACCCCGCTGCCGGTGCAAGCACTGGATCACGCCACCGGCTATCTTCTGGCTGCGGCGGTGATTTCCGCCCTCAGCCGGGCCACCGAGACCGGTAAGACCCCGCAGGCACGGCTGTCCCTGGCCCGCACCGCCGAGCTGCTTGCCAGCCTGCGCCCATCGCAGGGTGGCCCCTCCATCACCCAGGCAGAGGCGCAGGATTATGCGCCTTCCCGCGAACATTCCGGATGGGGACCGGGTCTGCGCCTGAAACCGCCGCTTGCGCTGGGAGAGACCGGCATGCGTTGGGACCTACCCGCAGACAAATGCGGCTCTTCCGAGCCCGTCTGGACCAGCTGACCCTTAGCCATCAGGCATCTCCCTCAAGAACGGCAGACCGCCCGCGCCGTGCCCCTTGCACGGTGCCCGGCCCAACCCCAGGCGGAGCGCAGAGGCGCTCAGGCGCGGGGGCGGGAGCGCCCTGTTCTCACGCACCGCGAATTTCAGAATTTATGCAGCACAGACCTATCGGTCGTCGCCGCCCCTGCCCTCATCGGCGTCCAGAAGATCGGCATCAATCGCCGCCTGCACGGCCCCCGCCGCCGCCTCCTTTTGCTGCGGGGTCAGGTTCTCGTTCTGATCCTCCGCAAGGCGCACCGTGACCTCGCGATGAGCGAACTTGATGCCTTCACGTGCGAACAGCTGGCGGATTTCCTCGTAGACCTTCTTGCGCACCAGCCACTGATCGCCCGGTTTGGTCATGAATTTCACCCGGATGATCATCGCCGAATCCTGCATCTCGATGACGCCCTGGGATTTCAGCGGCTGGATGAAATTGTCGCCAATGACCGGATCGTCCAACAGCTCCTGCCCCAGTTTCTTGATCAGCTTGCGGACCTTTTCCACATCGGTGTCATAGGTCACCCGCAAGGGTAGCTTCATCATCACCCAGTCGCGGGAATAGTTGGTCAGCACCCGGATTTCGCCAAAGGGAATGGTGTGCAGCGCGCCCAGATGGTGGCGCAACTGGAAAGACCGGACCGAGATCTTCTCGACCGTGCCCTTCACGTCGCCGATGTCAATATACTCACCCTTGCGAAAGGCATCATCGACCAGAAAGAAGGCGCCGGAAAAGATATCCCGCACCAGCGTCTGTGAGCCAAAGCCCACCGCCAGACCGACAACGCCTGCACCAGCGAACAGCGGACTGACGTTGATCCCCAGTTGCATCAGCAGGATCAGAGCAATCGACACCACGACCACCGCCAGAATGGCGCCCCGGAACAGCGGCAGCAGCGTGGCAAGCCGACTGGCGCCGCCTGCGCCGCCTTCATCGCCCAGCTCGCTCTCGGGCATATCGCCGACTTCCTCGTCGATCTTGCTGTCGATCCAGATCCGCGAGACGCTGTAGATGATATAGCCGAGGAACAGGATCACCACGATGTCAAAGATCCGGTCGATGGCCGAATTGTCAGTCCAGTCGATGTCCGGGTTCCACACATAGATCAGCGCCAGCGCCCCGCCGACGAAGGCCAGAACCCCGGCAACCCTGCGCGCCAGATCCTCATAGGTGGCAATCGGGTGGCGCTTTCGCATCGAAGCGGCGGCCGCCTCATCTGCCTCTACAGTCTCCCCGTCAGGGCCATCGGCATCTTGCGCATCGCTGTCCTCTGGCTGAACCATTTGCGCGGGAAGACGCCGCCTGTCGGCATAGACTTCGATCCCGTAGTTGATGATCCCATAGACCACCAGGATCGAGGTCAGCACCATATAGGTTCCCGCCATAAGCGGGATCGACATCTCCCGCTCCAGCACCAGATCAAAGGCCAGCTGAAGCCAGCCAAAGACGATATAGGCCACGACCGCAGGCGCCCAGGCCACCGACAGCAGCCGCACCAGCCAGGAGCATTCCTCAGCATCGCGACCCGCGCGGATGGCGCGGCTGATGGCTCCGGCGTTAAAGGCGACAAGCGCCAGATTGCCGACAATCCCCAAAAGCGCCAACCCGCCATAGACGATGGCATAGACGTTGTAAGTCAGCCCGAAATCCCCGACCCAGGCGGCAAAGACGAGGGTCGAAATATCATAGGTCGCCAGCACCGAAGCCCAGATATAAAGCCGTTTGGCATCCCGGTCGGAAAATGCCGGTATCCGGTATTGGCTAAGGTAGGGCGACAGCACCATGCGCCACAGGTCCGATATGGTCCGGGACAGGAAAAAGGCGGTATAGATCGCCAGCACCGTCAGCCGCACCGACGAATTGCCTGAGGAACCCAGCACAAGATAGGATCCCAGCAGAGCGATCCCCATCGAAAAGATCGTTCCTCCGACGCCCAGCAGGAAGCGAAAGAACAAAAACGGCATTTTCTCGCGATAGCCTTCGGGCTTTTCCTTGGTGCGGGCCACCACGTGGTGCAGCGCAAATCTCTTGCCGTAGAGCTCAACGGTGACCCAGCGCCCCAGAAACAGGAACAGGAGGCTCCAGAACAGGATTTCCGCATAGGTGGCGATCCGGCCATCGGGGCTGGTCTGGCGCAGGATGTATTTCATCTCAAAGATGGAATAGGGCAGCGCCTCCAAACGACTGCGCAATTCGGCCCGGAAGATATCCATCTCCGACTGGGCTTTCATCAGCATCGATGCACCTTCCATCTTGGCATCGTGTTCGCTGATGGCCTGTTCCGCCGCCCCGTCCTGCGCGCGGGCGCCGCCGCTGTCGACGATGATCACGTCAACGCCGCTTTCGGCAGCCAGCTCGATGGCCCGGGCGATCGGATCCTCGCCGTTGTCAGCCGCCGTCTGCGCATGTCCTGTGCCCGCAGTCCCGATGACCAGCGCACACAGAAGAAACAGGGCAAATAACCCCGGGAGAAGCCGCCGGACGGGAATGAAGTTCATGGTCTGAAATCCTCAGGACAGTTCAAACCAGACTAGCCAGCGCCCCCAGTCGGCGCAATTGCCCTACTGCAACAACAGCGGAACGATTTTGGCACATCGCGGTGACGCGCGGGGCTTTAGCTGTCATTTGTTGCGCAATCGGGACTGCAAAGGCCGATCGCCCTTGATTTCGGCGCCTGCCTATTGCACCACCCTGATAATACACCTGTTCAGGCGACCCTATGAAAGATCAGACAAGCTCCACCGCCGACAGGGAAAACGGCGCCCGCAGCCCCCGGGTCATGCTCTACAGTCATGACACCTTCGGGCTGGGCCACCTGCGCAGATCGCGGGCGCTTGCCGGGGCGATTACCGCCGCCGACCCTTCTGCGTCGGCGCTGATCCTGACCGGTTCACCGGTTGCCGGGCGGTTTGCCTTTCCCAGCCGGGTCGATCACATGCGCCTGCCCGGGGTGATCAAACGCTCCGACGGCAGCTATGCTTCGCGCACCATGGGGATGAGCATCGAGGAAACCACCGAGATGCGCGCCGGGCTGATCCGCTCCATGGCGCAGCAATACGATCCCGACGTGCTGATCGTCGACAAGGAGCCAACCGGCTTCCGCGGCGAGCTGATGCCCGCGCTGGAATGCCTGCGCAGCCGCGGCCATTGCAAGCTGGTGCTGGGCCTGCGCGATGTTCTGGACGAACCCGAGGTGCTGGCCGCCGAATGGGAACGCAAGAACGCGGTTCCGGTGACCGAACAGTTTTACGACGAAATCTGGGTCTATGGCCTCAGCTCGGTCTATGACCCCACGCAGGGGCTGGATCTATCTCCCGAAACCCGTTCCCGCATGCACTGGACCGGCTATCTGCGCCGCGATCTGGGCCAGATCGGTGAACCGCCCGAACAGCCCTATATCCTGATCACCCCCGGCGGTGGTGGCGACGGGGCGATGATGGTGGATCTGGTGCTTTCGGCCTATGAACGGGACCCAAACCTCAGCCCGCGTGCCGTGCTGGTCTATGGCCCCTTCCTGTCCGGAGAAACCCGCGAAGCGTTTGAGGCCCGCGTTGCCGCGCTGGATGGCCGCGTCACCAGCGTTGGTTTCGAAAGCCGGATCGAAACGCTGTTTGCAGGCGCCTGCGGCGTGGTTTGCATGGGCGGCTACAACACCTTCTGCGAGGTCCTGTCCTTTGACAAACCTGCGGTGATCGTGCCCCGTACTACGCCGCGTCTGGAACAGTGGATCCGCGCCAGCCGCGCCGAGGAACTGGGCCTTGTTTCCATGCTGGACGAAGACCGCGATGGCTGGACCCCCGAGGCGATGATCCGCGCGATAGACGCGCTGAAGGATCAAAAATCCCCCTCTGCCGCTTTTGGCGAAGGGTTCCTCGACGGGCTCGATTATGTCACCCACCGGGTGAGCGCCCTGCTGCAGGACGCGCCGCGAAAGGCAACCGAATGACCACAAACCGGCCACCGCTTGCGGTGCTGGTCAAGGGCTGGCCGCGCCTGTCCGAGACCTTTATCGCGCAGGAACTTGTCGCGCTGGAGGCCGCGGGCCACAGTTTCGAAATCTGGTCCCTGCGCCATCCCACTGATGTCAAACGCCACCCGCTGCACGACCGCTTGCAGGCGCAGGTGAACTACCTTCCCGAATACCTCTATCAGGAGCCGGAGCGCGTCTGGCGCGCCCGCGAGACGGCGCAAAAGCTGCCGGGCTACGCCGAGGCCCGGCGGATCTGGCGCGCCGACCTGCGCCGCGACCCCAGCCGCAACCGCATCCGCCGCTTTGGCCAGGCGTGCGTGCTGGCCGCCGAAATGCCGGACGCGGTTCTGGGGCTTTATGCCCATTTCCTGCACACACCGTCCTCGGTGGCGCGCTATGCGGCGATCATGCGTGGCCTGCCGTGGAGCTTTTCCGCCCATGCCAAGGACATCTGGACCTCGCCCGACTGGGAGATCCGTGAAAAACTGTCCAGCGCCGATCACGGCGCTGCCTTCGGCGCCACCTGCACTGCCTTTGGCGCCCAGCACCTGCGCGATATGTCGGACGATCCGGCGCGCATCGATCTGATCTATCACGGCCTCGACCTCAGCCGCTTTCCCGCCCCGCCCGAGCGCATCTGGCGCAAGGCCAGCGATCCGCTGCATCTGATGTCCGTGGGCCGCCTGGTCGAGAAAAAGGGATTTGACCGGCTCATCGATGCACTGGCGCTGCTGCCCAAGGATCTGGACTGGCACTGGACCCATATCGGCGGTGGCGGCCTTGGCGATCTGTTGCAGGGCATGGCCGAGGACGCGGGCGTTGCTGATCGCATCACCTGGCGCGGTGCCTGCGACCAGCCCGAGGTGATCGAGGCGATGCGCCAGAGCGATATCTTCGTCCTGCCCAGCCGCGTTGCTGCAGATGGTGACCGCGACGGGCTGCCGAACGTGCTGATGGAAGCCGCCTCGCAGCGGCTGCCGATCCTGTCGACGCCCGTCTCTGCCATCCCCGAATTCATCGACAGCGGCACCCATGGTCTGCTCAGCGATGATGCGCCCGCAGCGCTGGCAGGCGCCATCTGCAAGATGGCCGAGGATCCAGAGAAGACCGCCGCCATGGCCGAAGCCGCGCTCCAGCGCCTGCGCCGTGACTTTGGCATGGATCCGGGCATTGCCCGCCTTTCCGAACGGCTCAACGCCATGCTGAATGGCGCATGACCAGCGGCAACGGCAAACACATCGCCTTTTATGCGCCGATGAAATCGCCGCGCAGCCCGGTGCCCTCGGGCGACCGGGAAGTGGCCCGCAACCTGATGGATGTGATTGCCGCAGGCGGCGCCCGCGTCGATCTGGTCAGCGAGCTGCGCATCTATGACAAGACAGGCGATGCGCAGCGGCAGAACGACCTGCAAGAGACCGCCCGGCAAGAGGTTCGTCGCCTGCTGGACGAGATGCCGCCCGTGGATCTCTGGGTAACCTACCACAACTACTACAAGGCACCGGACCTGATCGGGCCTGCCGTGGCCCACGCCCGTTCCATTCCCTATGTGCAGATCGAAAGCACCCGCGCCACCAGCCGCCTGACGGGCCCCTGGGCCGGGTTTGCCAAGGCCGCCCATGACGCTGCCGATGCGGCCGATACCATCTTCTATTTCACTGCCAACGACCTGATCACGCTGGAGCGCGAGCGCTTTGGCAGCCAGGCGCTGGTGCATCTGCCGCCCTTCCTGCCGCAACGCGAACTGCCGGAGCCATCGACGCTGGACGGTCCCATGCTCAGCGTCGGCATGATGCGCGCGGGGGACAAGCTGTCGTCGTATCGTATCATTGCGGAAACGCTCAGCCATCTTGAGGGCGACTGGCAGCTTGAGATCGCAGGCGATGGCCCCGCCCGGGCCGAGGTCGAGGCGATGATGGCCCCCTTTGGCGATCGCGTGCAGTTTCTGGGACAGCTGGATCGCGACGGCCTGACGGCCGCCTATGGTCGCGCCAGCCTGTTCTTCTGGCCTGGCGTCAACGAGGCTTTCGGCATGGCCTATCTTGAGGCACAGGCCCACGGCCTGCCCGTGGTGGCGCAGGATCGTCCCGGCATGCGCGACGTGCTCACCCCTGCCGCATACTCGGCACCGGAAGAGGGGCCAGAGGCGCTGGCAGAGCAGATCAACGCCCTGCTGACCGATTCCGATCTGCGCGCCCGCCGCAGCGCCGAGGCGCGCCAGATGGTTGCCACAACCCACCTTGCCCCCGCCGCAAGCGCCCGTTTCTGGGCCGCCGTGGCACCGCTGATGGAGGCCCGCCCATGATCCGTCTTGCCCTTTTGCGCCATGGTCATACCGACTGGAACCGCGCGGGCCGCATTCAGGGCCGCAGCGATATTGCGCTGGATGATACCGCCCGCAGCGAGCTGGCCGCGCAGGCGCTGCCCGCGCCCTGGGATGCGGCGGATCTGTGGTCCAGCCCGCTGCTGCGCGCCGCCGAAACCGCGAAACTGGTGGCCGGGCGCGATCCCCAAACGGCGCCCGAGCTGATTGAAATGGACTGGGGCGACTGGGAAGGTCTGCGCGGGATCGACCTCAAGGCCGACCCGAAAAGCGGCTTTCGCGATATCGAGCACTGGGGCTGGGACTATCACCCCCCCGGCGGCGAGACCCCGGCCGAGGTCTGGGAACGTATCGCGCCCTGGCTGCAACGCCTCACCCGGGACACGGTCGCGGTCTGCCATATCGGGATCATGCGGATGATCCTGGCGCGCGCTTATGGCTGGGACTTCGACGGTCCGGCGCCCTTCCGGATCAAACGCAACCGCCTCTTCGTGGTGGAGATCGACGGCGACGCCCTGCGCCCGCAGCCGGATCCCATCCGCCTGATCCCGAAAGAGCCGCAATGAGGGTCCTGATCGCAGTCACCCATCTACTGGGCACCGGCCATCTGTCACGGGCGCTGACGCTGGGCCGGGCCTTTGCGGCGGCAGGCCATCAGGTCCGCGTGGCCTCGGGTGGATTTCCGGCACCGCAGCTGAGCCTTGCGGGGCTGGATCTGGTGCAACTGCCTCCGCTGCGCTCGGACGGGGTGGATTTCACCCGGCTTCTGACAGCCGAGGGCACCGTGGCGGATGACGCCTATCACAACGCCCGGCAACAGGCCTTGAGCGACGCCCTGCGCGAGATGCAGCCCGATGTGCTGATCACCGAGCTTTACCCCTTTGGCCGTCGCAGCCTGAAGGGAGAGTTTCTGTCACTGCTGAAGGCCGCCCACGCCCTGCCGCACCGGCCCGTAGTGCTGGCCTCGATCCGCGATATCCTGGCGCCGCCCTCCAAGCCCAAAAAGGCGGTAGAGGCAGACGCGGTGATCGCGGAGTTCTACGATGCAGTGCTGGTGCATTCCGACCCCGCCGCCACCCGGCTGGATGTCAGCTGGCCGGTCTCGGAGATGCTGGCGGGCAAGCTGCGCTATACCGGTTACGTGGCGCCTCCAGCCGCCCTGCCGCACCCCGAACAGGCAGGCGCGGGTGAGGTGCTGGTCAGCGCCGGCGGCGGCAGTGTTGGCGATGCCTTATATGACACCGCGCTGGAGGCCGCGCAGCAGTCGCCCGATATCACGTGGCGGCTTTTGGTCGGCGGCAGCGACGCAGCAGAACGGATCGCGCGGTTCACTGCCAAAACCTCCCCCGCCCTGATCGAAGCAGCCCGCCCCGATTTCCGTCAAATGCTGTGCCACGCCGCCGCCTCGGTCAGCATGTGCGGCTACAACACCGCGCTGGACCTGCTGCAGGCGGGTACCCCCGCCGTTCTTGTGCCCTTTGATGCGGGCAAGGAAGTGGAACAATCCCTGCGTGCCGAGAGCCTGGCGCCGCTAAGCGGTATCGCGGTGCTGAAGACCGCCGATCTGACGCCAAGCGCGCTGGTACAGGCGGTGAAAGGCGTGATGGCCGAGGCGCCGCGCGCCACCGACCGCTTCCGGTTTGACGGCGCCGCCAGAACGGTAGAGATTGCTGCCGAACTGGCAGGAGACCGTCGATGACCCCGGCAATCACCCCGGATTGGAGCGCGCTGGATCAGGAGCTCGAGGCCTGGCAGCAGGCCGGATTGCAGCTCCCCCTGTGGTGGCGCGATGATGATGCAACCGATGTCACACCGGAGCTGGAGCAACTGACCGCCACCGCGCAGCGGCTGGGCCTGCCGGTACATCTGGCCATCATCCCGCGGGATGCCCAACCGGATCTGGCCGCGCACCTGCGAGAAACACCGGACCTGATCCCCGTGGTGCATGGCTGGGCTCATAAAAGTCACGCCCCGGAGGGCGAGAAAAAGGCCGAGTTCGGCGCCCACCGTCCGGTACAAGACATGCTAGGGGAGGCCGAAGCCGGGCTGGAGCGGCTGAAGAGCTTTTTCGGATCCGGCCTGCGCCCAATGTTCGTGCCGCCCTGGAACCGCATCGCGCCCGAGATCCTGCCATGGATGGCGGGTCTTGGCTATTGCGCCCTGTCGACCTTTACCCCGCGCTCCCGGACCAAGGCCGCGCCGGGTCTGGTGCAGATCAACACGCATCTGGACCCGATCGACTGGAAGGGCAGCCGGTCATTGCTCCCCGAGGCGCAGCTGATCGCGCAGGTCGCATCGCAGCTGAAAGACCGCCGTCAGGGCCGCGCCGACACCCGCGAACCCTATGGCATCCTGACCCACCATCTGGTGCATGACGACCGGATCTGGGGGTTTACCGAAACTTTGATTGCACGTCTTCTGGCCGGGCCCGCCATGGCCTGGACCTATGACGAAAGGATTTCCTGAATGAGCCGACTGGATTCGATGCTGCGCCGCCTGACCGCGCAACGGGACGGGCTGAACTGGGCCGCTGAGCAGATCACGGATGTTCCTGGCGACGCGCTGGACATGGGGTTGGGCAACGGACGCACCTATGACCACCTGCGCGAGATCCTGCCGGACCGCCGTATCTGGGTGATCGACCGGGTGCTGCAATGCCACCCTTCCTGCGTGCCGCCCGAAAAGGATTTCCTGCAAGGCGAAGCCGAACCCATGCTGCAGCGCCTTGCGGCTGAGGGCCACAAGATCGTGCTGGCGCACTATGATTTCGGCTTTGGCGTCAAGGAAAAGGACGTCGCCGAGGCTGCTGCCATGTCGCCGGTCATCGCCTCCGTCATGGCGCCGGGCGGTATCATCGTCTCGGGCCAGCCTCTGGTGGGTTTTGAGGAGCTGGACGGCCCAGAAGGCATCCCCGAAGGCCGCTACATGTTCTACCGCGCCTGACGCGCCGCCCAACGGCGTTCACCGAAACAAAAGGCCCCGATGCGCTTTGCGCCGGGGCCTTAATACATGAAGCTGAGTTGTTTTTCAGGCCACCCGCTGACCACGGGAATAGACGCCCTGCAGCGCAGGCACACCGGCGCGCATTGCGAAACGGATCAGATCCGCGCGCTTGCCGACCTCCAGCGCCCCGCGATCCTTCAGACCCACCGCCTTGGCCGGGGCGCTGGTGACGGTGGCGAGCCCCCGCGCCATGTCGCCCCAGATCTCTCCCAGCCGCGCCGCCGCCAGCAAGAGCGCCGCAGGCACATAATCGGAGGAGACGATATCCAGAAGGTCCAGCTCGGCCAGCTCCTGCGCCGCCACATTGCCCGAATGCGAGCCGCCGCGGATCAGATTCGGCGCCCCCATCATCACCTGGATGTCATGAGCATGGCAGGCACGGGCGGCTTCGACCGTGGTGGGGAATTCGGCCAGACGGATACCGTGACCGGCCGAGACGGCGACCTGATCCTCGGTGGTGTCGTCATGGCTGGCCAGCACCGCACCAAACCGCTGCGCGGCCTTCACCGCCTCGACCTCATGCAGATCGCCATAGGTGTCGCGCATGGTCTTGAGGTTCGCGATATGCTGCAGGAAGGCATCATCATCAAACCCGTGCTTGCCCTTCACATAGGCCTCGAGTTTCGAAATATCGCGGAACTGGCGCTGCCCCGGCGTGTGGTCCATCAGGGAAACCAGCCCGACGCGATCGTCATCGCCGAACTCATTGAGCTCCTCCACCAGTGTTTCCGAGCAGACCTCGGCCCGCAGATGCAGGAAATGGCTGATCTTGAGCGCATCCTTGGCGCGCAACTCCAAGAGTTCAGAGGCAAGACTGCGGGCATATTGACCGTATCGTGCCTCCTTGGCCTTGATCGAACCGACGCGCATTGCATCGAATACCGTCGTGATCCCTGTGCCCGCCAGTTCCGCATCATGGGCGATGATCGCGGCGGCATGGGGCCAGTCCACCTTGGGGCGGGGCTGGATGTGGCGTTCAAGGTTGTCGGTGTGCAGCTCGATCAGGCCGGGGCTGACGAAATCGCCGCCGCAATCCACCGCGCCGGTGGGCACGCCCGCGCCCTCGGCCATATCGGCGATCTTTCCATCGACGATCTTGACGCTGCCGGTGCGGGTTTCGCCGGGCAGGACAAGGGTGGCATTGGCAAGGATCATCTCTTGTGTCATCTGGATTTCACATCTTTCGAGGTATTGGAAAGGCCACGTTTAGGAGGCCAATGTGACATTCACGCGATACGCGATCTATTTTGCACCGCCCCATGGGGTGGCTTGGAGCCGGTTTGGCACCAGCTGGCTGGGCTGGGATATGGAGACGGGGGAGGCGCTGCCGCACCCCGAGGTCGGAGGGCTGGACATCGCCGCCATCACCGCGACCCCGCGCAAGTACGGCCTGCATGCGACCATGAAACCGCCCATGCGACTGGCGGAGGGGTGTTCGCAGGCCGATCTGGAGACCGCCTGCGCCACGCTGGCCGCCTCCCAGGCGCCGGTCACGCTGGAGGGTTTGCAGCTGGCGCGGCTGGGCCGGTTCCTGGCGCTGCGCCCCTTGGGCGATGAAAGCGCGCTCAATGCGCTGGCCGCCGCCTGCGTGCGCGATCTTGACCCCTTCCGCGCGCCTGCGCCCGAGGCAGAGCTTGAGCGCCGCCGCGCGAATGGCCTCAGCCCCGAGCAGGAGCAGAACCTCCTGTCCTGGGGCTACCCATACGTTTTGGATCAGTTCCGCTTTCACATCACTCTTACGGGTAAGCTGCCCAAACCGGACCTGCCCGCAGTCGAGGCTGCCCTGCAGGCGCATCTGATCCCGCTGCTGCCCGCACCCTTTGCCCTCACCGATCTGGCGCTGATGGGCGAGGATGCCGAGGGACGCTTTCACCTGATCCACCGCTATGCCCTGACCGGCTGAAGCGCGGCGCGGGCGGCCATGACCGCCGCGCCAAGATCGCCGCTGTTGTCAATCTCGTGGACCTGGGCCAGCCCCGCAGGCAGGGGTTTGCCCGCGCGGGCAAGTCTACGCTGCACCTCGGCGGCATCCTCGCGCCCGCGCGCCGCCAGACGGGCGGCCAGCACCTCGGGACGGGCGGTGACGGACAGCACCCGGAAATCGTCAAACGTCGCCTGCGCCTCAAGCAGCACCCCGCGAGAGAGGTTGACCAGAACCGCAGTTGCCCCAACGCGCAGAGACTCGATCTCTTTGGGAATGCCATAGTGCAGCCCATGGGCAGGCCAATGGAGGGCAAAGGCGCCCTTGCCTGCCAGATCCAGAAACGCGGCTTCGGTCACCGGGGTGTAATCCTCCCCCCCGGCCTCGGGCGCGCGGGTGATCACGCGGCGCATCAATTTTATGCCGGGATCGGCCTGCCGCAGCCCCTCCATCAGGCTGTCCTTGCCCACGCCTGAGGGACCGACAACGGCAATCACCGGCCCCTTTTGCGCACCCATGCTCATGCGGCGGCCCTTGGTGTAAAGCCCGAGACATCGACAAACCGGTCGCAGACCTGCTCGCGCGCGGCCTCGTCATGGAAGATTCCGACAATGGCCGCGCCGCGCACCTTGGCCCCTTCGATAAGGCCCAGCACCGTGGCCCGGTTCTGCGCATCAAGGCTCGCCGTGGGTTCATCCAGCAACAGCGCCGGATAGTCATAGGAAAAGCCGCGCGCGATATTCACCCGCTGCTGCTCCCCGCCGGAGAAGGTCGTGGGGCTGAGGCTCCAGAGCCGTTCGGGAATGTTGAGCTGCGCCAAAAGGGTCGCCGCCTTTTCGCGCGCCTCCTCGATCGGGGTGCCCACCGCCAACAGCGGATCCGCCACCACATCAAGGGCAGGCACACGCGGCACCACCCGCAGGAACTGGCTGACATAGCCCAGCGTCTTGCGGCGCAGCGCAAGGATCTCGCGTGGCTCGGCCTGTGCCACGTCGGTATCGCCCACCAGAATGCTGCCGCTGGCAGCAAGGTAGTTGCCATAAATGAGCCGCATCAGGGTCGATTTCCCGGCCCCCGAGGCCCCCACCAGCCCGACGCATTCGCCGGGTTTGACGGAAAGCGTGGCGCCCTCCATCACCGGGATCACCGCGCTGCCCTGATTGTGCAGGGTGAAGCTTTTGCTGACGTTTTGGAGTTCGATCATCACTTTACCCTCACACCTGCAACACGCTGGAGACCAGCAGCTGCGTATAGCCATGTTGCGGATCGTCCAGCACCTGATCGGTGAGACCCGTTTCCACCACGTGACCGTCCTTCATTACCATCAGCCGGTCCGCCAGAAGCCGCACCACCGCCAGATCGTGGGTGACGATAATGGCGCTGAGCCCCATCTCGCGCACGAGGCCCCGCAACAGATCCAGCAGCCGCGCCTGTACCGAGACATCGAGGCCCCCGGTAGGTTCATCCATAAACACCAGCCTTGGCCCGGTCACCAGGTTGCGGGCGATCTGAAGCCGCTGCTGCATGCCGCCGGAAAAGGCCGAGGGACGGTCATCGATACGGGCATCGGAAATCTCGACCCGGCCCAGCCAGTCGGCAGCGCGGGCGCGGATATCACCATAGTGACGATCGCCAACCGCCATCAGCCGCTCACCGATGTTGCCACCGGCCGAGACCGACATGCGCAGCCCGTCGCGAGCGTGCTGGTGGACAAAGGCCCAGTCGGTACGCCCCAGCATCCGGCGCGCGGGTTCGGACATGGAGACCGTATCCACCGGCCCGTCAGCGCGGGTGTCAAACACGACCTCTCCCCGATCCGGCGCAAGATGCCCGGCAAGGCAGTTCAGAAGGGTGGACTTGCCAGAGCCGCTTTCGCCGACGATGCCCATCACCTCACCGGGGTAAAGATCAAAGCTCACATCCGTGCAGCCGATCCGCGCGCCATACATCTTGGCAACGTCTTTCACTTGCAGCAAAGGGGTCATGCCGCGGCCTCCTCTCCCAGGCGGCCCACATTGCCTGCCTCGCGCCGCGAACGGCAGTAATCGGTGTCCGAGCAGACAAACATCCGGTTGCCCGCATCATCGAGGATCACCTCATCCAGATAGCTGTCCTCTGCCGCGCAAAGGTCACACGGATGATCGGCCTTGCTGGCCTCGAAGGGGTAATCCTCGAAATCAAGGCTCACGACCGATGTATAGGGCGGCACCGCATAGATGCGCTGCTCACGGCCCGCGCCAAAGAGCTGGATCGCTGCCATCTCCATCTTGGGGTTGTCGAATTTCGGGATCGGCGAGGGATCCATCACGTAGCGATCCGACACCTTCACCGGGTAGGCATAGGAGGTCGCGATGGCGCCGTGCTGGCTGATGTCCTCGTAAAGTTTCACATGCATGAGACCATATTCCTGCAAGGCGTGCATCTTGCGGGTCTCGGTCTCTCGCGGCTCAAGAAAGCGCAAAGGCTCCGGGATCGGCACCTGATAGACGAGGATCTGATCCTCACTCAGCTCCGCCTCGGGGATGCGGTGGCGGGTCTGGATGACGCTCGCCTTTTCCGTCTCTTCGGTGGTGGCGACGCCTGCGGTGCGTTCAAAGAACTTGCGGATCGACACCGCGTTGGTCGTGTCATCGGCGCCCTGGTCGATCACCTTGAAGGTATCATCCGGGGTCAGCGTCGCGGCAGAGACCTGCACGCCGCCGGTGCCCCAGCCATAGGGCATGGGCATTTCACGGCTGGCAAAGGGCACCTGATAGCCCGGCACCGCCAGACCTTTGAGGATCGCCCGGCGGATCATCCGCTTGGTCTGCTCGTCAAGGTATGCAAAGTTGTAGTCAGACATTCTGGGCACCCTTCTTCCGTTTGGCCCGGCATCGCCGGGCCGCGCCCGACCTCCCCCCCGCGAGGGCGCTTCGCCCCCACCCGAGGTCGGGCACTGCCCTGTGTTGCACAAAACTCATTCCGCCGCCTCCCGTGCCGCCATCTGCTCCACCGCCTCGGCGGCTTCGCGGCGCAGCTTGCGCACCAGTTCCAGTTCGGACTGGAAATCGACGTAATGGGGCAGCTTGATATGTTCGAGGAACCCCGTCGCCTGAATGTTGTCCGAATGGCTGAGCACGAATTCCTCGTCATGCGCGGCGGCGCCAAGGTTATCCTCGCCCAGCTCTTTCCAGCGCAGGGCGCGATCTACCAACGCCATGGCGATGGATTTTCGCTCTGACTGGCCGAACACCAGACCATAGCCACGGGTGAACTGCGGCGGCACGGTCTTGGAGCCTTTGAACTGGTTCACCGTCTCGCACTCGGTCAACTCCACCTCGCCGATCTCGATGGCAAAGCCCAGCTCGGGGATCTCCATCTCAACCGCCACGGTGCCAATGCGCAATTCGCCCACAAAGGCGTGGTTGCGCGCATAGCCGCGCTGTGTGGAGTAAGCCATGCCAAGGATGAACCCCTCATCCCCGCGCGTCAGCGATTGCAGCCTGACCGATCGGTCAGCGGGAAAGGCCATCGGCTCCCGCGTGAGGTCTCCGGGCTGGGCCTCGGACACAGGTTCGCGTTCGATGATGTCCTCGCCTTGCAGGAACTCGGTGATATGGGGCGTCGGTTCGGTCCGGGGCGTTGCAGCGGGGGCTTCCGGCACCTCGCCCTCGGCGGCCAGTTTGAAGTCGAGCAAGCGATGCGTGTAGTCGAAGGTCGGCCCCAGCACCTGCCCGCCCGGCGCATCCTTGAAGGTCGCCGAAATGCGCCGGTCGCAGGCCATGGCGCCAGTATCCACCGGCAGCGTATAGCCAAACCGGGGCAACGTGGTGCGATAGGCGCGGATCAGAAATATCGCCTCGATCAGATCGCCGCGCGACTGTTTGATCGCCAGCGCCGCCAGATCGGGATCGAACAGCGATCCTTCGGCCATCACCCGGTTCACCGCCAGCGACAGCTGTTCGCGGATCTGCGCCAGTGACAACTCGGCTACCGAAGCATCGCCGCGACGCTCCTCCGCCAGCCAGGCATGGGCATTGTCGATGGCGCGCTCGCCACCCTTTACGGCTACATACATGGCTCAGGCCTCCGCAAGGATCTGGGTCGAGCGCGGCAGCGCCGCCACCTGAGAGCCAGAGGTGAAAAAGAAATCGACGCCCAAGGGATAAAGCATCGCATTGCCCGCACAGGCCACCGGATCCGGCAGGGCAATCTGCGCCGTGTCCTTGATACCGGGACCGCTGAGCGTGGCATTGGGGGCGTCGAACCCCGTCACCTCAACGATCAGCGTCGCCGAGCGATCCGGGTATTCCGCCGTGCCGATGCGGAACCGGTCGAGCGGCATCAGCGCCTCCCAGCCGCCAAGGGCAAAATCCGCCTGCTCCGCACTGACAATGGGCGCGCCGGTATGGAAGGTCAGCCAGCCACGCAGGGCCTCGCTGTCCACATCGGGCGCCAGAAAGACGCCGGTTTCGGGATCGCAAAGCGTCAAGAGCAGGCTGCCCGCCGCATGGGAGATCCCCTCGGGCGGCGTGGCACCGGCGATCTCTTGCACCGTGCCGGGGCGCGCCATGGCATTCATCGCCGCGCGAAACCCATGGGCCGAGGCGACTGGCGGGTTGGCAAACCCACCCGCATAGACCGTGTTGTCCGTCATCTGGTTCATCAATCCTCTCCCCGCACCATGGTGAAGAAATCGACCTTGGTCGCAGCCGCCTTTGAGGCACGCGCCTCTTTGGCGGACGCCCGCTCTTGCTCCAGCGGGGTCAGAACCGTCGCGCGCAACGCCTCGGCCGCTTCGGTCTGCATCAAGGCGTCGATCTTGGCGGCCATCTCGGCCTTGGCCTTGGACCGGCCCTGCACATAGCCATGCCCGACGGTGCCATCGGCCAGCGACAGGGCGCAGCGGGTGACGGTCATCTCGCCGAGGTTAAAGGGCGCGCCGCTGCCGCCCATACGGCCCCGGACCATCACGCCGCCTGCCTCGGGCGCGCGCAGCCAGTCAAAGGCGGGTTCGTGGTCAAAAGCGCCCCAAAGCGCGGCAAGGCGGGCATCGTCAGCCGAGGCAAGAAGACCCATCCAGGCCTTGCGATCCTCTGCGGAAAAAGTGGTGTTCATCGTATCAAAGCCTCTTGGCCGGGTTGTCTATATTTACTATACAACTAGACAAATCATAGGTGACTCGTCCCCAGGGGCGCAAGCCAATCCTTGTGAAAGTTTGATGACATGGCCCGAACCCCGGTCTGGAAATCCATCGCAGGCACATTGACCGACGATATCGCCCAGGGGCGCTACGATACCGGCGACAAGCTACCAGCAGAGGCGCAGCTGGCGGCGCGGTTCGGCGTTAACCGCCACACGGTGCGCCGCGCTCTGGCGGAAATGGCCGCAGGAGGTCTGGTGCATGCACGGCGCGGCGCCGGGGTGTTTGTTGCCGCCAAACCGACGGATTACCCGATTGGCAAACGGGTGCGTTTTCACCAGAACATCTCGAAAGGCGGGCAGACACCGGCGAAACAGATCCTGACCACCGAAACCCGCGCAGCCGCCGCTGGCGAAGCCGCCGCGCTGGCGCTGTCCCCCGGCGATCCGGTGCATGTCTATGACGGGCTGTCGCTGGCAGATGGGCAGCCGATTGCCCTGTTCCAAAGCATCTTTCCAGCCGAACGGTTCCCCGAGATGCTAACGGCGCTGAAGGAAACACAATCCGTCACTGCCGCGCTGCAACGCTGCGGCATCGAAGACTATACCCGCAGCGAGACCCGCATCACCGCCCGACAGGCCACCGCGACACAGGCGCTGCACCTGCGCATCCCCGAAGGCGCCCCGATCCTGCGCACCACCGGCATCAATGTAGATGCCGAAGGCCGCCCCATCGAATATGGCCGCACCTGGTTTGCAGGCGACAGGGTGACCCTGACCGTCGGCGGCGACGAATAGAAAGCTCTCGCCCATCAAAGTTCTTCTGACGATGGCCTTTTCCCGTTGGGCCCAGCGCCGCCTGCCGAAAAGCCATTCGCCAAATCCGGGTCAAGGGCCGCGCAAGCGGCCGTGCGCATGCACGGTTCACCCTTGAGGCGGAATTGGCGGACTGGACACTCGATATGGCGCATCAGGGCAAACCTGCCCCTGAGGCGCCTCTCAGCAAAGGAAAAGCGCCGCGCAAAGCGCGGCGCCTGGCCCAACCGGGACAACGCATTTTCAAATGCGGCGGCACGGGCGGGAGATCCCCGCGCCGCGCGCACCCGTAAGACTTACTGCTTGGCGTTGAACACGAACAGGGTCTCACCGTTGATCTTGTAATCGTTGATCAGCGCCTTGGCCTTGTCCGACACCAGCCAGCCTTCCAGCTTCATCGCCAGATCATTCTTGGCATGCGTGTGTTTCTCCGGGTTCACCGGCAGATAGGCGTATTGATTGAACAGCACCGGATCACCCGAGAACAATAGCGCCAGATCCCCCTTGTTGCCAAAGTTCAGCCAGCTGGCGCGGTCGGCCATGATATAGGCATTCATCCCCGCTGCCGTGTTGAGCGCCGACCCCATGCCTGCCCCCACCGCGCGGTACCAGTCGCCAAAGCTCCCGGCGTCCAGACCGGCAGCCGCCCAGAGGCTCAGCTCTTTCTTGTGGGTGCCACTGTCATCGCCGCGACTGACAAACAGCGCCTCTGCACCTGCAACCTTCTGCAGGGCATCAACTGCGGTTTCCGCATCCGTAATACCGGCGCCATCCGCCTTGGGGCCGATAAAAACGAAATCATTATACATGATCTCGCGGCGATGGGTGCCATTGCCCCCGGCCAGGAAACGCTCTTCGGCTTTTTTCGAATGCACCAGGATCGCATCCACATCGCCTGCTTCGCCCAGGCGGATCGCCTGACCGGTGCCAACGACCAGAAGCTGCACATCCAGATCCAGATCCTTCTTGATCTCGGGCAGCAGGATCTCCGCCAGCCCGGAATTGTGGAACGAGGTGGTCACCGCCATCTTCATCTCTTCGGCAAAGGATGCGGTGGCCAGAACGGCCGAGGCGACAACGCCCAACATCAGATGTTTCATTCTACTATATCTCCTCTCAAGAATGCTTGCCCCTGCGGGGTTTGAGGTCCGGCAAAAAAATCTTCTGCCGGAGTGAACTCGTGAATGCGCCCGCCGATGATGAGGATCACCTCATCCGCCAGCCGCTGCGCCTGCCCCATGTTATGGGTCGACATGATCAGGCGGGTCCCGCTTTGAGCCGCCTCGGTCAGGATCTCTTCGATTTCTCGCGTCGCCCGCCCATCAAGCGAGGCACAGGGTTCGTCCAGAAACAGCACTTCCGGCTCCCGGATCAGCGCCCGGGCCAGCGCCAGCTTCTGCCGCTCACCGCCCGAGAGCAGCACCGCAGGCCGCTCCAGCGCATCGCCCAGATCGATCCGCCGCGCCCAATCCGCGGCCCGCGCCCGGGCCTCTTTCCGCGACACACCGATCAGGCGCAGCGGGTAGGCGATGTTTTCCACCACGGACCGGCGCATCATCACCGGCGTCTGAAACACAAAGGCCTGGCGTTTTTCGGCCTCCGCCCTGGGACAGGCCCAGGTCAGGCTGCCGCCATTGAGCCGCACGACGCCGTGCAGCATTTTCAGAAACGAGGTCTTGCCGGCTCCGTTCGGCCCCACCACGATAGTCGCTCCCACGCCTTCCAGCGTCAGGTCCACCGGGCCAACCAGCACCTTGCCGCGCCTGCGCACCACGCCCTGATCCACGGTCAGCGGGAACATCTGCATCACCAGCGTCCCCCGCGTTCGGTATGGCCAATCCAGTGGATCGACAGGTTGACGGCAATCGCCATGCCAATCAGCACAAAGCCAAGGCCCAGCGCCATGGCGAATTCGCCCTTGCCGGTCTCCAGCGCGATCGCGGTGGTCAGAACCCGCGTCGCATGATCGATATTACCGCCCACCACCATGATGGCGCCGACTTCTCCGATGGCGCGGCCAAACCCAGCCAGCGCCGCCGTCAGCAGCGCCCGCCGCCCATCCCACAACAACGCCCGGATCCGCTGACCCTGGGTGGTATTCAGTGAAATCAGCAGATCGTGGTAATCGCTCCACAGCTCGCGCAGGGACTGATGCGCGATCGAGGCCACCAGTGGCACGATGATGATCACCTGAGCGATCACCATCGCCGAGGGCGTGAACAACAGCCCCAGCACCCCCAGCGGCCCGGACCGCGACAGGAAGACATAGACGATCAGGCCGACCACCACCGGCGGCAGCCCCATCAGCGCATTGAGCACCGCAATCGTCGGACGGCGCAGGCGAAACCGGCGGACAGCCAGCAAGGCCGCCAATGGCAAGGCGATGGCAGAGGCAATGGCAAGGGCGGTCAAAGTGACCCTGAGAGAGCGCAAAGTGATCTCGACCAGATCAGGATCCAGCATCACCACCAGCCAGAACGCCTGGCTCAGACCGTCCCACAGATCAGACATGACGCTTGATTTTCCCCCCGATGGCTTAGGGTTACAGGCCTGTTTCCCTCAGCTTTCCCCAGTGTCAAAACACAGGAAAGCGCCCCGAAACAGAAAAAAATGCAGCCGCCCCTGAAAAAGGACAATTTGTCCACTATATCGATGAGTGACTGCGCATCGCCGGACAGAAAGATGCCCAACGCCCGCGCTTGATCCGGGAAACAGATCTTCTATCGCCGGGTTTGCAAACCCGCGGAGCAAGAGATTCTTGGCCTCCCGGCCCCCCAACAGCTGCCCCGGCGCAGCAGCGACCAGCCTGCGGCCTTTTCGCACCATTACTTGCGCGCGGCATGTGAACGTGAAAGAAGACCGACCCAAAGTGCCCGCCACAGTTCCGCAAGGGCGCGTTTTCGAGGAAATGCCATGTTCGATCTGCAAACCATGCGCGATCAACTCGCCAGCACCTATGATCTGGCGCCCAACCCCGATCTGGCCGAACAGATGTCAGATCTGTACCAGACCATGGACCGCGTGGTGAACCCGGTCGACTGGGCGCGCTATGCGCCCTATGTCGCAGCGATCAACGCGCTGAAGAAAGAACGCGGCGCGGTCATTTTGGCCCACAACTACATGACGCCGGAGATCTATCACGGCGTTGCGGATTTCGTCGGCGACAGCCTGCAGCTGGCCATCGAAGCCGCCCGCGTCGAGGCGGATGTGATCGTGCAATGCGGCGTGCATTTCATGGCCGAGACCTCCAAGATCCTTTCTCCTGAGAAAACCGTGCTGATGCCCGATATGGCGGCAGGCTGTTCGCTGGCCGAAAGCATCACCGCCGCGGGCGTGGAAGAGATGCGCCGCAAGTATCCCGGCGCGCCTGTGGTGACCTATGTGAACACCACCGCCGAGGTGAAAGCCGCCTCCGACATCTGCTGCACCTCCTCCAATGCAGCGCAGATCGTCGCCGCGATGGACAGCGACACCGTCATCATGACGCCGGACAAATACCTGGCGCAGAACGTGGCCAACCAGGTGCCGCAGAAGAACATCGTCTGGTGGGACGGCTCCTGCATCGTACACGAGCAATACACCGCCAAGGACCTGCGCGAATTCCGCGAGTGGAACCCCGGCACCCGGCTGATCGCCCACCCCGAATGCCCCCCCGATGTGGTGGCCGAGGCGGATTTCTCCGGCTCCACCAGCGGTATCATCAAATATGTGACGGACGAAAAGCCGGAAAAGGCGATGCTGATCACCGAATGTTCGATGGCCTCGAACATCGCGGATGAGCTGCCCGAGGTGGATTTCGTCGGCCCCTGCAACATGTGCCCCTACATGAAGATGATCACGCTGGAGAAAATCCTGTGGTCGCTGCACACCATGTCCGAACCGGTCGAGGTTGACCCTCAGGTCGCGGACAAGGCGCGGCTTGCAGTGCAGCGGATGATCGATCTCAGCCAGAAACTGGGCATCTGACCGGTGACAGAGGCCAGCACCGGGCGCATTGACACCGGCCGCATCGTCATCGTCGGCGCCGGTCTGGGCGCGCTTTACGCGGCGCTGGAACTGGCGCCGCGGCCAGTGCTGATGATCTCTCCTGAAACGCTTGGTCAGGGCGCGAGTTCTGCCTGGGCGCAGGGCGGTGTCGCCGCCGCCATGGATCAAAGCGACAGCCCCGAAGCCCATGCCGCCGATACCCGGACCGCTGGCGCGGGCACTGTCGATCCAAAGGTGGCCGCCATGGTCACCCGCGTTGCGCGCGAGCATATCCTCGACCTGACCGATCTTGGCACGCCCTTTGACCGCGACGCGGCGGGCAACTACGTGATGAGCCGCGAAGCCGCCCATTCCGCCGCCCGCGTGGTGCGCGTGAAGGGCGACCGGGCCGGGGCGCAGATCATGGAAACCCTGATCGCCGCCGTGCGCGCCGCCCCTTCGGTGCAAGTGCTGGAAAACACCCAGGCCGTCCGACTAGAGGTAGACGGCGATACCGTTACCGGCGTCTGGATCTCGCAGGCCGATGCGCCGTCGGATCCCGTCCTGATCACTTGCCCCGGCGTTCTTCTGGCCGGGGGCGGCTCTGGCGGGCTTTATGCCCATACGACCAACCCGCCCCGCATTCGTGGGCAGGTTATCGGTCTTGCCGCCCGCGCGGGCGTGCGTATCGCCGACCCTGAATTCGTGCAGTTCCACCCCACCGCCTTCGATATCGGTGAAGACCCGGCGCCCTTGGCGACCGAGGCCCTGCGCGGCGATGGCGCGGTGCTGATGAACAACAAGGGCGAACGCTTCATGCAGGCGGTCCACCCGGACGCCGAGCTGGCCCCGCGCGACATCGTGGCCCGCGCCATCTTTGCCGAGACCCAAGCCGGGCGCCGCCCGGTTCTGGACACCCGGCAGGCCCTTGGCGCCGAGGTCGCAACCCGCTTTCCCACCGTCGCCGAAACCTGCGCCCGCGCCGGGATCGACCCTGTGACCCGGCCGATCCCCGTGGCCGTCGCCGCCCACTACCACATGGGCGGGGTGGACACGGACATGCAGGGGCGTGCCAGCCTTGGCCATTTGTGGGTCTGCGGCGAGGCTTCCTCGACCGGGCTGCACGGTGCCAACCGGCTGGCCTCCAATGGATTGCTGGAGGCACTGGTCTATGCCCGCACCGCCGCGGCCGATATGAAGGATCTGCCGCAAAAGGGCGATCTGTCGGAGGTCGCGATCACCTTTGCCCCGGATGGTCACGAAACAGATCCCAGCGCCGTTCAGACCCTGCGGGAGACCATGACCGCCAATGTCGGCGTACGCCGCACCGAGGACGGCCTCAAGACGGCGCTTGTCACCATTGCCCGGCTGGAGGCAGAGAACGCGAAGGATGAACCCTTCGTCAACATGTGCGCCACCGCCACCCTGATCGCCGCCGCCGCCCTGATGCGCCGCGAAAGCCGGGGGGGGCATTACCGCGATGATTTCCCCGAGGCCGATCCCGCACAGGCCCATCGCACCCATATCACCCTGACCGAGGCCCTTGCCCTGCGCGACCGGATCGCGGGCGAGAGCGCAAAGGAGCCCACATGAGCACTGCCTTCGCCACCCTGCCCGACCTGATCCTGGAACCGATGGTGCGCGCCGCCCTGCACGAGGATCTGGGCCAGAACGGCGATATCACCACCCGCGCGGTGATCCCGGCGGATGTGACCTATTCCGCCCGGTTGAACGCCCGCGAAACAGGCATCGTGTCCGGCATGCAGATCGCCCGCATCGCCTTTCATCTGGTGGATGCCGGTCTGAAGGTGGAAACCCTCTTGCCCGATGGCAGTCCCTGCAAGCCGGGCGACACGCTGATGACCATCGAAGGCTCGGCTGCCTCGATCCTGTCGGGGGAACGGGTGGCGCTGAATTTCGCGGGGCGGCTAACTGGGATCGCAACACTGACCCATTGCTTCGTGCGCGAAACATCCGGAACGGATACCCGCATAACCTGCACCCGCAAGACCACGCCCGGCCTGCGCATAGCGGAAAAACAGGCGGTTTTGCACGGCGGTGGCTACAACCACCGCTTTGGCCTGTCGGATGCGATCCTGATCAAGGACAACCACATCGCTGCCGCCGGAGGCATTACTGCCGTGCTGGAGGCCGCAAAGGCCAGCGTCAGCCACATGATGAAGGTGGAGATCGAGGTCGACACGCTGTCCCAGCTCGAAGAGGTGCTGAAGACCGGCGGCGCGGATGTTGTCCTGCTCGACAACATGGACACGCCGACGCTGGCAGAGGCCGTCAAGATGACGCGCGGCCATCTGGTGACCGAGGCATCCGGCAACATGAAGCTGGAGCGCATCAAAGAGGTCGCCGCCACCGGAGTTGATTACATCTCCTCCGGCGCGCTGACCCATTCGGCGCCGACGCTGGATCTGGGCCTCGACTTCTGAGACTGCCGCTAGAGGCAGCCGCGCGGCACGGTCTCGGACCATTCCTTGACCAGAACCGGCTCTGATGCACCGCCCTCATAGGCGTGGATGCGCCGCCAGAGGTAGAAACTCTGCGCATCGCAGGTCATCCGGTTTTCCGTATCGATCGCCACCTGCCAGTCGCCGCGCTGATAGGTAAAGTGCCAGTCGGATTTGAAGGTCGCCGTGGCCGGATCATCGGGGTGGATCGCGTAATGCATCGTGACATGGCTGCCGACCTGCATTTCGTTATGCGGGTTCACCGCCTCGCCGTAGTCGTCGAAGGTATCGAGCACCAGCGTACCATCCGTGAGCGTCTTCGTCTCGGAGGTGCCCGAAGGCGCGCGCAACTGCCTGCCGCCCAGGGTCGGATAGGGCTGCGCGGGACCGGGGGCCTCGGGCGGGATTTCCTCGCTCACGCTCCGCTCGGGCAGGATCAGGGCGCAGTCCTTCAGGTCCAGCGTGATCTCTGCCGCCTCGGGCGCGGGCCAGACGATGGGCCAGTAGGATGTCGAAAGCGCCAGCCGCAGCACATGACCGGGACGCAGCGCATGGGCGCATTCGTTCAAGGGGAACTCTACCTCGTAGCGTTGCCCCGGCACCAAAGGCTCGGGCGCGTCATGGCCATTCAGATGCGTCAGGTTGAAGGGGCGGAAACTGATCCGCTGCGAGGAGCCATCCGGCGCCACATCACACAGGCGCCCGACGATCTGCGCCACCGGACGATCAACGGTAAAGGCGATGCGGACGCGCGGGCGGCCCAGCAATTGCAGCTCAGCGTCCAGCGGCGCGGTGTCGAAACAGGCCGAGAGCGCATCATCCCCGGCCTGATCACCGGGCAATTCGTTGTCGATCCGCATCCCCGGGCAGAAGTAACCGCTCGCCTGACCGACGCTCGCCGGGTTGGCAACCACGCATTCGCCGCTGCCTGCCGCATCGGACAGCGCACCATCAGACAGGTGCATCACCCGCTCAGCGACATTGGGCGAGGGCCAGTTCTGTTCGGCCACCCAGCGGCCTTGCCGGGGCTTGTTTTCCTTGGTGGGGCCGAAATGCTCCTGCATGTAGACGCGGTAATCCGGCAGCGCCTCGGCGCCGCTTTCCTCGCCCTTCAGCCAGTGATCGAACCAGCGCAAAACTTCGCCGTGGAAATCCGCAGCATCCAGTTTCGAGATATGCGCATAGCGATGCTCCCACGGCCCCATCAGCGCCTTCGTCGGAGCAGTCAGGTTGGCGGCAAGCATCGCAGGCGTGTTGATATAGGCATCGGCCCAGCCGGTGATCGCCAGCACCGGCGCGGTGATCGCCGACCAGTCCTCGCAGACCGAGCCGTGTTTCCAGAAATCATCGCGGGCGGGATGGCGCAGCCAGTCGGCGGACATGAAAGGCAGCTTCTCGATCCGCTCCAGCCAGGCCGCGCGCCAGTCGGGGCGCAGATCGGGGTCCAGCGGCCGCGTCATATAGGCGAACATCTGGCTGCCCCAGTTGGCATTATCACTGAGCAGACATCCCCCCATGTAGTGGATGTCATCGGCATAGCGGTCTGCGGTGGACGCGACCGAGACCACTGCCTGCAATTCGGGTGGGCGGCGATAGGCCAGCTGCAAGCCGTTGAACCCACCCCAGGAGATGCCGATCATCCCGACCTTACCCGTGCTCCAGGGTTGCGCCGCGATCCAGGCGAGGACCGCCTCGCCGTCGCTCAGCTCCTGTTCGGAATATTCATCGTCGAACAGCCCCTCGCTGTCGCCGCTGCCCGCAATATCGACGCGGATGCAGGCGTAGCCTTCTCCGGCAAAAACGGTGTGGGTGGTTTCGTCCCGGGGCGCGGTGCCGTCGCGTTTGCGATAGGGCAGGTATTCCAGGATCGCCGGGAACGGCCCCTCCCCTTCGGGCAACCAGATCCGCGCCGCCAGACGACGCCCGTCAGCCATCGGAATCCAGGTGTTTTCAATCAGGGTAAAGGGCACGGGCATAGGGGCATCCAATCTTAAAAAAGTTTGGCGCCACCCTGCCTTCGCGCGTCCTTATTTGGCAAGCTTTGGCGCGGATTTTTCCAGCGCCAGTTCGGCATCCGAGAATTTCCAAGGGCCCCGCACGCCGGGCACCCCTTCGGGCGCGATCTGCATACCACGATGCTGGATCTGCGGATCGTCAAAGGCCTGCCCGATGGTGTTGATCGGCCCAGCCGGAACCGTCGCCGCCTCCAGCGTCGCCAGAAGGTCGGCCTGGCTCCATTGCATCAGGGCCGCCTCCAACAGCGCGGTCAGCTCCTGACGGTTCGCCACCCGCAACTGATTGGTCAGGAACCGCGGATCGACCTTCAGATCCCGCAGGCCCAGCGCATCACACAGCCGCTGGAACTGGCCGTCGTTGCCCACCGCCAAAATGATATGGCCATCCTTCACCGCCATCACCTGATAAGGCGCAATATTCGGGTGATCATTGCCCAGCCGCGTCGGGCTGGTGCCGGTGGCGAGATAGTTCATCGCCTGATTGGCCAGCATCGCCGTAGCGCAATCCAAGAGCGACATATCCAGATGCTGCCCCCGACCGGTGGTGTGGCGCTGCTCGACCGCTGCAAGGATCCCGATGGTGCCGTAAAGCCCGGTCACGATATCGGTGATGGCAACGCCCACCTTTTGCGGCTGCCCCTCGGGATCGCCAGTAATCGACATCAGCCCCGACATACCCTGAAGGAGGAAGTCATAGCCCGCGCGGGAGGCATAGGGGCCGTCCTGCCCGAAACCGGTGACCGAGCAATAGATCAGCCGCGGGTTCACCTGTTTCAGGCTGTCGTAATCCAGACCGTATTTCTTGAGACCGCCAACCTTGAAATTCTCGATCAGGATGTCGGCGTCCTTGATCAGCTCGATGACCGTCTGGCGGCCTTCCTCGGTGCGGAAATCTGCGGTGACACAATCCTTGCCGCGGTTGGCCGCATAGTAATAGGCCGCCGTCTTGTCCTCATCCCGCTCGATGAACGGAGGGCCCCAGTGGCGGGTGTCATCGCCTGCTTCGCTTTCGACCTTGATCACCTCGGCGCCCAGATCCGCCAGAGACTGGCCAATCCACGGTCCGGCCAGAATACGGGCGAGTTCAACCACTTTGAGGCCTGAAAGCGGGGTCATGGCGGCTCCTGTTCTTGTCGCTGTTGCGCCTGTGTAGCCCAGCCCTCCGGAGGCAGCAATCGGCGCCGGGGTGTTTTGATCAAATCCCCCCCCGCGCTCCTTTGTCACTTGCCCTTGATCCGCACCATAAAACTGGTGCGCGCACCCGCAGGCGGCTGCGGAAAGGGCGCCGCCCGGCGCACCTGCGCCAGCGCGATATCGTCAAGCCGCCCCGAGCCGGAACTGCGAGCAATCGCGACCTGTGCCAGCGCGCCGCTGGGCGCGATCCGGAAGGCGACGACCGCCTCGCCCCGCACATTGGCGCGGCGCTTGGCCCGCTCGATCCGGCGCAAGATCTGCCCGGGATAGTTGCTCGTCGCCGCATTGCCCTGCTGTCGGGCCTTGCTGCCCGCCTGGCGCGATTGCCCGCCCGGCTGTTTCGCAGCGCCCTCTGCGACACCGCGGGTCGCGTTGGCACTGCTGTTGCCGCGCGGTTGCGCGCTTGGCGTTGTCGGCTCAGGAGGGGTGCGCACCGGCTCTGCCTTTGCCACCTGCGGAGGGCGCAGCGGGCGGGACCTTGGCTTCAGCGACTGTTCGACCGGAGGCGCCTGCTCCATAGGAGGCTGTGATGCCTCAGCCTGTTCAACCGGTTCCTGTTCAACAGCTTCCATAGGTTTTGCCGCCTGCTGCACCGCTGGCTGGGTGGGTGGCAGCGCAGTCGTCGGCGGTGTCGGTGTTACAGCCTTGAGCGGTATGGGATCGCTATGGACCTGCGGCGGCGTGACCTCGATGCCGGGTGTCTGCGCGGCGGTGACAACAGGGACAACAACAGGCTCTAACACTGGGGATTGTGCCTGTGGCTGCACCTGTGGCGTCTCCACCGGCTGGGCCGCCTCGGGCGTCTGTTGCGCGGCGCGGGGCTGCTCCGGCATCACGGCGGCGGGCTGCGGTGCCTCCACCCCCACGGCGAGATTGGCAAAGGCGCTGCCTTCGGCAGCCAGCGCGGTTTCACCGCCCGCCTGCTCCACCGGTGCGGTATCGGTGAACACCACCGCACCAGCATGGGCCACAGCGGCCATGGTCAGCGCCAGAAGCGCGGCGAAGCGGGACTGGGGCACCCGGCTCATTGCAGGGCCCGTTCCGACATCAGGATGACGCGCTTGGCGCCTGCCGCCCGCAGATCATTGCCGATGGTCACCAGCTTCTTCGCCGGTAGGTCCCGGTCCGGCACCACCCGCAGCGCGGCGCGCTGTTCCTCGGGCAGCTCAGCAACAAATGATGCCGCATCTGCTACCGGAGCGCTCCGATAGCTAAGCCGCCCGTCGGCGTGGATCACCAATGTATCCGGCGGCGCGCTGCCCTCCAGATCGGCGGTCTTGATCAGCGTTAGATCGCGGTCCAGCGGCGGCGCCAGGGTGCCTGCGATCATGAAGAAGACCAGCATCAGAAAGACGATATTGATCAGCGCGATGGTCGGCTCGCGCTCGCTCGGGATATGCCGCGTGATCCGCATCAGCCCAGCACCACCGTCTGCAGTCCCTCGACCTGCCGCAGGGCGGTCAGAAGATCCACCAGCCGCTGCGCGCTGGCCGTGTCATCGGGGCTGATCAGCACCAGATGGCCGCCGCCGTCCTGCGGCTGCAGCCGCACCAGATCGGCAATGCGAGCCAGATCCGCCTGTTGTCCGTTCAACATCAGACGTTCGGCGCCAAGGGTCACAAACAGCTTCTGCCGGTCCTGGGTCTTGGCACCCTGCCCGGCCGCCATCAGCTCCACCTCGCCGTATTTGGAGAAGGTCGAAGTCAGCATGAAGAACAGCAGCAGCAGAAAGATCACGTCGATGAGCGAGGTCATCGAAAGACGTCTGCGCCGTTGTCCCTGCAGTTTAACCGCCATGAGAGGCCTCAGCCTGTTCGGCGGGGCAGAACAGCACCCGCAGGGCACGGTTGGCAAAGACCCGTTCGCGCTGCATCCGCGCCGTCAGCCAGCTCAGGACCAGCGAGGTCGGCATCGCCACGGCAAGCCCCGCCGCTGTGGTCAGAAGCGCCACCCAGATGCCACCGGCCAGCAGCGCCGGATCCACCGATGAGCCTGCGGTCTGCAGTTTCTGAAAGGCTTCGATCATGCCGATCACGGTGCCGAAAAGCCCCATCAGCGGCGCCAGTTGCGACACCATATCAAGCGCCCCAAGCCCCCGTTCGAGCCGGGCAAAGCAATCCTCTGCCTCGGCATCGGCACGGTCGGACAGGGCCGCATCCGCCGCAGTTCCGGGACCGGCGGCCAGCGCGAGGCGGAACACCGGCGCGAGATAGGATCGGCTGCTTTCCAGCTGCCGCAGGGCGCCGTCGCGATCGCCATGGTCCCAGGCGGTGACAGCGGCGGACAGATGGGCGTGGCGGCCCACCCGCGCAGTGCGGTATTGCCAGATTTTGTAGAGCACCAGCGCCGCTGTCAGCACCGACACGCAGAGCAGCAGAAGAACCACCGGTCCGCCCAGATCCAGAACCCCAAGCAGCGCATCGTGAAGCCACATCATCCCAGCAACTCCAGATCGGTGCGGCTGCTGAGCGTGATGCCCCTACTGCAGGCGGCCTCTGGCAAATCAGCCCCGCCGGTGCAGGTGGTGGCGCCGTTGATCAGCACCCGACTGATGCCGTCGCAGGCATAGGGAAACTGGAACTGGCGCACCCGCATCCGTCCTGCCGGCAGGTCCTGGAAATCCAGCAGCGTCAGCCGTGCCACCTGTCCTTTTGCATCGAACAGAACGGTCTCATAAACCGCCTGACCGATGTCCTGCGCATGGGTGTTCTGCGCCACAAATGACAGAAGGCAGGCCTCACCGACCTGCTCTGCCGTGCTCAGCTCGATCGACACGGCCGGGTCTGCGGCCCGTGCCATGCTGCCCAGCCCCGCCAGCAGAACTGCTGCCGGGGCCACCCATTTCCTGTTTACGCGTACCATATGGAACCTCTTCAATCTCCGTTGGGTCAGAAGGTTTTCGCCAGGGTCAGCTTGATGTTGCGCCCCGGTGCGGTGCGGGTCGCCAGCGCGGGCGTATAGACACTGTCAAAGGCGTTTTCGATGCCAAGCCGCACCTCGGCGCCGCTCAGCGCGCCTGTCTGCACCCGGTAGGTGGCGCGCAGGTTGCTGACGCCATAGCCCTTGATCAGATCGCCGTTGTAGTCGGTGAAGGATTTGCTGCCGACCAGCTCCCAGCTCAGATCCCAGGCCTCGCCGATCCGCTTACCCAGGGTCAGGCGGGCGCTGTCCGCAGGGGTGTTGCGCCAAACGCCGCTGGCCCCGCCCGCCGAAACCGCGGTGTATTCGCCGACCGCCGCGTTGAAATCGGCATAAAAGCCGTTTTCCATGCTGTAGGTGGCTTCGATCTCGATGCCTTCGCTGTTCACTTCGCGGATCGGGTTGAAATTGCTGTCCACATAAGAGGTGATGTCCCAGAGCTTGCCCTTGAACAGGTTCACCTTGGCCTGCAGGGCATCGCCCGCCGTAAACACGCCGCTGGAGGTATAGGAGGCGCCCAATTCAAAGGTATGGGACCGCTCCGGCTGGGTCATGTAGCGCGGCGAGCCAAGATCATCGATGATCGGCAGGTTCTCGGTATAGGCGCCGCTGCCAAACAGGGCCCAGCCCGAAGCGAATTCATAGCGCGCCGACAGCCCGCCCATCAGCGCCGAGTTGTCATAGGCCGAGGATCCGTCGTGGGCCTCGATATCCTGGGTTTCAAACCGCATGGCCGGGGTTATGGTCCAGTGATCGCCGATGCCGATGTCATCCACCGCGAACAAGGCCAGACGCCGGTCGGTGCCGCCGGGGGCCGAAGGTGCGTTCAGGCGCTCGCGCTGCATCACCTCAACCCCAAGCCGCAGATCGTGTGTCGCCATGCCGGTCACGAAATACATGCTGTTCTTCGCGGTCAGCTTGGTGATCTCGTAATCCTGATCCGCATCGGCCAGGGCAATGACGCCTGGCCCCGACGAGGTGCCCTCCAGCGGGCTGGAACCGGGCACATAGGCGGTATCGATGTGCTGTGTCGAGCGAGTCAGGTTAACGTCCAGATCGATCAGGTCATTGCCAACCGGGTTCCAGCGATAGCGCAGCCCGGCGACCTCGTTGCTGACCTTGCGGTCGACGTTGCCAAAGGAGCCGCCGGTGGTGCCGAAAGTATCGTAGGGGACGTCTTTTTCATCCGTTTCGGAATAGTTGTAGGAGGCAGTGATCGAGTGATCGTTATTGTCGCCAAAGCTGTATTTCACCTTGCCCAGATACGAGGGCATGCGGCTCTCGGTATTGGGCACGACCTGCCCGTTTCCGTCCTTGTAGGCGTCGACATCGCGCAGGGTGTAATTGAACAGGACCTCCAGCCGTTCAGTGGGCTGCCAGGCCAGAGTGGAGGACGTCACGAACCCCTTTGCATTGCTCGAGGCGCCGATGGTCTGGCGAAACCGTAGACCGATCTCACCGCCGGTGAAATCCGCCGCATCCTTTGTATCAAGCTGTACCACGCCGCCGATAATGCCCGAGCCGTATTCGAAACTGCCGATGGTGCCCCGGATCACCGACACGCGTTTGTAGAGCTCGGGATCGGTGAACAGCTGCGTGCCGATCCGGTAGAGCTCCTCTGACCCGGTAGAGGCGCCGTCGATCATGATCTGCACCTTCTGATCGGTGCCATAGCTGCTGGTGGCGCCAAAGCCGCGGATATTCAGGCCCGAGCCCTGCGGGCGGCTGCCGTTCACTAGCGTCACACCGGGCACCGAATCGATCAGCTCGGCCACGGATCCGGCCTGCCGGTCATCCAGCTCTTCCTGCGTGATTACCGTCTGCGGCGTCGCGGTTGCGGTCTGCACCTCGCGCTTGCCCTGCCCCAGTTCAACAGTGCCGAGAAACCCCTCGCCCTGCAGATCCAGCGGCAGATCCTGCGCCTGCGCGCCCGCGTTCATTGTCAGCCCCAGCACTGACACCGTCCCCAACAGCCGCATAGACATACGCTGTTTGCCCATCACATTTTCCTTCGCATCTATTCGTATTCGAACCGAAGGCTTGCGTGGGGGCTGGCACGGTATTTCAGGATTGATCTTTGGCGAAATTCAAAATTCCGCTTGAGCCTGTTAGTAAAGATGATAAAAACAGTCAACATAAATTCCGACCCGCTGATCCCTCAGCCGCCAGCGTGATCTGCCCCGACCGGCAGCCACAGCCAGCCCTTTCCAAACGATATGCAGACCGCCTCCGAAAGGGCCCGACATGACCACTCCGACTCCTGTCTCCGCAGAGCAGATCCGCGCCGAACGTGCTGACCATGCGCAGCTGCGCGACCGCGATTTTGCCGACAAGTTCAACATCACCGAGGCGCAGCTTGTCGCCGCCTTCAGTGGCGCGGGTGTGACCCGCATTGAAGCAAACCCCGATGTCGTCTTTCCCCGGCTGGAAGAGCTGGGCGAGGTCATGGCGCTGACCCGAAACGATTCCTGCGTGATCGAAAAGGTCGGGCGTTACAGCCACTATCAGGGTGGCGTTCACGCCTCTCTGGTGCTGACCGAGGAAATCGACCTGCGCCTGTTCCCGCGCCATTTCGTCACTGCCTTTGCGGTCGAACGGGACGGCAAGAACGGCACCGCCCGCTCGCTGCAGTTCTTTGATGCCGCCGGTGACGCGGTGCACAAGATCCACTTGCGCGAAGCCTCCGACCTGGCGGCCTGGGACCGGATCGTCGCCGATCTGGCGCTGCCGGAACAATCCGACACGCTGGAAGTCACGCCCCGTACCCCGCCCGAGGGCGCCAAATCAGACCCGGACAAGGTCGAGGTCCTGCGCGCCGAATGGGCCAAGATGACCGACACCCACCAGTTCCTGCGCCTGTGCTCAAAGCTGAAGATGAACCGTCTGGGTGCCTATCGCATCGCCGGGGAGCCTCTGGCCCGCAAGCTGCCGACAGACACCGTCACCCCGATGCTGGAGGCCGTGCGCGAGCAGGAAATCGAAGTGATGATCTTTGTCGGCAACCGCGGCTGCATCGAAATCCACGGCGGCCCGGTCCGGAATCTGCGCGAAATGGGGCCCTGGCAGAACATCCTCGACCCCGGTTTCGACCTGCACCTGCGCCTTGATCACGTGGCCGAGGTTTGGGCCGTCAACAAGCCGACCAAGCGGGGCGATGCAGTGTCTTATGAGGCCTTTGATGCCGATGGCACCATCCTGTTCCAGGTCTTTGGCCGCCGCACCGACGACAACGACAGCCGCCCGGCATGGGATGCAATTGTTGCCGCGCTTCCCTCGCTGGAGGCTGAAACCCGGGCCGAGCCGGAGACCGTGTGATGTCTCTGCTCTCCCGTCTTTCCAAAGGCGCTGGCCTGTTCCTGCTCGGCACTCTTGCCGGGCAGATGGCCCTTGCCGCCCCGGCAGAGCGCGTTGTCAGCGTCGGCGGATCGGTCACCGAGATCGTCTATGCTCTGGGTGAAGGCCATCGTCTGGTGGCCCGCGACAGCACCTCCAGCTACCCGGCAGAGGCCGAGGCGCTGCCCAATATCGGTTATGCCCGTGCCCTGTCGCCGGAAGGTGTCCTGTCGGTATCGCCCGATCTGATCATCGCCAGCGCCGGGGCCGGTCCGGTGGAAACGCTGGATGTGCTGAAACAGGCCGACATCGCCTATGCCGAGGTGCCCGAGGTCTACTCACCTGCTGGCGTGATCACGAAGATCGAAACCGTGGCCGCCGCCCTTGGCGCCGAGGACAAGGCCAAGGCCCTGCTGGGTGACATTGCCCCCGATCTGGAGGCGGCCCATTCAGAGGCGCAGGCGCGCGCAGGCGATGCGCCGGTGCGGGTGCTGTTCGTGCTGTCCACGCAAGGCGGGCGGATCATGGCCGGAGGTCGCAACACCGCCGCCGATGGCATCATCCGCCTGTCGGGCGGCATCAACGCCATCGACGCCTTCGAGGGCTACAAACCGATGACGGATGAAGCGGTTTCCGCCACCGCCCCGGATGTGATTTTGGCAATGGACCGGGGCGGCGACCACGGCGTCGCGATGGAGCAGCTAGCCAGCCTGCCTGCGCTGATCCCCACACCAGCGGCACAGAACGGACGGCTGGTGCGCATGGACGGGCAGTCCTTGCTGGGGTTTGGCCCGCGCACCGCTGACACGATCCGGACCCTGTCAGAAGCCTTCTACGAGGGTCACGCGGAATGAGCCTGGCAGCAGAGGCGACAACCCAGAACCGAGGTCAGGCTCAGGGTCGGTCCACCGGGGCGCCGGTGGACCGTCGCCATCAGGCCCGGCGGCTGACGCTGGCGCTCGCGGCTCTGCTGCTGATCACTTCGGTGAGTTCTCTGACCTTTGGCGCGGCGGGCACTTCGGTCTGGTCCGCCCTTGGCGATCTGATCGCGGGGCGCGAGCTGTCACAACTCGACCGGATCATCCTTTTCGACATCCGCCTGCCGCGCCTGTGCCTTGGCATCCTTGTGGGGGCGGCGCTAGCGGTCTCGGGCGCGGTGATGCAGGGGCTGTTCCGCAACCCATTGGCCGATCCCGGTATCGTCGGCGTCAGCGCCGGAGCGGGTCTGGCCGCGATCACCGCCATCGTGCTGGGCAGCCTGCTGCCAGCCGCCTTGCGCGACACATTGGGCAACGGCCTTGTGCCGGTCGCGGCCTTCTTTGGCGGCTGGGGATCGACGCTGATCCTCTATCGCACTGCCACGCGCGGCGGGCAGACCTCGGTTGCGACCATGCTGCTGGCCGGTATCGCCCTTGGCGCGCTGGCCGGGGCGCTGTCGGGCATTCTTGTCTACATGGCCGATGACAACCAACTGCGTGATCTGACCTTCTGGGGCATGGGGTCGCTCGCGGGCGCCACCTGGACCAAGGTTCTCGCCGCCCTGCCGGTGATCGGACTCTCCCTGTGTGCCGCGCCCTTCCTTGCGCGCGGTCTCAACGGGCTGGCGCTGGGAGAGGCCGCCGCCGGGCACATCGGCATCCCTGTGCAGCGGGTGAAGAATATCGCGATCATGGCTGTCGCCGGCGCCACCGGCGCTGCTGTGGCGGTCTCGGGTGGTATCGGCTTCATCGGCATCGTAGTGCCGCATCTGCTGCGCCTTGCCACCGGGCCGGATCACCATCCGCTTTTGCCCAATGCCGCCCTTCTGGGGGCCACGCTTCTATTGGCCGCTGACATGATCGCCCGAGTGATCATTGCCCCGGCAGAGCTACCCATCGGAATCGTCACCGCCGTCCTGGGCGCGCCGGTCTTCCTTTGGATCCTCCTGAAACGTCGCGCGGGTCTGGGACTTTGATTGGACAGAGACATGCAAGCCTTTGACATCACCGTAAAGCTGGGAAACCGAACCGTCCTGCACAGGGTGGATTTTGCCGCTGAACCGGGACGCGTCACCGCCATCGTCGGCCCCAATGGCTCAGGCAAGACCACGCTCTTGCGCGCCATGACCGGCGAGGTCGCGCATACGGGCCGGGTGCTGCTGAACGGGCAGGACACCGCAACGCTCAAACCCTGGGAACTGGCCGCGATCCGCGCGGTGCAGCCGCAAAGCACCAGCATCGCCTTTCCCTTTACCGTGCTGGAGATCGTGCGGCTGGGCCTAAGCGCCGGTCTGTCGGCGGGCGAAACCGACCTGCCGATGCAGGCGCTGGAAGCGGTGGATCTGGGAGGGTTTGCCGGGCGGTATTACCAGGACCTGTCAGGGGGCGAGCAGCAGCGGGTGCAACTGGCCCGGGTTCTGACGCAGGTCTGGCAGCCAGTGGTCGATGGCTCCCCGCGCTGGCTGATCCTGGATGAACCGGTGGCGAGCCTCGATATCGGCCATCAGTTCACGGTGATGGATCTGGCGCGGCGCTATGCGGCGCAGGGCGGCGGCGTGGTTGCGGTGATGCATGATCTGAACCTCACCGCCATGTTCGCCGATCATGTTGTTCTGATGCAGGCGGGCCGCATCGCGGCCACGGGTTCCCCGGCAGAAGTGTTGACGGATCAGGCGCTGGCCGAGGTTTACGGCTGCCCGGTGCCGGTCAATACCACCCCGCCGGGCGGCATGCCCTTCCTGCTGCCACAGGCGCGAAAGGCGCCGGTTTTCGCCTGAGAGCAAGGCCCTGCCAAAATCAGGTCAGACCGAAACCCCCTCCAGCAGGGCGTCACGCTCGACCGCGCCCTTGCGGCCCTCCAGCACCACTTCACCCCGGCGCAGGACCACGAAGCGGTCGGCCAGCTCATAGGCGAAATCGAAGAACTGCTCGACCAGGATGATCGCCATGTCACCCTGCCCGCGCAGCAGTTTGATGACCTCGCCGATCTGCTTGATGATATTGGGCTGGATGCCCTCGGTCGGCTCGTCCAGCACCAGAAGCTTGGGCTTGGTGATCAGGGCGCGGGCAATGGCCAGCTGCTGTTGCTGCCCGCCGGACAGGTCACCGCCGCGCCGGGCGAGGAAATCCTTCAGGATCGGGAACAGCTCGTAAATGTGGTCAGGGATGAAATGTTCTTCCTTCGGCAGGCAGGCAAATCCCGTCTCCAAATTCTCCTTCACCGTCAAGAGCGGGAAGATATCGCGGCCCTGCGGAACATAGGCGATGCCCGCACGCGCCAGCTGATGCGCGGGCACCACGCCGATCTCCTGCCCGTCAAACGTCATGCTGCCACCCGACCGCGGGTGGGTGCCGGTGACCGCCTTCATCAGGCTGGTTTTGCCGACGCCATTACAGCCCATCACGCAGGTCACCTCGCCTAGGTCGGCCTGCATGGAAATGCCGTTCAGGATCCGGCTGCGGCCATAGTGGAGGGTGATATCTTTCAGATCCAGCATCGCTCAGCGCCCCAGATAAACATCGATGACTTCGGGATCGGAGGTCACGTGATCCAATCCCCCTTCTGCCAGCACCGCGCCCTCGTGCAGCACCGTGACCTTGCAATTGAGGCGCCGCACGAACTCCATATCGTGTTCGACGACGACCACCGCGCGGGTCTTGGCCGCCTCCACCAGCAGGTCGGTGGTATGTTCGCGCTCCTCGGGCGTCATGCCCGCCGCAGGTTCATCCACCAACAAAAGCCGCGGCTCCTGCGCCAGAAGCATGCCGATCTCGAGCCACTGCTTCTGGCCGTGGGACAGCTCTCCGGCGATCCGGTCCAGCTGGTCCGCAAGGCCAACCTCTGCCGCCAGTTCCTCGACCCGCGCAGTGTCGGCGTCTGAGGCGCGAAACAGCAAGACGGCGATCACCCAGCGGTCCTTTTTCAGGGCCATCATCAGGTTGTCGCGCACCGACTGGTCCTCGAACACCGTGGGTTTCTGGAACTTGCGCCCGATCCCCTGCCGCGCGATCTGCGCCTCGTCCATATCGAGAAGGGACAGGGATTTCTCGCCCCAGATCACTCGGCCCTCGTCTGGGCGTGTCTTGCCGGTGACGATATCCATGAAGGTGGTCTTGCCAGCGCCGTTGGGACCGATCACCGCGCGCAGCTCGGCCTCGGCGATCTGGAACGACAGGTTGTTGATCGCCTTGAACCCGTCAAAGCTGACGGAGACGCCGGAGACTTCGAGAAGCGTGCTCATGTCCGGTCCTTTCGCTGCAAGAGGTCAAAGAGGCCACCGATGCCCTTGGGGGCGAACAGCGTCACCAGGACGAAGGAGAGGCCGAGGATCACCTGCCACCAGTCGACCCATTTGATGGTGTAAAAGCCGAGCGGGATGTCAGGCGCCTGACCACCGGTGAACCATGTGGACACCAGCGAAACAAAGGCCGCACCGATCACCGCACCATATAGCCGCCCGCGCCCGCCGATGGCGACCCAGACCGCCAGGTAGATCGAGGCAACGGGCGCCATTTCCGCCGGGTTGATGATCCCCGCCTGCGGATAATAAAGCGCGCCCGCGATGGCGGCGATACAGGCAGTCAGGGTAAAGACCGCCAGCTTGAAAGTTTCCACCGGGTAGCCAAGGAAACGCACGCGGGCCTCGTTGTCGCGGATGCCGCGAATGACCGATCCGAACTTGCCCGACACCACCCAGGCCGCCAGCATATAGCCAAGGCCCAAGGCAAGCGCCGAGGCCCAGAAGAACCACATCGAGACCGCCGACTGCGGAGCCTCCACCCCCGGCAGGTTTTGCAGGCCCGACAGACCATTGTTGCCGCGCAGGCCGGAATCGTTCTGAAAGAGGTAAAGCGCCAAGGCCAGCGTCATCGCCTGCGTCAGGATCGAGAGATAGACGCCTGTGACCCGGCTGCGGAAGGCGAGCCAGCCAAAGATGGCCGCCAGAATGCCCGGCACCAGCACCACCAGCATCAGTTGCAGCACCAGACTGTCGGCGAACATCCAGACCATGGGGAATTCGCTGCTGCCGACCACGCCGAAGATCTGGCTGCCGATGCCATCGACCACCTCGGCCTCGGTCGGGGGGATGTCGCCCTGCGCCAATGCCTCGGTGACGATCAGGCGGGTGCGTTCATACATCAGCCACATGCCGATCATGTAGCCGCCAAGCCCGAAGAAGGCGAAATGGCCCAGCGAAAGGATACCGGTGTAGCCCCAGATCAGATCCATCGCGATGGCGATCAGACACAGGCACAGGGTCTTGCCCAGTGTTTTCACAAAACTCGTCGGGATCAGCCCGGCCCCTGGCCCTTCGGCAAACACAGTCACCAAGAGGGTGAACAGCGCAAGGAGAGACAGGAAGACCAGAACGGATGGGTTCTTTGCAATGAATGACTGTCGCATGGATCAATCCCCCGCCGCGCGGCCCTTGAGGGCGATGATCCCTCTGGGGCGGAACTGAATGAAGATGATGATGAAGATGATCATGTAGGTCTGCGCCGCCAGCGTGTTCGAGGGGTTCAACCACTCGATCCCCTTTTGCAGGGAACCGATCATCGCCGCCCCGGCCAGGGTGCCGAAGATATTGCCGACACCGCCCACGACCACGGTCATGAAGCTTTGCACGATGTAATCCTGTCCAAGTTCCGAGGTGACCTTGGCAAAGAGACCAATGGCAACGCCCGCGATCCCGGCAATGCCCGATCCCAGACCAAAGGTCAGCATGTTCACGCGTCCCGGATTGATCCCCATGGAGGACGCCATGCGCGGGTTCTGCGTCACCGCGCGGGTCTCAAGCCCCAGCCGCGTGCGCCGCATGATGAAGAGGAACAGCGCCAGAAAGATCAGCGCCAGTACGAAGATTGCGATGCGGATATAGCTGATCGACACCACGTCGTTGATCATCCAGGCCCCATCTAGCCAACCGGGCGCCGTCAGCGGGCGGGCCTGCGTGCCAAAAATGTTCTTGGCAAGCTGCTGCAGCGCGATGGAAATCCCGAAGGTCGCCAGCAGGGTCTCAAGCGGGCGGTTGTAGAGATGCCGGATCACCAGCCGCTCCATCGCGACACCGGCGGCAAATGTCACCGCAAAAGCCAGCGGGATGGCGACAAGGATCGAAACCGTATGATTGGGAATGATCTGCTGCACCACATAGCCGGTGTAGGCGCCCATCATGATGAATTCGCCATGGGCCATGTTGATGACCCCCATCAGGCCGAATGTGATGGCAAGGCCGATCGCCGCCAGGAAATAGATCGAGGCGAGCGAGACCGCATCCAGCCCCAGATCCACCGCCTGATTGAGCGCAACCTTGGTGCCGATACTCTCAAGCGCCTGTTCGGCGGCATCGGTCACGGCGGCAGAGGGCTCGGCGTAGGTTTCAAAGAACACATAATGGCTGAGGGCGATGGTAATCGCCTCTTCGCCCACGAAAGGGTCCACCTTCCCGTCCGAGGCGAGGCTGTCGTATACCTTTTGCCGGATCATCTCGTTTGAAAGCTGCGCCAGCGGCACGCCCGCGACGCGTCCACCCTCGATATGCTCGGCGAGGGTCTGGCGCAGGGCATCGGCAGTGGTGCGCGCGGGCACGTGGCCAGCGGCAACCAACATGTCATAGGCGTCGTTGCGAGATATGCCATCTTCGCCGGGCGTCAGGGTGCGGGCGATATTGCGGTCCTCGGGCAACCCCTCGGCAACCTCCACAGTAACCGCCACCAGCGGATTGAGGGCGGCACGCACATCGACGCTGAGATCGTTTGAGACACCTTTGATCGCGTGGATCCGCTCTGCCTCATCGGCACCATAGGCGATGGTCAAAAGCCGCTCCAGCCGGGTCTTGCGGGCCTTCAGCACCGGATCCTCCTCCCCCGGGATCGAGGCGCGCAGCGGCGCCAGCAGATCGGCGCCGGGGGCGCGTTCGATGGCCAGCAGCCCCTCGGCTCGGGTGGCAGGGTCAGGGTCGCTCAGCTGGAACTGCACCAGCGCGGTGGCGATCAGCGCCCGCACGCCACTGTTGGGTTTCAGCTGTTTCAATTCTTTCTTGGGATATTCTCCGGCAAGAGTGCCGTCATCCGGGCTGCTGAGGGCATAGGTCCGTTTGGCGACTTCCTCGCCCACAAAGAACAGACCGTCCTCCTTGCGCTGCCAGATGTCCTTGTTCTGCCAGGCCTCCAGAAACCCGCGGGCCTGCGGCAGGCCACTGTCGGCGATCGCGGTGATCACCGGTCCGATGGAGGTGCGGGAACTTTTCTCGATCAGCGCCCGGTTTTCCTGCAGCAGCTGCTGCAGCGGCCCGTCCCCCGCCGGGGTCTGGGCAAGGGCGATCTGACACGCGCAGAACAGCGCGAGGCACGCAAAGAATAGTCGTTTCATATCGTTGAGATCCGCTCTGAAAGATCCGCCTTGCGTGACCCACATGGGCAGGCCGCGCGGCGTGTCTGCCGAGGCGGGAACCCAACAAGGGCCCCCGCCGCGACTCTGTCTTCAAGGGTAAGAAGATCAGTAGTTCGAAAGCGTCTGAACGCAGGTCTCGGTTTCGGTGTTGTACATACCGCAGCCCAGATCTTTCCAGTCGGACTTCAGAACCGCCGATTCCGGCAGGAAGTCGGTCCATGCATCGCCCGGCACCGGATCGGTGGCGGAAATGATGTCGAACTGGCCGTCCTCCTGGATTTCACCGATCAGCACCGGCTTGGCCAGATGGTGGTTCGGCAGCATCACGGCGGTGCCGCCGGTCAGGTTCGGGAATTCCTGCCCGTACATGGCGGCGCGCACGGCATCGACATCAGCGCTGCCTGCTTCGGTCACGGCGTTCGCCCACATGTTAAAGCCGATATAATGCGCTTCCATCGGGTCATTGGTGACGCGCTCTTCGCCCATCAGCTCTTTCCACTTGGCGACGAAGGCTTCGTTGGCTTCGGTGTCTGCCGACTGGAAGTAGTTCCAGGCCGCAAGGTGGCCGACCAGGTTCGAGGTATCCAGACCCGAGAGTTCTTCCTCACCCACCGAGAAGGCCACGACCGGGATGTCATCGGCGGAAATGCCTGCTGCTGCCAGTTCCTTGTAGAAGCCGATGTTGGCGTCGCCGTTGATGGTGGAGATCACACCGACCTTCTTACCGTCGGCGCCAAGCGCCACCACGTCGGCGACGATCTTGGACCAGTCGGAATGACCAAAGGGCGTGTAGTTCACGAAGATATCGCTGTCGGCGATGCCTTTGCCCTTGAGATAGCTTTCAAGGATGTTGTTGGTCGTGCGCGGGTAGACATAGTCGGTGCCCAGCAGCGCGAATTTCTCGACGCCCAGTTCCTCAAGGAAATAATCCGTGGCCGGGATCGCCTGCTGGTTCGGCGCAGCGCCGGTGTAGAAGACGTTTTTCGAGCTTTCCTCGCCCTCGTACTGGACGGGGTAGAACAGAAGGCCGTTCAGCTCTTCGATAACCGGCAGCACCGATTTCCGGCTCACGGAGGTCCAGTTGCCAAAAATCACGTCCACATTATGCACGGTCAGCAGCTCACGCGCCTTTTCGGCAAACAGCGGCCAGTCGGAAGCGGGGTCAACAACGACCGCTTCCAGCTCGCAGCCCAGAAGGCCGCCTTTTTCGTTTTGATCGGCCACCAGCATCAGCATGGTGTCCTTCAGCGTGGTTTCGGAAATCGCCATGGTGCCGGACAGCGAGTGCAGAACGCCCACCTTGATGGTGCAATCCTCGGCAAGACCGGCGCTTGCGCTCAGGCCCAGTGCCAGCACGCTGGCCGCAGTTTTATTCAAGAAACTCATACTTCCCTCCAGACAGGGTCAGGCCCGTGCCATCTCTTCCCTTGCGAAAGAAGGGCGGCAGCACTAGGTCAGCCCCGCAACTGTTGTTGCAAATCGTGTGGCGGTCTAACCGAGGTCCAATTCGTATGGCCGCCACACTCCCACAGCCGATGCAGGTCTTGCGCCTCGGCCTCACTCAGGCTTCTGCACCGCGGCAAACTTGGCAAACGCTAGCCGCGGCGCATCCCTGCGGAATCCCCAAATGCACAAAAAGCAGGCGACCTTTTGCGGGATCGCCCATTTTTTGATCCTGAATGCTGGCGCTCCGCCCTTTTAGCGCCTGCAAAATGGTCATTGCGCCCAGCAAAGCGCACTCTTTGGGGCAGACGACAGCGTTCCGCCATGCGTCAGGGAGTGTCAAAGATCACCGAGGCCGCCATCATATCGCGCCAGACCGCCACCCCGGTTCCGACCGCACAACCGCGCGCCGTGGGCCGCGCGCGGGTCTCGGTCCACCACAAGGACGGCGCGGTGCGCCTGAAGGATCTGCATCAGGCCGGGGCGATGAAGCTGCTGTTTCCACAGGGCCGCCCGCACCCCGAGGCGGTGATGGTCAATACGGCAGGCGGAATCACCGGCGGTGATCGGTTTTCGGTTGCGGCCGCCGCGCTGGACAACAGCCGCCTAACGGTCACCACCCAGGCCGCCGAACGCGCCTATCGCGCCCAGCCGGACGAGACCGGACGCATGGAGACCCGGCTTGAGGTCGCTGCAGGCGCCCGCCTCAACTGGCTGCCGCAGGAAACCATTTTGTTCAACGGCAGCCGCTTTGCCCGCCGCCTGCGCGTGGATCTGGCCGCCGACGCCCGCTTTTTGATGGTCGAACCCGTGGTGTTTGGCCGTCTCGCCATGGGCGAGGCGCTGACCTCGGCCCGGTTCAGCGACCGGGTAGAGATCCACCGCGACGGTCAGATGATCTTTTATGACGGGGTCGAGCTGCGCGATGACATCGCCGCCACCCTGGACCGCCCTGCCGTGGCCGGGGGCGCCCGCGCCATGGCAGCGCTGGTCCTGGCCCATCCCCGCGCCGAAAGCTGGCTGGAGCCGCTGCGCGCGATGCTGCCGGGCACCGGTGGCGTGTCGCTGCTGGCCAAGGATCTGCTGGTCCTGCGGCTGCTGGCAGCGGATGGCTTCGACCTGCGCCAAACCCTTGTTCCCATTCTGGACCGCTTGCTGCCCGATGGCCTGCCGCGTGCCTGGAGACTGTGACAGAGAGACTGTGAGCCGATGAACCTGACCCCCCGTGAAAAAGACAAGCTGCTGGTGGCCATGGCCGCCGAAGTTGCCCGCAAGCGCCTGGCGCGCGGCGTCAAGCTGAACCACCCCGAAGCCATCGCCCTGATCACCGATGCGGTGGTCGAAGGGGCCCGCGACGGGCGCCCGGTCGCCGAGATGATGGAGGCCGGCGCCGCCGTCGTCTCACGCGATCAATGCATGGAGGGCGTGCCCGAGATGATTCACGAGGTTCAGGTCGAAGCAACCTTTCCCGATGGCACCAAGCTGGTGACCGTCCACAACCCGATCCGATAACACCCGACAGGAGAAACAGCATGAAACACCTGCCCGCTCTCGCATCCGCCATCGCGCTCACCGCTGGTCCGGCTCTGGCCCATGGCGGGGCACACCTGCATCCGCACGGCTCGGAAAGCTGGCTGCCCGTGATCCTGGCCGCACTCACCGTTGGCGGCGCTGCCGCTCTGGCCTACGTGCGGTCGCGCAAATGATCCCCGGTGAGCTGTTTCCTGCAGCGGGGGAGCTGACCCTGAACGATGGCACCGAAGCGGTGACGCTGATGGTTGCCAATACCGGGGACCGCCCGGTGCAGGTCGGCAGCCACTACCATTTCGCCGAAACCAATCCAGCGCTGGACTTTGACCGCGCCGCTGCCCGGGGCATGCGTCTGGATATCGCTGCCGGCACCGCCGTGCGGTTCGAGCCGGGCCAGCGCCGCGATGTGGCACTGATCCCGATCAGCGGTGCGCGCCGGATCTATGGTTTCAACCAAGAGATCATGGGGGATCTGTGATGCAGGAGGAAGGGCCTCGGCTGAACTTGGGTGGGCGCTGCTTCACCCGCATCTTCCCGCTCCCGCGCGTCAGACCGCAGGTCTCGCGTTGTCCGAAACGTCGCAAACGCGCCCTCCCGTGGGGAGGGTCGGGCGCGGCCCGGCCTTGCGACCGGGCAGTCCCGTCAGCTCCTGAGATACGAGATTAACCGAGTCACCGCAGCGCGTGACCACCCGACCGGATAGGAACACCCATCATGCCCGCAAAACTTTCCCGCGCCGATTATGCCGCCATGTATGGCCCCACCACCGGGGACCGGCTGCGGCTGGCAGATACCGACCTGATCATCGAGGTAGAGCGTGACCTGATCACCGAAAGCGCGGGCGAGAATGCGCCGCGCTATGGGGAAGAGGTGAAATTCGGCGGCGGCAAGGTGATCCGCGACGGCATGGGACAATCCCAGGCCACCCGCGCGGCGGGCGCCGTGGACACGGTGATCACCAATGCGCTGATCGTCGATCACACCGGCATCTACAAGGCAGACGTCGGCCTGCGGGACGGGCGTATTCACAAGATCGGCAAGGCCGGCAATCCGGACACCCAGCCCGGCGTCGATATCATCGTCGGCCCCGGCACCGAGGTGATCGCAGGCGAAGGGCGGATCCTGACGGCGGGCGGTTTTGACAGCCACATCCATTACATCTGCCCGCAGCAGATCGAGGACGCGCTGCATTCCGGCCTCACCACCATGCTCGGCGGCGGCACCGGGCCGGCCCACGGGACATTGGCCACCACCTGCACCCCCGGTGCCTGGCACCTGGGCCGCATGATGCAGGCCGCGGATGCCTTTCCGATGAACCTGGCCTTTGCGGGCAAGGGCAACGCCTCGCAGCCCACGGCGCTGGAAGAACAGGTGCTGGCCGGGGCCTGCGCCCTGAAACTGCACGAAGACTGGGGCACCACGCCGGCCGCCATCGATTGCTGCCTTGGCGTGGCAGATGCCATGGATGTGCAGGTGATGATCCACACCGATACGCTGAATGAGTCCGGTTTCGTCGAACATACCGTCGCCGCCATGAAGGGCCGTACGATCCACGCCTTCCACACTGAAGGCGCCGGCGGTGGCCATGCGCCGGATATCATCAAGATCTGCGGCGAAGAGCATGTGCTGCCCTCTTCGACCAATCCGACGCGACCCTTCACCGTCAATACCATCGAAGAACACCTCGACATGCTGATGGTCTGTCACCACCTCGACAAATCCATCCCCGAAGACGTCGCCTTTGCCGAAAGCCGCATCCGCCGCGAGACTATCGCCGCCGAGGATATCCTGCACGACATGGGCGCCTTTTCGATCATCGCCTCCGACAGCCAGGCCATGGGCCGGGTGGGCGAGGTGCTAATCCGCACCTGGCAGACCGCCGACAAGATGAAGAAGCAGCGCGGCCGCCTGCCCGAGGAGACCGGCGACAACGATAATTTCCGCGTCCGCCGCTATATCGCCAAATACACCATCAACCCGGCCATCGCCCATGGGATCAGCCACGAAATCGGCAGCATCGAGGAAGGCAAGCGCGCCGATCTGGTGCTGTGGAACCCAGCGTTCTTTGGGGTGAAGCCTGAGATGGTACTGATGGCAGGCACCATCGTCTGCGCCCAGATGGGCGATCCCAACGCCTCGATCCCGACACCGCAGCCGGTCTATTCGCGGCCCATGTGGGGCGCCTATGGGCGGTCGGTGGAAAACTCCGCCGTGACCTTTGTGTCCGAAGCCGCCCAGGCCAGCGGGCTGCGCGAAAAGCTGGGACTGGCAAAGCAGACCGTTGCCGTCACCGGCACCCGCGATATCGGCAAATCCGATCTGCGGCTCAACGCGGCCACGCCAAAGATCGAGGTGAACCCGGAGACCTACGAAGTGCGCGCCGACGGCGAATTGCTGACCTGCGCCCCCGCAACCGAGCTGCCGATGGCACAACGCTACTTTTTGTACTAAGGAGCGCAAAAAATGAGCATTTTCAGAACGTTGCACAGAGCGCATGGCAGCCATTCCAACTGGGGCCTAGCTAGGTCAGCATTCATGCCCTACCTTGGGTGTCACTGGGAGGAGATCACAACTCAAAAAGGAGTGACCTCCAATGGCATATGCCGCACAACACACCACCGCCTCCGCCAGCGAGAAATCCGTTCTGGCGATTCTGGCAGCACCCTTCGTCGCCTTTGGTCGCGTGATGATCGCGCTGGGCGAAGCCAACACCCGCAGCCAGAAAGTTCAGCGCCTGATGGCCATGAGCGATGCAGAGCTGGCAGAGCGTGGCCTGACCCGCGACAAGATCGTTCATCACGTCTTCTCGGACGTCTACTACATCTGATTCCCGGTACCGCCGGTCTCCAATCGCCGCGCCGGGGGCTGTCATGACCGCCCCCGCGCAGCTGCCCAGCCTGATCGCCCGCCAGTATCACGGTCACAGCCATCAGCCAGAGCCCCGGGACCGGGTGGTTCTGGATTACGAGGCACGGTTCCTGCGCCGCAAGGTTCTGAGCACCGAAACCGGGGCCCGGCTGCTGGTGGACCTGCCGCAGACGACCTCACTGGATCACGGCGGGGTTCTGATTCTCGAAGACGGCGGAGAGATCGCCGTCACCGCCGCCCCCGAGGCGCTGCTGGAAGTGACAGCAGGCAACACGAGCGGCGCGGAACTGGTCCGGCTTGCCTGGCATATCGGCAACCGCCACACCCCCTGTCAGATCCAGCCCGAGCGCCTGCTGATTCAGCGCGATCACGTCATCCGCGCCATGCTGGAACGCCTTGGCGCCAATGTGCGCGAGGTTGAAGAGCCCTTCACGCCCGAAGGCGGCGCCTATGGGCACGGGCGCACCCATTCTCACGATCACGGTCATACGCATGATCATGGACATTCCCACGATCACAGCCACGGGCATGAGCATGAGCATGATCACGGGCACAGCCATTCCCATAGCCACGATCACGCAGGCGGGCAGGCCCATGAGCATTGAACCCGGCGCCGTCCTTCTGATGCAGTGGCTCTCCCCGGCCTACCCGGTGGGCGCTTTTGCCTATTCGCACGGGCTGGAGGCCGCCTGCACCACCGGCCAGGTTACCGACGGGACCGGACTGGCGGACTGGCTGGGCGATCTGCTGCTCTACGGCAGCGGGCGCAGCGATCCGATCATTCTGTCAGCTGCTTACCGCGCAGCGGATGATGTGGCCCTGTCCGAGGTGGACATGCAGGCGCGGGCCTTTGCCCCATCGCGCGAACGCCTGGCCGAAAGCCTCAATCAGGGGCGTGCCTTTTGCCAGACCACATCCGGTGTCTGGGGCGATACCCTGCCTGACCTCACCTATCCCAGCGCCATTGGCCGTGCGGCGCGCCTGCACGGGCTGTCGCTGGACCTGACGGCGCATATGTTCGTGCATGCCTTTGTCTCGAACCTTGTGGCGGCCGGGCAGCGGCTGTTGCCAGTGGGCCAGTTGCAAGGTCAGCAGATCCTGACGGATCTCGGCCCGCTGATCCGGGAGGCCGCACAGAACGCCTGCGAGACGGATCTGGCGGCGCTGGCCGGGGCCAGCTTCGCCTCGGACATCGCCTCGATGACCCATGAAACCCAATACTCAAGGATCTTCCGCTCATGAGCAGTTTCAACGGACCTTTGCGCGTTGGCATCGGCGGCCCGGTCGGCGCGGGAAAAACCACGCTGACGGCGCAGCTGGCGCGTGCGCTGTCGCCGCATCACTCGATCGGGGTGATCACCAATGACATCTACACGCAGGAAGACGCCGAGGCGCTGATGCGCATGCAGGTGCTGCCGCAGGACCGGGTGATCGGCGTCGAAACCGGCGGTTGCCCGCATACGGCGATCCGCGAGGATGCCTCGATCAACTTGGCCGCCGTCGCCGAAATGCAGGAGCGCCACGCGGATCTGGAAATCGTGCTGATCGAGAGCGGCGGCGACAATCTGTCGGCGACCTTCAGCCCCGAGCTGGCCGATGTGACGCTTTATGTGATCGATGTGGCCGCAGGCGAGGAAATCCCTCGCAAGGGCGGCCCCGCCATCACCCGCTCGGACCTCTTGGTGATCAACAAGACCGACCTTGCGCCCTATGTGGGGGCCTCGCTTGAGGTGATGGAGCGGGACGCCGCGCGGATGCGGGGGGCGTTGCCCTTCGTCTTTGCCAGCCTGCGCCATGACAAGGGCGTGGCGGATATCGTCGCGCATCTGTGCAGCATCGGCGGCGTCCAGTCACCGCTGCTGTTGCAAGAAACCGCATGATCCGGGCGCGCAGGACAGAAGCTCCCGCGCCTGACCTCGCCTTTGAAAAAGGCGCGTTCCGTCTTGGGCCGGGCGCCGCACTTTTGCGCGGCGCCCGGCCCAACTGCGAGGAGGTATTCAAAAATACCCCGCAGCAGGCGGGAGCATCCGCCGCGCCACCTGCAACACAAAGAGACCGATCCGATCTGCCGAATTGACGCAGCCACGGTGGCCTGAGATAACCCGTCCAAACCTATTGCGTGCGGACATATTTACGACTATCAACGTTAGCGCTAACGATTTGTACAATTCGCATATCCGGGACCGCGCCAAGAACAAGATCAGACTCTAATCAGACCACTTGCAAGGAACCTGTTGGAATGAGTGATATCTGGGCACAGCTGGCCCGACACAGAGCCGAAACCGCCAATACGCCGTTGCTGTCGCTGTTCGATGACGCGGGCCGGTTCGATGCTTTCTCTGCCGACAGTGATGACCTTCTCCTCGACTATTCCAAAACCTCGCTGGACCAAACGGCCCTGTCCCTGCTGATCGATCTCGCAAAGGAAACCGGTCTGCCGGATCATATCGACGCCATGTTCCGCGGCGAGCGGATCAACGCGACCGAGGGCCGGGCAGTTCTGCACACCGCCCTGCGCGCACCCACGGATCAGCAGATCCTGGTGGATGGCATAGATGTGGTGCCTCAGGTGCAGGACACTCTGCGCCGGATGGAAGCCTTTGCCGGAGCGCTGCGCAGCGGCGAGACGAAAACCGCGACGGGCGCGGCCTTTACCGATGTGGTCAATATCGGCATTGGGGGCTCCGACCTTGGCCCGGTGATGGCGACGCTGGCCCTTGCGCCTTATCACGATGGACCGCGCTGCCATTTCGTCTCCAACGTCGATGGCGCCCATATTGCCGATACGCTGAAGGATCTCGATCCTGAAACGACGCTGATCGTCATCGCCTCCAAGACCTTCACCACCACCGAAACCATGGCCAATGCCGAAACCTCGCTCAGATGGCTGCGCGCGGCACTGGGGGATGGCGCCACCGCGCATCTGGCGGCGGTCTCCTCGGCGCAGGACAAGACCGCCGCCTTCGGCATCCCGCCCGAGCGTGTGTTTGGCTTTGCCGATTGGGTTGGCGGGCGCTACTCCATGTGGGGACCGGTCGGCCTGCCGATCCTGATCGCCGTCGGCCCTGACAATTTCCGCGCCCTTCTGAGCGGCGCCGCAGCCATGGATGCGCATTTTCAGACTGCCCCGCTGACGCAAAACCTGCCGGTCCTGCTGGGGCTGATCGGGATCTGGCACAACAATATCTGCGGCTATGACAGCCGCGCGGTGCTGCCCTATGACCAGCGCCTGTCGCGCCTGCCCGCCTACCTTCAGCAGCTCGACATGGAAAGCAACGGCAAGGGTGTGACCCTTGATGGCGAACCGCTGACCCGCCATTCTGGCCCCGTGGTCTGGGGCGAGCCGGGCACTAACGGCCAGCATGCTTTCTATCAGCTACTGCATCAGGGCACCCGCGTGGTGCCTGCGGAATTCCTGATCGCCGCCGAGGGGCACGAGCCCGAGCTTGCCCATCAGCACCGGATGCTGGTGGCCAATTGCTTGGCCCAGTCCGAGGCGCTGATGCGCGGCCGCAGCCCGGAGGAAGCGCGCCAACTGGCCGCCGAACGTGGCTTCGAAGGCGCCGAGCTCAAACGGATGACAGCGCATCTGACCTTTCCCGGCAACCGCCCGTCGGTCACCATCGCTTACCCCCGGCTGACGCCCTTTGTGCTGGGGCAGATCATCGCCCTCTTTGAACACCGGGTCTTCACCGAAGGTGCGATCTGGGGGATCAACTCCTTTGATCAATGGGGCGTGGAACTGGGCAAGGAACTGGCGCTCAGCCTGATGCCGATTCTCGACGGCGCCGCCCCCACCGGCAAGGACGGCTCGACCCGGGGCTTGCTGGCAAAACTGACCTGAAGACCGGTCCGACATCAACCTGACCCGCTGCAAGGATCTGACAGACACATGGTTTCCCGCGTTATCCCCGTTCAGCCGTTCGACCTGGTCCTGTTTGGTGCCACCGGAGATCTGGCCCGCCGCAAGATCCTGCCGAGCCTGTTTCACCGCTTCCAGATCGGCCAGTTCAGCGACGATACCCGCATCATCGGCTCTTCGCGCGCCGATCTGGACCGGCCCGAGTTTCAAGAGCTGACCGCCGCCGCGATCCGCGAATTTGGCCAGCCCGGCGAGACCAACGAGGCGGATATCGCCGCCTTTATCAAGCTTCTGGATTATGTCGCGGTGGATGCGCGCGGCGATGGCGGCTGGGCCGAACTGGGCCAGCACCTGCGCGCTGATGTCACCCGCGCCTTCTACCTGTCGGTCGCCCCCAGCCTATTCACCGATATCGCAGACCGGCTCAGCGCTAGCGGTATGGTCACAGCCGAGAGCCGCATCGTGCTGGAAAAACCCTTTGGTCACGATCTGGCCTCAGCGCGGGAGCTGAACCAGGCGCTGCGGGCGCATTTTCAGGAAGATCAGATCTACCGGATCGACCATTATCTGGGCAAGGAAACCGTGCAGAACCTAATGGCGCTGCGCTTTGCCAACTCCCTCTTCGAACCGCTATGGAATTCCTCCCATATCGACCACGTGCAGATCACCGTCGCCGAAAGCATCGGGGTCGAGGGGCGCGGCGAATATTACGACAGGTCCGGCGCCATGCGGGACATGGTGCAGAACCACCTGATGCAGCTGCTGTGCCTCACCGCGATGGAGCCGCCAGCGCGCTTCACCCCGAACGCGGTGCGCGACGAGAAGGTCAAGGTGATCGAGGCGCTGGACCCGGTGGCCCCGGATGATATCGCCCGCGGCCAGTATCGCGGCCGCAACGGCGACAGCTACCGCGAGCATGCGGGCAATCCCGACAGCACCACCGAAAGCTTCATCGCGATGAAGGTGCAGGTGGCGAACTGGCGTTGGGCCGGAACGCCCTTTTACCTGCGCACCGGCAAATGCCTGCGCGAACGGGTCTCCGAAATCGCTGTCTATTTCCGCGACCCGCCGCACAATATCTTCGAAGGCGCCGCAGGGGTGCACGGCAACGTGCTGGTGATCCGCCTGCAACCGGATGAAGGCATCACCCTGCGCACCACCATCAAGGATCCCGGCCCCGGCGGCATGCGCCTGACCGGCGCCAACCTCGACATGACCTTTGCCGACAGCCTACCCGATGCGGGCCGTCCGCAGGACGCTTATGAACGGCTGATCATGGATGTGATCCGAGGAAACCAGACCCTGTTCATGCGCGGGGACGAGGTCGAAGCCGCCTGGGCCTGGGCCGATCCGATCATCGCCAGCTGGGCTGAAAGCGAAACCACGCCGCAGCGCTATGATCAGGGTGGCTCCGGCCCCGAGGATTCGCTGCTGCTGATGCACCGGGACGGGCGCCGATGGCGTAGTATCGGAGATTGACGTCCCCGACGCCACCGCCCCACAGCCCGCCCCGCGCAAGCCATTCGAAAGGCATCTGACATGAGCTTGAACCAAACACTCAAAGAGGTCACCGAACGGATCATCGCCCGCAGTGCGGAGACCCGCAGCGCCTATCTGGCGCGTATGCGCGCTGCACAAGGCAAGGGTCCGGCGCGGGCACATCTGTCCTGTTCCGGTCAGGCCCATGCCTATGCGGCGACAGGTTCGGATCAGGGCACGCTGGCCAGTGGCAGCGCCGGACATCTCGGGATCGTCACCGCCTATAACGATATGCTGTCGGCGCATCAGCCGTTTGAAACCTACCCCACGCTGATCCGCGATGCGGTCCGCGTCAGCGGGGGCACCGCGCAGGTCGCGGGCGGCGTGCCTGCCATGTGCGATGGCGTCACCCAGGGCGAGGCAGGCATGGAGCTGAGCCTGTTTTCCCGCGACACCATTGCACTCGCGACCGGCGTCGCGCTGAGCCACAATGTGTTTGATGCGGCGGTCTATCTTGGCGTCTGCGACAAGATCGTGCCGGGTCTGGTGATCGGCGCGCAAACCTTCGGCCATCTGCCTGCGGTGTTCCTGCCCGCCGGGCCGATGACCAGCGGGCTGGCGAATGACGACAAGGCCAAGATCCGCCAGAAGTACGCCGCCGGAGAGATCGGCCGCGATGAACTTCTGAAGGCCGAGATGGCCGCCTACCATGGCCCCGGCACCTGCACCTTCTACGGCACTGCCAACACCAACCAGATGCTGATGGAGTTCATGGGGCTGCACCTGCCCGGCTCCTCCTTCGTCAATCCCGGCACCCCCCTGCGCGAGGCGCTGACGGTGGAGGGCGCAAAACGGGCGCTGTCGCTCAGCGCGCTTGGCAACAATTATACGCCGGTCTGCGATGTCCTGGACGAAAAGGCTTATGCCAACGGCATCGTCGGGCTGATGGCCACCGGTGGGTCGACCAACCTGCTGATCCATCTGATCGCCATGGCCCGCGCCGGGGGCGTGATCCTTGACTGGCAGGACTTTGCGGATCTGTCGGATGTGGTGCCGCTCCTGGCGCGGGTCTATCCCAACGGTCTGGCCGACGTGAACCATTTCCACGCGGCGGGCGGGCTTGGCTATATGATCGGGGAACTGCTGAACGCGGGCTTCCTGCACCCTGACACCAAGACCATCGCAGGTGCCGGGCTGGAACAGTACACGCAAGAACCCTTCCTGACCGAGGATGGCCTGACCTTCCGCCCTGGCACCACAACTTCGCTGAACGATGCGATCCTGCGCCCTGCAAAGGCTCCGTTCCAGCAGACCGGCGGGCTGAAACGGCTGACCGGCAGCCTGGGAACGGCGGTGATCAAGGTCTCTGCCGTGGCCGAGGAACACCACGTGATCGAGGCCCCCGCCCGCGTCTTCCACGATCAGGAGGAGGCCAAGGCCGCCTTCAAGGCAGGCGAGTTCACCGGCGATGTGATCGTCGTTGTGCGCTTCCAGGGCCCCAAGGCAAACGGCATGCCGGAGCTGCACAGCCTGACGCCCATGTTGGGCATTCTGCAGGGCAAGGGGCACAAGGTGGCGCTAGTCACCGACGGGCGCATGTCCGGGGCTTCGGGCAAGGTGCCCGCCGCCATCCACGTGGTGCCTGAGGCGCTGGACGGCGGCCCCATCGCCAAGATCAGGGACGGCGATGTGCTGCGGCTCGATGCCACCACGGGCACGCTCGACGTGCTCACCCCCGGCGCGCAGGACCGCGAGGCCGCTATGGCGGATCTGTCTGCCTATCAGCACGGCACCGGGCGCGAGCTGTTTTCCCTGTTCCGCCAGGCCGTCACATCCGCCGATACCGGCGCCAGCGTTTTCGGAGACTGATCCCATGTCAATTTCACCAAAGGCGGCCAGCGCCCGTACCCGCGAGATCTGCCAGATGGCACCGATCGTTCCTGTGCTCGTGGTGCACGACGCCGCCCACGCCCGCCCGCTGGCCGAAGCGCTGGTGGCAGGTGGGCTGCCCGCGCTGGAGGTGACCCTGCGCACCCCGGCGGCCCTTGATGCCATCCTCGAGATGGCTCAGGTGCCCGGCGGCGTGGTTGGCGCAGGCACATTGGTCACCCCCGATGACGTTGCAGCAGCGGTCGAGGCTGGCGCGCAATTTGGCGTCTCGCCCGGCGCCACCGATCAGCTTCTGGACGCCTGTGAGGCCGCAGGCCTGCCGATGCTGCCCGGCGCCGCCACCGCCTCCGAAGCGATGCGCCTGCTGGAGCGCGGCTATGACATGCTGAAATTCTTCCCCGCCGAAGCCTCGGGCGGGGCGCCCGCGCTGAAAGCCATCGGCGCGCCGCTACCGCAGATCTCGTTCTGCCCCACCGGCGGCGTCAGCCCCGGCAATGCCCGCACCTACCTGTCGCTGCCCAATGTGGTCTGCGCCGGGGGCAGCTGGGTCGCCCCGGCAGACCTGATCGAGGCGGGCGACTGGGCCGGGATCACCGAACTGGCCCGCGCCGCGCGGCAACTGGCAGGCTGAGCTCCAGAACACCCACCGACAAAACAAGGGACCGAGAGCACCGGCCTTGACAGCCGGGGCCCGTTCCGCGATGTATCGCAACCAATTCAGAATTGGTTGCGCTCCTCATCTTGTCATATGATGACAGGGGCGCGGCCGGACTTCCGACAGCACCCGCCCTGTAGCGTTCACCACCCGAAAGACGATCTCTCATGTTTGAACTCGAAACCCTCCTCCCTCTGGTCGCCGTTGCAGCCGGCTCTGGCATCATCGGTGGTGTCCTTGCCGGCCTTCTTGGCGTTGGCGGCGGCATCGTCATCGTGCCCGCGCTTTACTTCGCCCTGTCGCTGACCGGGATGGAACCCGCGCTGACCATGCAGGTGGCGGTGGGCACCTCGCTGTCGACCATCGTCTTTACCTCGCTGTCCTCGGGCTATGGCCACTACAAGAAGGGCGCCATCGACATGGCGCTGCTGCGGCTCTGGGCACCGTCGATCCTTGTGGGCGTTGTCATCGGCGGCGTGCTGGGCGGTATCGTTTCGGGGCAGGTGCTGATCGCGGTTTTTGCCACGGTGGCGGTGATCGTCGCGCTCGACATGATCCTGCGCAAGGCGCAAGACAGCGACACTCCGCGCAGCTTTTCCAAACCGGTCTGGGCCGGGCTTGGCGTCGTGGCCGGGTCGATTTCGGCGATGATGGGTATCGGCGGCGGCACCGTTTGCGTACCGATGCTGAACTTCCTTGGCTATGACATCCGCAAGGCCGTGGGCACCTCTGCCGCAATCGGCTTTATTATCGGGGTGCCGGGCGCGCTGATCTACATGGCGACCGGTTTCGGCTCCGAAGGTCTCCCGCCCTTCTCGCTCGGTTATGTGAACCTTCTGCTTGCGGCGGTGATCATCCCGCTCAGCACGACCTTTGCCCGGGTTGGCGTCAAACTGGCCCATAGCATCCCGCGCCGGGCGCTGCGCCTGTCCTTTGGGCTGTTCCTGCTGATTACCTCCGCCCGGATGTTCAAAGACCTGTTTCTGGGTTGATCCGAGGCTGAACAGAGGCTGATCCTGCCATGAAACCGCCGCCTGCCCCGCCTTCGGATACCGAGATCGCTGCGCGTCTGCGCCGGGAGATCGCCGAAGGCGCACCGCTGAAAGATGGCCGCCTACCGCCCGAACGGGAACTGGCACAGCGCCACGGTATCAGCCGGGCGCGGCTGCGGCGGGTGCTCGATCTACTGGCCGCCGATGGCACCATCTTCCGGCGCCGGGGACAGGGCACATTTGTGCTACCGCCCCCGGCCACCGATGCCGCGCGCCTGAAACCGCTGGCCCGACGGGTGACTCCGGCCGAGGTGATCGAGGTGCGCCTGTCACTGGAACCCCGCCTTGCGGCGCTGGCCGCGACCCGCGCCACCCCGCAGGAGCGCGCGCAATTCGCCCAGATTGCTGCGGCCACCCAATCGGCAGAAGATCAGCGCAGCTATGATGCGGCAGATGATATCTTTCACTACAAGATCGCAGAAATGGCCCATAACGCGCTGTTCCTGACCATGTACGAGGCGATCCGCAGCGTGCGTCAGGAGGCCAGCTGGATCCGCCCGCGGGCCGAAACCTATTCTGGCGCGGTATTCGAGATGCTGGCGCAGCAACACCAGGCGCTGGCCACCGCGATCATCGAAGGCGATGAACCGCGCGCGGCAGAGACAATGAAGACCCACCTGCACAGCGTATCAGAAACCCTGTCGCGGGCCGATACGGCACCCTGATCCGGGGCGTTTATCCAGCCTTTGCCAGCGCCGGACCAGCACCGCGCCAGCCCGGCAGCGTCTGATCCAGATATGCGATCACTTCGGTCAGCCCGGCAGCGTCCAGCGCCACCTGCACCTGGCGCAAGACGCGGGGCAGGAAGTGCAGGTAGCCGGGTTTACCGTCGCGCTGATGCAGGCGCAGGAACACACCGGCAATACGGGTATGGCGCTGCGCTCCCAGCAGGTGATAGCGCCGGGTGATCGCATCAGCGCCCCCGGCGGCCTCCGGCGCGGCGGCGATGTAGCGTTCAAGCATTGCCTGCTCCAGCCCCGGTTCCAGATCGCGGCGCGCATCCTGCAATAGCGATACAAGATCGTATTCCGCAGGACCGGTCACGCCGTCCTGAAAATCCAGCAGTCCGCAGCGGCGCACTCCGTCGCGGTCGCTGAGCTCCATCAGGTTGTCGACGTGAAAATCGCGCAGCACCAATGTGCGCGGACCAGACAGCGACAGGGTCAGCGGCTCCCGCCACAGATCGCGGAACTCCGCGTCGAACGCCTGCGGTTCGATGTCCGGGCGCAGCGTCGGCGCGAACCAGTGGGAGAAGATCGACAATTCCTCCAGCAGGGTCGCCAGATCATACGCTGGCACCTGCACCGATGCGGCCTGCGGATGATGGTGCAGGTGCAACAGAGCATCCACCGCGAGGGCATAGAGCATGCTCTCGTCCCGCCCGGCAGCCAGCTGCACGCTATAGGTCTGGGTCCCGAAGTCTTCGATCAGGGCCAGGCCGGTGTCCGGATCGGCGCCATAGACCTGCGGCGCGCTCAGGCCCAGTTCTGTCAGATGCCGTGCGAGAGACACGAAACCGGCAAACCCCGCCGGATCACTCGGATCCTGCATCAGCATCCTGCCGCGCCCGTCCAGCCGCATATACCGCCGCGCCGAAGCATCGCCGGGCAAGGGCAACAGGGTTGCATCCGCCTCTCCCTGCTTGGCCAGAAAGTCGGCGATGGTGGGATCCTGCTGAACGGAGGCAGAGGGCGGGGAAGACATCATAGGCAGGGCACCTTGCAGCAACAAAGGACGTGGGCCACAGGTCTGGAGGATTTTCGCCGCCCCGTCCAGCCATGCCGCCCGGTATGCGCGGTCAGCCCCTAGCCCTGTTTCACAAGCCCGTTCACAAAGCGCCGCACCAGCGGCGCCACCACCAGCACCACGCAGAAGGCCACAGGCCAGCTATAGAGCCAGGAGGTCAGCCAGGTATCAAAGGCCTGCGCGCTGAAACCGCGCGTCCTGAGCGTTGCCACCATAATCACGATGCCCGACATTATCCCGGACAACAGGAAGCCAAACAGAACAGGCGCGAAACGGGCGGGCAGCATGGAAGACTCCTTGTTCACATTCCGGCAGGAATATGTGGCAGGGAGCAACCAATTGCCAGACCGGGGCGCGGGATCGTAATCCCGCGTGAACGCACCTGGAGAATTCTGGTCAAAAACGCTCAGAGCATCCAGCCGAGACTGTCTTCGGTGCGCAGGGTCGAAGGCGTGTATTCCGCGCTGACCCAGCCCTTGTAGCCGCTGTCGTCGATGGCGGCGAAAAGCTCTTCGAAGTCGACGGGACCGGTGCCCGGCTCACAGCGCCCGGGTGCGGCGCCGATCTGCACGTGCACCACATGCTCCTTGAAGGTCTCCCAGACCTTCAGCGCATCGCCGTGGATCATCTGGGCGTGATAGGCATCGTACTGCAGCCCCACGTTCGGGCGGTTCACCGCTTGCAGAACCTCAGCCGCCAGATTGTAGTCGTTCAGGAAGTAATTCGGCTGGTCCCCGACATTCAGCGGTTCGATGGTGAACTGCTGCGTCGGCGCGCGATCCGCGGCCCACTGCAGGTTCTGGATAAAGGTCTGTTTCGCCAGATCCCCCGTCGCATAACCGGCCATGATGTGAATTGCGCCGGGGCGCAGGATCTCGGCGTAGCGCAGCACCCGGCGGATATCGCGCTGATACCGTTCCCCGCCGCCCGGCAGCGCCGCATAGCCGGGCATACCGCCAGTGTAATTCGGCGGCGGCGCGTTCATCAGCAACAGTTCCAGCCCGTTCGACACCAGCGCCCGCTGGGTTTCCTTGGCCGCCAGTTCATAGGGAAACAGGATCTCAACCGCGTCGAACCCGGCCTTGGCCGCCGCTGCGAACCGTTCAAGATAGGGCAACTCAGCAAAGAGCATTGAGATATTCGCGGCAAACCTTGGCATCGGAGCTCCTGTCGTTTGCCGCAGATTTAAGGCCTCGCAGACTCGGCGCCAAGGGCGGGAAAACGGTGCATTAAACGCAACCGCCACAATATTGCCACAAAATCGACTCTATTTTACCCAAAATGCCAGAACCTGCTAACGATAGCTTAATTCGCTCCCTGCGACGCGCCGGAAAGGCGGGAGTTCTGGAGCGGTTTCAGCCTTGATCCAGCTCTGCCGATGGGATGACCGGGAAGAATTCCCCAGATGACCACAGGCCGAACCACCCGTCATGATGGCTACCCAGTTCGACCAGCCGGTAAAAGCTCTTGCGATCGATCAGCGCCTCAAGCCCGGCCCGGATCATCACGTAAGGCGACGGCTCGCCAGTCTCGGGATCCCGCACCACCCGGATCGGATGATCCGGCCCCGCCACGGCGCTGTCGCCGACATGGGTGGTGAAGGTCAGCACCTGATCCTCTCCCGCGCCAGAGGCTTCGAAATCGACTGCCACGAAAGGCGCATCATCGACGGTGATTCCGACTTTTTCGACCGGCGTCACCAGGAAATACTTGTCGCCTTCGCGTTTCAGGATTGATGAAAAAAGCCGCACCAGCTCAAACCTGCCGATGGGAGTGCCAAGGTAGAACCACGTCCCGTCCCGGGCGATGCGCATGTCCAGATCGCCGCAAAACGGCGGGTTCCACAGGTGGACCGGCGGCAAACCCTTGCCTTTCTTGGCCGCAGTGGCTGCGGCTGCTATGCCGTCGGCTGTCGGTGTCACGATGTTTTGTCCGCTCATTGTTTTTGCCATTTCCGTTGGGCGAGATACACTAAGACCATATATGCGCCGTGAAAGGAAAGTCATGTCCGAACCCGATGATCTGCTGGCCGACATCGAAGCGCTCGAAGCCAAGCTGCAACAGGCGCGGGAGTCGATCACCCGCCGTTTTATCGGCCAGGAGCGGGTCGTGGACCTGACCCTTGCCACTCTTTTGTGCGGCGGTCACGGGCTGCTGGTCGGACTGCCCGGCCTCGGCAAGACCCGGCTGGTGGAAACCCTGTCGACGGTGATGGGGCTGGATGGCAACCGGATTCAGTTCACCCCTGACCTGATGCCGGCGGATATCCTTGGCTCGGAGGTGCTGGACACCGCCGCCGATGGCAGCCGCGCCTTCCGTTTCGTGCCGGGGCCGGTGTTCTGTCAGCTCTTGATGGCGGATGAGATCAACCGTGCCAGCCCCCGGACCCAATCGGCGCTGCTGCAGGCGATGCAGGAACGCACGGTGACCGTCGCGGGTGAAGACCGGCCGCTTGGCACACCCTTTCACGTGCTGGCCACCCAGAACCCGATCGAGCAGGAAGGCACCTACCCCCTGCCCGAAGCGCAGCTCGACCGCTTTCTGTTCCAGATCGACGTGCAATACCCCGACCGCAAGACCGAGCGGGACATCCTGCTGGCCACCACTGGTGCAAGCGAGGCCGAGGCGCATCAGGTCTTTACCGCCGATGAGCTGATTGCGGCCCAAAACCTGCTGCGGCGCATGCCGGTGGGCGACTCGGTGGTCGAGATGATCCTGGACCTGGTCCGCGCCTTCCGCCCCGAAGAACCGGGCGCCTCGCAGCGCGTCGTCGATACGGTCGCCTGGGGTCCGGGGCCGCGCGCGGCGCAGGCCCTGATGCTGGCGGTGCGCGCCCGCGCCCTGCTGCAGGCCCGGCTGGCGCCCAATGCCGAGGATGTGATCGATATGGCCCGGCCGGTTCTGACCCACCGGATGCAGCTCAACTTCTCGGCCCGCGCGCGGGGTGACAGCCTGGCCGATCTGATCGACAGCACCGCTGCCGAGCTGACCCGCACCGGAGCCGCCGCGTGACCCAACCCGCCGCCTCTGACGCGTCTTCTCCCGTCGCCCCGGCCGCAGATCTGCGCCACCGGGCCGAAGGGGAGGCCAGCGCCCTGCCGCCGCTTCTGGTCGATGCGCAGATGCTGGCAGGTGCTGTCCTTTTGGGGGAACACGGGCGGCGGCGCGCCGGAACCGGCGATGATTTCTGGCAATACCGTCCCCTGCAACAGGGCGACAGCCGCCGCATGATCGACCATCGGCGTTCGGCCCGGGGCGATGTGCAATTCGTGCGCGAACGGGAATGGCAGATCGCCCAGACGGTGCATGTCTGGACCGATCTTGGTGCCTCGATGCGGTTTTCCTCCAGCCCCGCATTGCCGCAAAAGATCGACCGCGCGCGCCTGCTGGCGCTGGCAGTCTCGGTCCTGATGCTGCGCGGCGGCGAACGCGTGGGCCTCACTGGCGGCAGGCTACCCCCGCGCAGCGGCAAGGCACAGATCCTGCGTCTGGCCGAGATGCTGAGCCGCGAGGACGACGCCGATTACGCACCGCCCGAGCACCGCGCCATGGTGCCCCATGCCCGCGCCCTGTTCATCTCGGATTTCCTTGGCCCCTTTGACGAATTGCAGCTGGCGCTGAGCAAGGCCGCCGACCGCGGCGTGCGCGGGGTGCTGTTGCAGGTTCTGGACCCAAGCGAGGAAAGCTTTCCCTTTGCCGGGCGTACCCGGTTTCACAGCATGACCGGCGGGCTGGTGCATGAAACGCTGAAGGCCTCGGCTCTGCGTGATCGCTATCTGGACCGCATGGCCGAACGGCGAGACGCGCTGGAAGCGCTGTGCCGCACCGCAGGCTGGCGGCTGGGTCTGCATCACACAGGTGACAGCGCCCAGGCTGCTCTGATGTGGCTCTATCACGCGCTGGAAAGGTCCTCCGCATGACCCTGATTGCCGGTATCGGATTTGCCTATCCCTGGCTGCTGCTGGGCCTGCTGGCTCTGCCGATCCTGTGGCTGTTGCTGCGCGCTGTGCCGCCTGCACCGCGGCGGCAGGCCTTTCCCGCCGTGACCTTGCTTTTGGGCCTTGGCGATGACGAAAGCCTGTCCGACCGCACCCCATGGTGGCTGCTGCTGCTGCGGATGCTGGCGCTGGCGGCAGCGATCATCGGTCTGGCCGGTCCGGTGCTGAACCCGGAAGAGCGCGACAGCGGCAGCGGACCGCTGCTGGTGGTGCTGGATGCCACCTGGGCCGGGGCTGATGGCTGGGAGGAGACCCGCGATCAAATCACCGCGCGGCTGGAGGAAGCCGGGCGCAGCGACCGCACCGTCGCCGTCCTGCGGCTGAGCGATCCGCAACCGCTACAGTTCCTTGCCGCCAGCGACTGGGCTCGGCAGGTCGCCGGCCTCACCCCCAATCCCTGGCAACCGGCCCCGGATCAGGTGGATCAGGCACTCACGCATATTGCCGAAGCCACAGAAGGCTTTGACACGCTCTGGTTCAGCGACGGATTGGACTATCCCGGGCGGGAGCAGCTGACCGAGGCGCTGGCGGCCCGCGGCGCCCTGCAGGTGCTGGAGCAGCCCGGCGCCGCCTTTGCGCTGGCACCGCCCAGCTATGCCGATGGCGCGCTGGAACTGACGGTGGAGCGTAGCCTGCCCGGCCCGGCACGGGATATGCTAGTGCAGGCCCGGGGCCGCGATCCCGGCGGCACCCTGCGCAGCCTCGCTCAGGCCACCGCCCGTTTCGAGGCAGGCGCCACAAACGCCAGCGTCCGCCTGTCCCTGCCGTCCGAACTACGCGCCCGGATTACCCGGTTTGAACTTGCAGGCCAGCGCAGCGCCGGGGCCGTGGCCCTTGCCGATGACGGGCTGCGCCGCCGCGAGGTCGCGCTGATCGCCTCGGAAAGCGAAGACGAGGGCCTCGCGCTGCTGTCGCCGCTGCACTACCTCCGTCAGGCACTGGCGCCCACGGCGGACCTGCTGGAAGGCGCGCTCAGCGATCTGCTGCCCGCCAACCCCGATGTGATCATCCTCGCCGATGTCGCCCGCCTGCCCCCGGCGCAGGAACAAGCGGTGATCGACTGGGTCGAAGAGGGCGGGCTGCTGGTGCGCTTCGCCGGCCCCCGTCTGGCCGCCAGCGATACCGCCCGCAGCGAGGAAGAACCGTTGATGCCGGTGCGCCTGCGGCTTGGCGGACGCAGCATCGGCGGCGCCATGAGCTGGGGTGAGCCAAAGACGCTGGCGCCTTTTGAGGATGACTCTCCCTTTGCCGGGCTGCGCACGCCAGAGGAAGTCACCGTATCAGCGCAGGTGGTAGCCCAGCCCGACCCCTCCCTTGCCGACCGGGTGATCGCCGCCCTTGGTGATGGCACCCCGCTGGTCACCCGCAAGCCGCTGGGACAGGGGCAGGTGGTGCTGTTCCATGTCACCGCCAATGCCGAATGGAGCAGCCTGCCGCTCTCTGGCCTGTTCGTGCAGATGCTGGAACGGCTGGCGGTCTCCTCCGCCGTCGGCACGCCCGAGGCAACCAGCCTGGAAGGCACGGTCTGGCGGCCTGTTTCGGTGCTGGATGGATTTGGGCGCAGCCGCGAGGCAGGCACCCTGCCCGGCGTGCAAGGCCCCGATCTGGTTGCCGCCCCAGCAGGCCCGGCCCTGCAGCCCGGCCTGTATGATGGTGGCAATCAGACCCTCGCACGCAACGTTCTGCGCGCGGGCGACAGCCTGACGGCGGCGTCCTGGCCTGCCTCGGTTCCGGTTTCCGGCTACAGCGCGGCGCAGGAGCGCCCGCTTGGCGGCGCCTTGCTGGGGCTTGCCCTTGTGCTGCTGGCGCTTGATGTACTGGCAACCCTGCTGGTCTCTGGCCAGCTGGCGCAACTGCGGCGCAGCACCTCCCTTGTGCCCTTGCTCGCGGCGGCGCTTGCGCTTGGCGCGATATCACCACGTCCGACCCAAGCGCAGGAAAGTGGCGCCGCCGATCCGGTCGCGCTGGCCGCCGAGCTGACGCTGGCGCATGTGCTGACCGGCAATGCAGAGGTAGACCGTATCGCCCGAGCCGGTCTGCAGGGCCTTTCGGACACGCTGTTCTTCCGCACCTCAGTCGAGCCATCAACACCCGCCAGTGTTGATCTAGAACGGGACGAGCTGGCGTTCTTCCCGCTGCTTTACTGGCCGGTGACGGCGGACCAGAAAATGCCCTCGGCCGCGGCATATACAAGGCTCAACGCCTACCTGCGCAGCGGTGGTATGATCCTTTTTGACACCCGCGATTCCGATCTGGCTGCCGTCGGCGCCACCAGCCCCGAAGCGCGCCGCCTGCAACAGCTGGCGCTGGGGCTGGATATTCCGCCGCTGGAGCCGCTGCCGCCGGACCACGTGCTGACCCGCACTTTCTACCTGCTACAGGACTTTCCCGGCCGCCATCCGCGCGGCCCGCTTTGGGTCGAAGCCGCACCGCCCGATGCCGAGCAGGACGAAGGCATCCCCTTCCGCACGCTTAACGACGGGGTGACCCCGGTAGTGATCGGTGGCAACGATTGGGCCTCGGCCTGGGCGGTGGACAGCAATGGCCGCCCGCTGCGCCCAGTCGGGCGCGGCTATGCCGGTGAACGTCAGCGCGAGCTGTCGCTGCGCTTTGGCGTCAATCTGGTGATGCATGTGCTGACGGGCAATTACAAATCCGATCAGGTCCATGTTCCGGCACTGCTGGAACGGCTGGGGCAATAGGGGCCACGACGATGACGCAGACGATCCTGTTCGATCCCCTACTGCCCTGGCCCGTGATCTGGGCGCTCACCGCCGTGACGGTGCTGGGCCTAGCGCTGGCCATCTGGGCGCGGATGCGCGGCTGGCTGCTGCGCGCGGGCGCCGCCCTTGGCCTGCTGGCAATGCTCGCTGGGCCAGTGGTGCAGAACGAAAACACCGCCCCCTTAAGCGATATCGTGGTGGTGGTCGCCGATAAAACCGCCAGCCAGAGCCTGCCTGCCCGGCCCGAGCAGATGGCCGAGGCCGAAGAAGAGCTGAGACAGGCGCTAGAGGCCCGCCCCAATACCGAAACGCGCTGGATCACCCTGCCGGATGCCGCCGATGACAGCGGCACCGCCCTGATGCAGGCGGTTTCCGATGCGCTGGCCGATGCACCGCGTGGCCGGATCGCCGGGATCATCGCCCTGTCGGACGGTCAGATCCACGATGCCGATCAGGCCCCCGACCTGCCTGCGCCGCTGCACCTGTTGCTGACCGGCAAAGACAGCGACTGGGACCGCCGCCTTGTGGTGCGCAACGCGCCCGCCTTTGGCATCATCGGAGAACCCGTCACCCTGACGCTGCGGATCGAGGATCAGGGCGCCGCGCCCGACGCCGCCGCAACCGCGCCGCTGGAAATTGCGATCGATGGGGCCGAACCGAAACGGTTTACCCTGCCGGTCGGTGTCGATTTCGAACTGCCCATCGCCCTGCCGCATGGCGGGCGCAACGTGATCGAATTCTCGGTACCCGAAGCTGCCGGAGAGCTGACCGCCCGCAACAACACGGCGCTGATCCAGATCAACGGCGTGCGGGACCGCCTGCGTGTGTTGCTGGTGTCAGGAGAGCCGCACCCCGGCGGGCGCACATGGCGCAACCTGCTGAAATCGGATAGCTCGGTGGACCTGGTGCATTTCACCATTCTGCGCCCGCCGGAAAAGCAGGACGGGGTGCCGGTGGATGAGCTGAGCCTCATCGCCTTTCCCACGCGCGAATTGTTTCTGGAAAAGATCGACGATTTCGATCTGATCATCTTTGACCGCTACAAACGGCGCGGCATCCTGCCTGCGATCTATCTCGACAATGTGGCCGATTACGTGGCCAAGGGCGGCGCCGTGCTGATCGCGGCGGGGCCGGATTTCGCCAGCGCCGCCAGCATCTACCGCAGCCCCCTGTCGGCGGTCCTGCCCGCCAGCCCCACGGCGCGGGTCTTTGAACAGCCCTATCTGCCCCAGGTCACCGATCTTGGCGCCCGCCACCCTGTCACCTCGGGACTGAAACGGGAGAGCACAGACGGGACGTGGGGCCGCTGGCTGCGCCAGATCGATCTGCAGGAACCGCAGGGACATGTTCTGATGGAGGGGGTCGAGGACCGGCCGCTGCTGGTGTTGAACCGCGAAGGCGAGGGACGCGTGGCGCTGTTGGCCTCGGATCATGCCTGGCTCTGGAGCCGGGGCTATGAAGGCGGCGGGCCGCAGCTGGAACTGCTGCGCCGCCTGGCCCACTGGATGATGAAAGAGCCGGAGCTGGAGGAAGAGGTTCTGACCGCCGAGGCCACCGGCCAGAAGATGCAGATCACCCGGCGCACGCTGCAGGACAGCATCGGCGCCGTCACCATCACCGCGCCGGATGGGTCCGAGACGGTACTGGACCTGCAGGAACGGGCCCCCGGTGTCTGGCAGGGCAGCTATACGGGCGCCGAGATCGGCCTGTACCACCTCAGCGAAGGCGAGGCCTCTGCCGTCATCGGGCTGGGTCCGGCGGCGCCCCGGGAGTTCGGCGAAACCGTCGCCACCGGCGAGGTGCTGCGCCCGGTGGTCGCCACAGCGCGGGGCGGTATCCTGCGGCTGGAGGACGGTCTGCCGCGCCTGCGCGATGTGCGCGAGGGGCGCCCGGCCGCCGGACGTGGCTGGATCGGTCTGACCCCGCGCGAGGCCTATGAAACCCTGTCGGTGTCACAGCATCCGCTGCTGCCTGCCTGGCTGGTGCTGCTGGTTATTGCCGCGCTGATCACCGCAGGCTGGCTGCGCGAGGGACGCGGCTGACCCGGGCCGCAGATCTGCTATCAGTCGATTTCGATCGCGGCCCGGGCCGAGCGGCCCGCCGCATCGACCACCACCAGATCGGAAAAACCAAGGCCGGGACTGGGGATTTCGAACTCCCGCGCCTGCTGCCCCTGCAGCACCGGTTTTCCATCCGCCAGCACCACGAAAGGCGCAGTGCCGCCGCGCAATTTGACCGGCAGCCCGCCGCCCTCCAGCGCCAGCCGGGCGCCATTCGGGGGGAACAGCATCTGCGGCGCATTCTCTGCCGGTTCGAATACCGCGTCCCGTGCCCGGAAGCGGCGCAGCGGCGCGGGCAATTCCGCCGCCGACAGGATCAGGGTCGAGGCGGGCGGCGGTGGCAGCGCGTCAAAATCGGGTTTCAGCAGACCAAAGGCCTCGAACAGCATCGGCGCTGCCAGATCACCGCCAAAGGCCCCCGGCACCGGGGTGCCATCCGCCCGGCCCATCCAGACGCCGATCACATGGCGCCCATCCCAGCCCAGCGCCCAGGCATCGCGGTGGCCATAGGACGTGCCGGTCTTATAGGCCAGAACACCGGCCCGTGCCCCGGGTGGCGGCGCCAGCCCGCGCAGCACATCGCCCAGCTGCCAGGCCGCAACGTCCGATATCATCCGGGGGCGATCCTGCTGCGACGCCCCCCGCAGCACCCGCAGCGCCGGTCCCTGCCCGCCCGCGGCCAGCCCGGTATAGATCTGCACCAAATCCTGCAGCGAGGTGCCAAGCCCGCCAAGGCTGATCGCCAGCCCCGGTTTGCCACCGCCGGGCAATCGGGGGCTGGCACCGCCCCGGCGCAGGGCCGCCATCAGATGCGCCGCCCCCAGCTCGCGGGTCAGCTTTACCACCGGGATATTCAGGGACAGCTGCAACGCCTCGCGCACCCGCAGATCGCCACGAAAGACTCCATCGAAATTCTGCGGCGCGTAGCCGTCGAAATCCACCGGACCGTCATGGATCAGCGTCTCGGGGTGCACCAGCCCGCGATCAAAGGCCAGCCCGTAGACCAGCGGTTTCAGCGTCGAGCCCGGAGAGCGCAGCGCCTGTGTCATATCGACAAATCCCTGCCGCCCCTGATCGGCGTACCCGGGGGATCCGACCGAGGCGAGCACCTCTCCGCTCCGGTGGTCCACTACCATCAGCGCCGCCGAGAGCCGCGCGCCGCTGCGCCGCGCCGCCTCCTGTACCAACTGCTCCATCCGCTGTTGCAGATCGGCCTGCACCGTCAGGGACAGGCGCCGGGCGCCGGGATTTGCGGACAGGGCGCGGTCAGCCAGATGCGGTGCCAGCCAGGGCATCGCAGCCATCTGCCGGGGCAGGCGCGCCTGGGTTGCGATCTTGGCGCTTTCGCTGTCCAGAACACCATCAGCAACCATCCGCGACAGCACCTGCGCGCGGGCTTGTCGTGCGGCCTCGGGCGCCCGATCCGGGCGGCGGCTTTCCGGGGATTGCGGCAGCGCCACCAGCAACGCCGCCTCTGCAGCCGTCAACCTTCGCGGTTCCTTGCCCAGCCAGACGTAACTGGCGGCCCGCAGCCCTTCGATATTGCCGCCATAGGGCGCATGGGTGAGATAGAGCCTCAGGATCTCAGCCTTGCTGAGGCGTCGCTCCAGCGCCAAGGCCACCCGGATCTGCCGCAGCTTGCCGGACCAGCGCCCGGTCGAGCCATCCTCCAGCAGACGCGCCAGCTGCATCGTCAGCGTCGAGCCGCCCGAAACCACCCGGCCATGCCACAGCGCCTGCCCACCCGCACGCATCAGTGCCAGAACATCCACCCCCGGATGCGACCAGAATCGGCGGTCCTCATAGGCGATCAGCATCTCGGTGAACCGGGGATCCACCTGATCGAGCTGCAGCGCCATGCGCCAGATGCCATCCCCAACCGGGTAGACCCGCAGCAGGCGGTCCTCGCGGTCCATTACCTCGACCGAGGTTTCGGCAAGGGTCAGCGGCAACTCGGTATCGGCGACCCAATCGTCGAACAGACGCCAGCCGATGCCCAGCAGCAGTGCAAGCGCGGCAACGGCCCACAGACCCCGCCGCCAGAAGGTCGGACCACGGGCATATTCACCGCGCGCTGACCGAGTGGTAAGCGCGCGCAAGTATGCCCGCCAGCCGCCGGTCACCGGACCTGCACGCGGCCTGCGGCGGTGCGGGCGCGGTAGGCCGGACGGTACATATCCTCGACCGAGGCTGCCGGGTGATGGAAGCTGCCCGGCGTCACAGCCCGCGTGACATAGGCCAGCGTAACGGTTTCGGTGCCGCCGATATCTACCGCTGCCAAGAAGCGGTCAGAGCGGAACTCTGCATGGGTTGCCTGATCCAGCTTCAGCCAATCGAGATCGCGCAGATCGCCCGAGCGCAACAGGTTCGGATTGTCGATCTCAAACCCCGCCGGAAGCGGATCATCCACCATCAGCCGGGCACCGGTGCCTTCATGCGGCACCACGCTCAGCACGGTCACGAAACGCGCCCCGGTTTCCAAGCTCAGCTCTGCGATTGGTTCGCCCTCCAGCGTGTAATAGCTGCGGTTCAGCGTGTAGCCATAGCCGCCCGCCTCGGGCGCGACTACGGGCACGCCAAGAGTGGTCAGGGTGATCTCGGTGCTGCGTCCCGAAACTGCTGAAATGGATTTCCCCGTGGCTGCGGCGCTGCCATCCAGCACCTCGACGAAAGGTCCGGCAACGCTTTGACCATTGACCAGAAGACCGCTGTCTTCGGGGCTGGAGACCAACGCCTGCGCCGCCAGCAGAGTCCATGCGGCCTCCTGCGTGGACATCCGGCTGCCATCCTCGGTCACCCGGGCCATCAGGTATTCCTGACTGACCGCTGCGCTTCCGGCCTCACTTGCCAGCGCCAGGACCGCGGCGGCATCACGGCGATGGGTGCCGTAGTCAACCCGCCAGACCGGGGTTTCCGCGCCGCTGCGCCCCAGCATCTGCGCCGCCCGCCCGAACATGCGGTCGGCGCGGGGCTGATCGCCATAGGCCGCCAGCGCAGCGCCCAGCTGCGCCGCCGCCAGCGGGGTGGCGAAATCGCCTGCCTTCACATCGGCATAATAGCGCAGATCGCCCATGGCGGCGGCCCCTTCGCGGGCCAGCACCATCAGCGCATAGGCAATGTCCTCGCCTCCATTGTCGAAATCGGGGGCGTAGTTGATCCGGTTGCGCAGGTTGTCCATCGCCTGGGCAAAGGCTTGATCGGGCACCGCATAGCCCTGCGCCCGGGCGCGGGACAGGAAATCGCTGGCATAGGCATCAAGCCAGAAATCACCGCTTTCGGCGCGCCACAGGCCAAAGGCACCGTTGCTGGCCTGCCGCGTCAGCACCTTGCGGATCGCCGCATCAATGCGCGCCTTCACAGCCGGTCCATTGCCCAGACCCGCCGCCTCGGCCACCGAAGAGAGATAGAGCAGCGGCATCGCCGTCGAGGTCACCTGCTCGGTGCAGCCATAGGGGTAGCGATCCAGCTGCGCCAGAAGACCTGGCACGTCGAACTTGGCCAGAGGCCCGGCAGAAAGCACCGCCCGCGCCGAGCCGGGCCGCAGTCCGGCAAAGACATCGGCGCTGAACTGGAAACTGTCGCCGCCCGATAGCCGGAAGCGTCGGGTCTGCGCCACGACGGGGTCATTGGCCCGCACCGGCATTCGCAGCCGCTGCACCAACGGCAGCCCAGCGGGCGTCGTAAGGGTTAGCTCGATCTCGGGATCGCCCACAGCCTGCGCCGTCAGCGGCAATTCGAGCACCGCCTTGCCCTGCTCGGCCAGCGTTACCGCGCCCGGAAGGGGGCCAAGCTCCAGCCCCGTGCCGATGGCACGCGCCGACAGGGCCATCTCGCCCGCCGGTCCATCCGCATGCACGATCTCGATCCGGGCGCGACTGCTGTCGCCCGGCGCAAGGAAACGCGGCACGGTCGCGGTCACCACCACCGGATCGCGCACCAGCATGTCTGCCTTGGCCTGCCCGACCGCACGCTTTGACCAAGCCACTGCCATCAGCCGCACGGTGCCGTTGAAGGCAGGCAGATCGATTGGGAACAGCGCCTCACCATTGGAGTCCAGCTGCAAGGGGCCAGAGAAGACCGCCACAAGATCCTGCGTCGGCGGTGGCGATTGCATGCGCATGCCGTTATCCGCATCACCGCCCGACCGCACCTGCCCCATCGCGCCATTTCCGGGATCAATCAGCCGCCCGTAAAGATCGCGCAGCTCCATCCCCAGCCGCCGCTGGCCGTGGTAATGCGCAGAGGGATCGGGGCTTTTGAAACCGGTGAGGTTGAGAATGCCGAGATCAACAGCGGCAACCGTTAGCCAGACCTCTTCCCCCGCTGCGGCCCCATCGACCCGGACCCGGGCCATTTCGGTGCCGCGCGGACGGGCGACCTCAGGCACATTGATAGCAACCGACAGCTCCTGCCCCGGCTGGCTCACACTGGCATGCGCCAGACCCAGCGCCCGCGCCGGTGTCCGGCTGGCCTTGCCGGTGACGGGCTGCAGCACGGTTGCCGTCACATAGGCGCCGCTGCCCCAGGCTTCGGTCACCGTGAGGGGGATCGTGCTTTCGCCTGCGGGCACTTCGACGGCCATGCGGTCAATCAGATGGTTGGACACCACCGAGATCAGCGCGGTGCCCCCAGCCCGGGGTACGATACGCAGACGGGCAGTATCGCCGGGCTGATAGCTTTCCGCATCCAGCGACAGCTCCAGCCGGTCCGGGGTCGCGGCGCTATCCGCCGGGGCATACCAACCTGCATAGAAATCAAGCGCCGCCGTCACCGGCGTGCCATCCAGACGTTCGATGACCAGCTCATAACGGCCCCACTCCACCGGCTCGGACAGGTTCACCGGTTCCTGCCCCAGCGTTGTCTCGCCGGTGGCGATGCGGGTGCGGCGGGTGGTCGGCTCCCAGTTCCAGTTGCCGTAAAGCTGATACCACTGATAGCGCGTTTCGACCCGGTTCAGGGTCCATTTCACCTGCATCGGCAGGGGGGTGAGGTCAGGGTTGAGGGCGATCACCTCGAACCCGGCTTCGCTGCCCTCGCCCACCACATCATCGAACAGGGGACGAATGCCGATCACCGGGGTTGCGGGCCGCACCGGCAAGGTCAGCTCGCGCTCGACCGGGCGGGCGGCGCCATCCATGACGCGGGTCACGATGGTCGCCTGCATCGGTTTGCCCATCGTCGCCGCCGCTGGCAGCGACACCACGACCGAGGCCTGCCCCGCCGCATCCGTTTTATCGCCGCCAAAGTAAGAGCGCTGCGGGCTGCCGGGCGCATCATAGCGGCCAAAGCGATACCCCGGCCAAGCCGCAACCGTGTCGCTGGCGCTGAGCCGCAGATCGCCGTCGATGGTCAGCCCCGACCCCGGCGCGCCAAACAGATAGCGGGCCGAAATATCAAGCTGCGCCGCCTCGCCCGGCACCAGTGCCGCAGCATTCGCGACAGTCTGTGTGAAGTCGATCCGTTCGGGCAGGAAATCCTCGACCAGGAGCTGCCGGGTGGCCAGCGCAGGGGCCTTGGGATCCGTTTTCAGGTCCAGACGCCAAGTGCCGCGCGGCGCAGACTGACCGATTGGTAGGTTGAACACATGCCCCCCGGCCTGTCCGCCGTCTGATACCTGACGACTGTACTCCACCCCATCGGGGCGGTGCAGGATTGCGGTCACCGGCAGGTCGGTGATGGCGCGGGCACCGCTGTCGCGGGTCAGGGCGGTGACATGGATCACCTCCCCGGCCCTGTAGGCACCACGATCCGTCGCCAGGAAGACATCCACCGGCCCCGGCGCGGGACGACCTTCGACCCCGCGATCCGACAGATCGAACGCTGCATCCTTCAAAGATAGAAAGGAAAAATCTTCTTCCCCCTGCTGCGCCATGACCAGTGCCGGGGCAGCGGCGCCGCGCCCGCGCGACAGGCCTGGATCAAACCGGACATAGCCAGTGGCATCGGTCCGCGCCGTGGCCAGCACCGCGTTTGCATTTGAAATCAGCGTCACTTCGACATCCGCACGCGGCTTGGCGTCGGTGAGACCCTGCACCTGAACATGCAGCCCGTCCGCGCCGGACATGGTGCTGAGGCCCAAGTCCGTCAGCACAAACCATTGGGTCGCGCCGGGGTCCTCATACGGGTCGGCGCCGGGCACACGGGCCGTCAGCGCATAAATCCCTACCGGTCGGTCATCCAACACATCGACAAGCGGAATCCGGGTGGTCATGTCCTGGTTCAGCGAATCCTGAACGCTGGCCGTACCGGTCCAGACCTCCTGCCCGATGTCCGAGGCAAAGTATTCATCCTGCCAATGGGACAGCGGGCGGCCGAAATAACCTTCCTGCAAGGTGCGCAGCAGGTTGCGGTCGCTGACCTGCCGCAGTTGCAGCGCGACTTCGCGCAGGTTCACGGTCTCCACCGGCAGCGCCACCTGATCAGATTTCGCCAGTACATAGGCCCGGCCTGGGAAACGGACCGATGGAGTTCTGTCGCGCACGTAATGGGTCAGTTCGACCTCTTTGCTCAGGACCTCACCACTGGCCGCAGGCAGACCGCGCCGCAAAGCGATTCGGTAACGCTCGCCATGTTCGGCGCCATCAAGGCAAAGCTGGCGACCATTTGCCTCGGCAGCCAGTTCGGCCCCGGCCCCTTTGACGTAATCGCCATAATCCACACCGCTGCGAGCCAGATCTTCGGAGAACTCCACGCAGATACGCGGCGTGGCGCTGTCGCTTTCCACCGTGCTGTCGGTGACGCGGAAGCCATATTTTCCGATAGCCTCATCCAGCAGCGCCGCAGTGTCGGCGCGGGGCGCAAGATCCTGCGCCAGACGCAGCACCGAAAGCATGTCGCGGCCACGCCCCAGACTTTCCAGCGCCCGCCCGGCCGTCACCAAAGCCTCGGCCTGCAAAGGCGCAGACTCGGCCCGCAGGTATCCGTTCAACGCCGCAGCCAGCGCCTGCTGACGTTTGGCGTTCTTGTTCTGCTTGCTCTGGTCTGCGATTCGCAGCCACAGGGCGGAAACCTCGGTCCACAGGGCCGGATCATCGTTCACAGCGACTGCCGCGCTGAGCCAGCCAAGCGCGCTTTGCACCCCGCCTGACCGCGCCTGACCGCGCCCGGCGCGGATCATATCCTCCAGGGTTTCACCGCGAGATGGGTAGCGCAGACCAATCTCCCGGGCCTGCCGCAATGCCGCCTGCATATCGGCGGGGCGCAGACGGTCCAGCCGCCCTGCCCGTTGGGAGGCCGCCGCCTGCTGCGCCGCAGATATTGGGCGTTTCAGCGCCGAAATCGCACCGGTGTAGGGCGTAGCCTCTTTCATTTCGGACTTTGGAAAACAGGCGTTTGCCTTGTTGTTATAAGAAAATCCGGCGCAGGCCTGCTGCGCGCTGCAGGCCCTTTGGCAGGCGTTCAGATCCGTATCGAAAAGGGCCTGCAGATCGGATCCGTAATAGTCAGTATCCGCAAAGGACTGGTACCGCACCTGTGGCAAAACGCGATCCGGCCCCGCCTGCACCGACGCTGCAAAAAAACCGAGAAATGAAAGCAAAACAATAAGAAACCGATCCAACATGGCACCCTCCGAACTGAGGTTAAGCTTGCACGCACTTAACGCCATAGCAAGGTTTCCCGTCGTAACACCAATCATGGCCAATTTGCCGCCCGAGTTCAGGCTCGGAGTAAACACGCCATTTAATTGAGGATGGAGCTAGCAGGGATGAACCTTGCCGAGAAACTCGCTGAGGAACGCCGGGCACGCCTGGCGGCAGAGCGGCTGCTTGAACTGAAGCAGGCCGAGCTGACCGCAGCGAATCGCAAACTCGGGCGTCACGCGCTGGCTCTGACCCGGCAGATCGGCGTGACCCAGGCCGAAGTCGCCAACGTACGCGACGAAAACGCCAAGGTGAAATCCGACCTCAGCATGGCCAACGAAAAGATCGAAAAGGCCGAACGTCGGCTGTGGCATTCGATCCAGGCCTTTCAGGACGGCTTTGCCTTCTTTGATTCCGACAGCAAGCTGATCGGCGCCAACACTGCCTATCTGAACATCTTTGACGGGCTGGAGGAAATCACCCCCGGAGTCTCCTATGTGCGGATCCTTCAGATCCTGACAGACGAAGGTCTGGTCAATACCGAAGAGCTCAAGCCGGATCACTGGCGGTCGATGATGACCGATCGCTGGATGTCCCTGAAACCAGAACCCATCGTGATCCGGATGTGGGACGACCGTTATCTGCGGCTGTTCGATCAGCGCGGACAGGGCGGCGATGTGGTCAGCCTTGCGCTCGATATCACCTCCTCGGTCCGTTACGAGGAAGAGCTGCGGGCCGCCCGCGAACGCGCCGAATCCGCCAACCGCGCCAAATCCGCCTTCCTCGCCAATATGTCCCACGAGATCCGTACGCCGATGAATGGCGTCATCGGCATGGCCGAACTTCTCAGCGACACCGAGCTGAGCGAGGAGCAGCGTCTTTACGCCAATACGATCAAGAACTCAGGCGAGGCGCTGTTGGTCATCATCAACGACGTGCTCGATTATTCCAAGATCGAAGCGGACAAGCTGGCACTGCACCCCGAGGCCTTTGACCTGGAGCGCAGCATCCACGAGGTGGTCATGCTGCTGCAACCCACGGCCCGGGACAAAGGCCTGGCGATGCTGGTGGATTACGACATCTTCCTACCGACCCGTTTCATCGGAGACCCCGGCCGTATTCGTCAGGTTCTGACCAACCTGGCCGGCAATGCGCTCAAGTTCACCAAGGAAGGTCATGTCACCCTCCGGGTCACCGGTGTAACCAACCCGGACGAGAACCTGTGCTGGATTCATGTCACCATCGAAGACACCGGCATCGGCATTCCTGCGGAGAAGATCGAGCACATCTTTGGCGAGTTCAACCAGGTCGAGGATGAGCGCAACCGCAAATTCGAAGGCACCGGTCTGGGCCTTGCCATCTCCAAACGTCTGATCGGCATGATGCGCGGCGAGATCTGGGTCGAAAGCGAGGAAGGCCAGGGATCCTGTTTCGGTTTCCGCCTGCCGCTTCCGATTCCGCAAGGGGCGCATACCTCGGTTCCCGAGATGACACCCGGCCTGAAGCGGATCCTGCTGGTCGACGATCTGCAGCTCAACTGCGAAATTCTGCAACGCCAGCTGAAACTGCGCGGCATCGATGTGACCACCGCCCATACCATCGCTGACGCCATGGATGCGATGGCCGCGGACATCGATCTGGTGATCTGTGAACATGGCCTGCCTAGCGGTGGCGGCGTGCAACTGGCCCGTGATCTGCGCAACGGCAAATGGAACGACGTGCCCCTCCTACTGCTCAGCTCCAACCCGCACACGGTGCAGGACGCCGACGTAGAAGAGCTGAAGCTATATATTCTGCAAAAGCCCACGCCGCGGGATGAGCTGTTTGAAAAGCTAAACGAGATCGCGGCCGCCCTGCCTGGAGCGCAGCCTGCAGCGCCGGACGCGGAACCGGGTGCCGCCCCCGGGGAGTTGACCCTGGAAGAGGCCTATGCCGCCGACAACGCCAAGGTGGTGTCCCCCGACGGTGAAGGTGCTGTTCTGGACCAATCCGAAGATCTGGCCTCGGCCCCCCGGCAGATGCGGGTTCTGGCAGCCGAGGACAACAAGACCAACCAGCTGGTGTTCCGCAAGATGGTCAAACATATCAATATCGACCTGCGCTTTGCCAATAACGGGGTCGAGGCCGTGGCGGCCTATCAGGACTTCGAACCGGATCTGATCTTCATGGACATTTCCATGCCGGTGATGGATGGCAAGCAGGCCACCATGGAAATCCGCAAGATCGAAGAGGAAACAGGCCGTCACGTGCCCATCGTCGCCCTGACTGCGCATGCCATGGCTGGCGATTCCGAAGGCATCCTGGCGGCGGGCCTGGATCATTATCTGACCAAACCTCTGCGCAAGGCGCTGATCCTCGAACGTATCGGTGAATACGCCCCGCAGGATGCCCAGCCGATCGATCTAAGCCCAGCCGCCTGATCCACCTCCACGACAGCGCCATGTGCAGATACCTTGTAGCTGCGAACGGCTCTGGGGCGGCACAAATGGGGCTGGCGGAGCTCAGCCGCGCAGGAACACCGGCTTGTCCGGCTCCGACAGCTCCGGTTTGTAGACGTAACCTCCGGTGTCGAAATCCTTCAGCGCCTCGGCATCGTTCAAACGGTGCTGGATGATATAGCGCGCCATCGCGCCGCGAGCCCGTTTGGCATAAAAACTGACGACCTTTGGCGTGTCGTTCTTCATCTCCATGAAGACAGGCGTGATCACCTTCGGCTTCAGCGCTTTCAGATCCACCGCGCCGAAATACTCCTGGCTGGCGCAGTTCACCAGAATATCGCTGCCTGTTTCTTCGGCCTGGCGGTTCAGGGCTTCGGCGATCTGGCTGCCCCAGTACTCATAAAGGTTCTTGCCGCGTTCGTTTTTCAGCCGCGATCCCATCTCTAGCCGGTAGGGCTGCATCCCGTCCATCGGCCGCAGCACCCCGTACAGCCCCGACAGAATGCGGAAATGATCCTGGGCCCAGGCCATTTCCTCGGCATCCAGCGAGGCGGCCTCAAGCCCCTGATAGGTATCGCCAGCAAACGCCAACGCGGCGGGGCGCAGGCTATCGGTGGCCGGCTTTTCCTCAAAGCTACGGAAGCGGTCGTAGTTCAGCTTGGCCAGATCCTCGCTGATATGCATCAGCTTCATCAGCTCGGCCACCGACAGCTCCCGCGCCACGGCGTTGAGACGCACCGCGTCCTCCTGAAAGGCAGGCGCGGTCATTTCCATGTCGCGCTCTTCCCAGTCCAGTTTTTTCGCAGGGGAAACCACTACCAGCATCTGTCATCCTCGCTCTGTTCTGGGCCAGACTTAGCCCGCGCCGCGCAAGACGTCCAGAAACGCCGCCGCGAAACGTTCCGCGCGGCGCTCTCCCAGCAGCCGTTCCAGCCCCGCCTCATCGCCCGGGCGCATCTGGGCCACCTTGGCCAGCAGCGACGCCGAGCAGCTGAGTGGTTTCAGCGTGCCGCATTCCCCCCGCGCCAGCTGCCCCTGCGCCTCCATCAGCGCATCGTACAAAGACCCCGCCCCGTCCCGTGTCGCCAGTTTGCGCCGCTGCGGGTGCATCTGTTCCACTGCGCCGGTGATCACGCTCAGGAATTCATCGCCATAGCGGTCCAGCTTCTTGGCGCCGACACCGCTGATGCGGGCCATCTGATCCAGCGTTTCGGGCCGCTGTTCAGCCATCTCGATCAGGGTGCGATCCGGGAAGATCACATAGGCAGGCACCTTCTGCGCCTCGGCCAGCGCCCGGCGCTTTGCCTTCAGCGCCGACAAGAGCGGCGCGTCCTCGTCCGAGACCAGCGCCTTCACGGCCGGGCGCCTGTCAGCGGTCTTGATGGTATCCTTGCGCAACTCGATCCCGGCCTCGCCGCGCAGCACCGGCAGGGCCGCATCGGTCATACGCAGCGCGCCGTGGCGCTCGGGGTCCGGGCGCACCAGATCGTGCCCCATCATCTGCCGGAACACCGCCTGCCACTGGCCCTTGGCGTATTCCTTGCCGCAGCCAAAGACCGACAGCTCATCATGGCGTTTGGCCCGCACCCGGTCGGTTTCGGTCCCGCGCAGGATGTCGATCAGATGCCCAGCGCCATAGGTTTCCTGCGTGCGCAGGATCGCCGACAGCGCCTTGCGCACCGCCGTGGTGCCGTCAAAGACCTCCACCGGGTTGTCGCAAAGATCGCAGTTGCCGCAGGGCTCTGCCGTTTCGCCGAAATAGGACAGAAGGTTTTGACGGCGGCATTTCAGCGCCTCGGCCAGCCCCAGCAGGGCGTTCAGCCGCGCATGATCCGCAGCGCGGCGTTCCGGCGGCGCCATGCCTTCGTCGATCTGGCTGCGGCGCAGGCGGATGTCCTCGGGCCCGAACAGGGTCAGGGTTTCCGCAGGCGCGCCATCGCGGCCCGCGCGGCCGATTTCCTGATAATAGGCCTCGATGCTTTTGGGCAGATCCGCATGGGCAACCCAGCGGATGTCGGGCTTGTCGATGCCCATGCCAAAGGCCACCGTCGCCACCACGATCAACCCGTCCTCGCGGGCAAAGCGGGTTTCCACGATGCGCCGGTCCTCGGCCTCCATGCCACCGTGGTAGTGACAGGCCACATGCCCCTCTTCGCGCAGCGCGGCGGCCAGCGCCTCGGTCTTGGCCCTTGTGCCGCAATAGACGATGCCGGACTGCCCCTTGCGGGCGGCAGCAAAGCCGAGGATCTGACGGCGCGGGCTGTCCTTGGTGCCAAAGGCCAGATGGATATTGGGCCGGTCGAAGCCGCGCAGGAAGGCGCGCGGCGCCTGTCCATCGAACAGCTTCTGAACGATCTCTTCCTGGGTTTCCTGATCCGCCGTCGCGGTAAAAGCCGCCAGTGGCACGCCCAGCGCCTGGCGCAGCTCGCCGATGCGCAGGTAATCGGGGCGGAAATCATGGCCCCACTGGCTGACGCAATGCGCCTCATCCACCGCGATCAACGAAACACCGATACGCCGCAGCATCCCCATCGCCGCCCCCGAAGCGAGCCGTTCCGGCGCCATGTACAAAAGCTTCAGCCGCCCCGCCTCGATCGCCTCCCAGACGGCCTCGGTCTCTTCCTCGGTATTGCCCGAGGTGAGCGCACCGGCGGCAACCCCAGCTTCCTGCAAGGCGCGCACCTGATCACGCATCAGAGCGATCAGCGGCGAGATCACCACCGTGACCCCATCGCGTATCAGGGCAGGCAATTGGAAGCACAGGGATTTACCGCCACCCGTCGGCATGATGGCCAGAACGTTTTCGCCTGCGGTCACCGCATCGACGATCTCTTCCTGTCCGGGGCGGAAGGCATCAAAACCGAAAATATCGCGCAGCAGCGGGGTCGCCTGTGGCAGGTCTGTCGTCTGCGTCATCAAAGGGAGGGCCTCAAGGGAGTGTCTGCTCGGATTTGGCACACAATCCCACAGGAGGAATCGGGCGGCAAGAGGCCGCCCAGTTAAATCACCGGTCTATTCCGCGAACATGGCGCACCGAACAGGCGCTGCCCGGCCTCACGGCCAGGCCAGACTGGATCAGTAAAACATCATCATGTTGTTCTGGATGATGATGCGCAGCGCATAGACCGCGATCAGCACCAGAAGCGGCGCCAGATCGATCCCCTGCATATTGGGCAGCAGGCGGCGGATCGGCGCGTAAAGAGGCTCAAGGATGCGGTTGAGACCATACCAGATCTGCGCCACGAACTGCTGGTTCAGGTTCAAGACCTGGAAATTGATCAGCCAGCTCATGATCACATGCGCGATGATGAAGAACCAGACGATGTCCAGGATCAAAAGCAGAATTTGAAACAGCGATAACATCCTATTCCCCTATGTTAGCCAGCGTAACAGGTAAGCAGCCGGGTGCAGATGCGCAAGGCTTCCGCGAGGTTGCGGTTGACGGGCGGTAAATGGGTGGCAACACGGGCACATCGCAAAGGAAAGACTGCCCATGTTTCCCATCGTCCGCTTGCTGAAAGATCTGTTTGTCGCCAGCCGCATGGACCCCCTGCCGCTCACGGCCGTGCATCGCTCCAGCCATATCTGCTGGCCCTGGGATCTGGATATCTGGCTGGAGCTGAACAACGGCCGCGCGATGACGCTGTATGATTTGGGGCGCACCATGCTGGCGCAGCGCGTCGGGCTGATCGGCGCATTGCGCCAGAACCGCTGGGGGATGACTGTGGCGGGCACCTCGGTGCGCTTCCGCCGCCGTATCCGGGGCTTTGAACGCTTCGAGATGCGCAGCCGCGCCGTGGCCTGGGATGACAAGTTCATCTATCTGGAGCAATCCATGTGGAAAAAGAACGGCGAATGCGCCAGCCACGTGATGCTGCGCACCGCCGTCACGGACGCCAAGGGCATCGTCCCTCCGACAAAGGTGCTGGCGGCCGTCGGTCAGGGGGACGCCGAAACCCCGACAATGCCCGAGTGGATCGCAGCCTGGTGTCAGGCTGATGCCACACGCCCCTGGCCACCGATGGCAGAGACGCAGGATGGGCTTGCTTCGTAATGTCAGCACCTGTCTTATCGGCAACAACAAAAGGTCGGGGGGATGGGCGACATGGCTGAGGTGTCACAGAAAAAGCGGATCTGGGGGTGGTGGTTCTTTGATTGGGCCAGCCAGCCCTATCACACGCTGCTTGTAACCTTTGTCTTTGGCCCCTTCTTTGCCGCCGTTGCCGCGCAGCATTTTCTGGGCCAGGGGCTGGCCGAGGAAGCCGCCAAGGCGCAGGCACAGACCATCTGGTCCATCGGCATGACCGTGACCGGGCTGCTCATCGGCTTTGGTGCGCCATTTCTGGGCGCACTGGCGGATATTTCGGGGCGAAAGATGCCCTGGATCATGGTGTTTTCCATGATGTACCTGATCGGCGCCTGGGGACTTTGGTACATGGATCCGGCAGGCAGCAACCTGTGGTGGATGCTGATCAGCTTCGGCTTTGGCTTTATCGGCGCTGAATTCGCCCTGATCTTCGTCAACGCGCAATTGCCGTCGATGGGCAGCAAGGAAGAGGTCGGCGCCATCTCCGGCTCCGGTTTCGCCTTTGGTTATCTTGGCGGGGTGATCGCGCTCTTTATCATGCTGCTGCTGTTCGTGGAGCAAGGCAACGGCAAGACCCTGATCGGTCTTGATCCCATTCTGGGGCTTGATGCCGAAGCAAAAGAGGGGACCCGCGCCGTCGGCCCGGTGACCGCCATCTGGTTCGCCGTCTTCATGGTTCCCTATTTCCTGTGGGTGCATGACAACCACGCCACCGGTCAGCGTGGCAGCATGGGCCGGGCGGTTCGGATGGTAATCAATCTGGTGGCCGGGCTGCGCCACCGCGCCAGCCTGACCAGTTACCTCGTCTCCTCGATGCTTTACCGAGATGCGCTCAATGGGCTTTATGCCTTTGGCGGTGTCTATGCGAGCCTGGTTCTGGACTGGTCGATCACCAATATCGGTATCTTCGGTATCATCGCCGCGATCTCGGCGGCCCTGTTCAGTTGGCTGGGCGGCAAGGCGGACAAACGCCATGGTCCCAAGCCGGTGATCATTGTCGCCATTCTGGTGCTGACGCTGGTCTGCATTACCGTGGTCTCCATGTCGCGGGAGCAGTTCTTTGGCGTCGCACTATCCGAAGGTTCCTCCCTGCCCGATGCCGTATTTTTTGGCTGCGGCGTTCTGATTGGCGGCTTCGGCGGAATCCTGCAATCCGCCAGCCGCAGCCTGATGGTGCGCCACACGGATCTCGCCAAAGCCACGGAAAGCTTTGGACTTTATGGGCTTTCCGGGCGCGCGACTGCTTTCCTCGCGCCCGCGCTCATCGGCATTGCAACCACAATCACCGGCAGCGCCCGACTTGGTATCACTCCCGTCATCGGACTTTTTGTTCTAGGCTTGATTCTGTTGAAATGGGTTGAGGCCGAGGGAGACCAGACGTGAGACTGCTGTTTGCAACGCTTGTCGCGATTGCCGGGCTGATCGGGCCAGTTGCGGCGGAAACCCCGGCCAAGCAACTGTTCGGCGCCAAGGCGGTCGGATCCCAGCAACGGCCTGCACCGCTTGGCTCTTATGCCAAGGGCTGCGTCGCGGGGGCCGTGCAACTGCCGGAAACCGGCCCGACATGGCAGGCCATGCGCCTGTCGCGCAACCGCAACTGGGGCCACCCCGAGACCGTCGATTTCATCCGTGACCTTAGCACATTCGCGGCCCGGCAACCGGGCTGGAAGGGGCTTTATATCGGTGACATCAGCCAGCCGCGCGGCGGCCCGATGCTGTCCGGCCACCGCAGTCACCAGATTGGCCTTGATATCGACATCTGGATGCGTCCGCCGGACCGGCTGAACCTCAGCCGCGCCCAGCGCGAAAAGGTCTCCTCGATCTCCATGCGCCGGGCCAAGGGCGCCTTTGTGAACAGTGACTGGACCCGTCAGCACCACGAGATCCTCAAGGCCGCCGCCAGCGACAAACGCGTGGCGCGGATCTTTGTCTTTCCCGGCGCCAAGGTTCAGATGTGCAAGGATGCCAAGGGCGACCGGCGCTGGTTGCGCAAGATCCGCCCCTGGTGGGGCCATCACTATCATTTCCACGTGCGGCTCAACTGTCCACGCGGCGCACGCGGCTGCGTCGATCAGAACCCGCCCCCGCGCGGCGATGGCTGCGCCGATGCGCAGAAATGGGTCGATGACATCCTGAACCCGCCGCCGCCCAAGCCGCGCGATCCCAATGCGCCAAAGCCCAAGCCGCGCCGCGACTACACGATGAAGGATCTGCCCCGGCAATGCGCCGCAGTCCTGCAATCAGATTAAGCCTTGCCCTCATGGCTGCAGCTGCGCTGGCCGTGGCGACCTACGCAGGCGCCCGCGCCGGGCGGGTGTCGGCTGAGGCGCGGCTGATCGGCAGCTATACCTGGGCGCCCCCGGTGCAGCCCGAAAAACCCTGGTTCGGCGGCTTTTCCGGCATCGAGATGGGCAAGGACGGCCGCTCCATGATCCTGCTCAGCGACCGGGCGCATCTGGTGAGGGCCCGGATCAATCGTACAGAGGGCAGGATCACCTCGGCGCGCGTCACCAAAAGACGCAGCCTGCGAGCCTCGACCGGGCGTATCCTGCAAGGGCGCATCGTCGACAGCGAAGGGCTGGCCGTTGCCCCCGATGGCAGCCTTTATATCTCCTTCGAAGGGGTGTCGCGCGTGGCGCATCACCAGCGTGGAGGCAGCCGGGCGGAGGTCCTGCCCCGCCCCAACGCTTTCCGGCAGATGCCCGCCAACAAGGCGTTGGAGGCGCTGGCCATAGACGGCGCCGGTCACCTTTACACCCTGCCGGAAAACGCCCCGGACAAGGACGGAAACCTGCCGGTCTGGAAGTGGGACGGCAGTGAATGGAGCCAGCCCTTCAGCCTGCCCCGGCGTGGAAGGTTCATGCCGGTGGGGGCGGATTTCGGCCCCGACGGGCGGTTCTACCTGCTGGAGCGTAACTTCCTGTTCTTCGGCTTCCGCAGCCGCCTGCGGCGCTGGGATATCACCGAGGACGGGCCGCAGAACGAAACCACCCTGCTGCAGACCGCGCTCGGCACCCACGATAATCTCGAAGGGGTGTCAATCTGGCGCGACGCAGCGGGAGTCTTGCGCGCAACGATGGTCTCTGACGATAACTTCCTGTCAGTGCAGCGCACCGAACTTGTGGAATACAGCCTACCCGATTGACCCCGGCTGCTGCCGCATGCCACCGCGCAAAAGGACGCGCCCGCAGCGTGCCCTGCACGCTGCCCGGCCCAACGGGCGGGGGGACATCTGTGATGTCTCACCGGCGGGCGGGAGCCTCCCCTGTCTTGCCAATAGCGTCAAAAAGGACTAACTGGCCCGATCCTTAGCGCAATCGCCCTGCGCCGGGTACATTCCACAAGTCTCCGCTACCTTGTCAAAACGGACCAGTTACATGACACGTTCCTATTTTCCCGGCATTCTTGCCATGGCCGCCGTCGTTGTGGCCTCCAACATCCTGGTGCAATTCCTGTTCGGCCAATGGCTGACCTGGGGCGCCTTCACCTATCCTGTCGCCTTTCTCGTCACCGATGTGATGAACCGCGTCTACGGCAAGGGCCCGGCGCGCCGGGTCGTTCTGGCTGGTTTCGTAGTTGGGGTGATCTGCTCCCTGATCGGCACCCAGATCATGGGCGAATTCGGCCCGCTGGTCACCCTGCGCATCGCGATTGGCTCGGGCCTTGCCTTCCTCACCGCGCAGCTGCTGGATATCTCGGTCTTTTCCGCCTTGCGCGATGGCAAATGGTGGCGTGCACCGCTGGCTTCGACCCTTGTCGGTTCCAGCGTCGACACCGCGATCTTTTTCACCGTGGCCTTTTCCGGCGCGCTCAGCTGGATCGAACCGGCCAATGATGTCTCCTGGGCCGGTGAGATGCTGCCGCTGCTGGGCAGCGGTCCCGTGGCGCCGCTCTGGGTCTCGCTCGCTCTGGCAGACTGGATGGTGAAACTGGCGCTGGCGCTGCTGGCGCTGATCCCTTTCCGGCTGATCGTCAAACGGCTCACCGCGGTCCCCACCCTGTAGGGATCGCCCAAAAGGGCCAGCTGCCAAGAAATCAGACACGCTTCGCCGCCTTTTCCCGATTGCCGCAATTTTTGTTTGGCAGATCGGAAATTCCGTGCAACGCTCATTGGTAACGGAAACAGAAATGTAAAGGAGGTGATCCAGTGTCAAGAAAGGTATTGGAGCAAGGTGTTGGAACAACCGGAGGGTCCGCCTGCTGAGGCAGCCCTTTGCTGTGTGGTCCTATCGGCTGGCCTGCAAGATGCAGATCTAACCGACCCGACCTCCTGAAAACTTTCGAAGGGCCGTCCCGCAAGGGGCGGCCCTTTTACCTTGACGCCTTTTACCTTGCTGCAAGCCGCTGTAGGCTTTGGCCGTTATGATACGGATCGACAACGATATCGCCCTGCAGGACTGGGAAATCACCGAAAGCTTCATCCGCGCCTCTGGGCCGGGTGGGCAGAACGTGAACAAGGTGGCCACCGCCGTCGAACTGCGCTTCGAAGCCGCGCGCTCGCCCTCGCTGACACCGGCGGTCAAGGCGCGCCTGAAACGTCTGGCCGGGCGGCGCTGGACCAAGGAAGGCGCCATTATCCTGCATTGCGACGAAACCCGCTCGCAGCAGCGCAACCGCGATATCGTGCGCGACAGGCTCGCTGATCTGGTGCGCCAGGCGCTGGTGGCCCCAAAACGGCGGATCGCCACCAAACCGACACGCGGCTCGGTGCGCCGCCGCCTGGAGGCCAAGAAACAGCGCGGCCAGATCAAGGCCGGCCGCGGCAAGATCGACCCGGACTGATCTCGCATTGCACCTGCCCAAATCGCTGTTAAAGCTATCAAAACGAGATTTGGGAGATAACGTATATGCGGCTTGCAGGAAAAACAGCGATTGTCACGGGTGGTGCCTCGGGATTTGGCGCGGGCATTGTAGAAAAGTTTCTGGCCGAAGGGGCCAAGGTTATGATTGCGGACATCAACGGGGATGCCGCAGCCGCCATGGCGGCGGATCTGGGCCCGAATGCCATCGCGCAGGCGGTCGACGTTGCGGACGGTGCATCGGTCGATGCCATGGCAGAGGCCGCCCTGACCGCCTTTGGCCAGGTGGACATTCTGGTCAACAATGCAGGCGTCACCCACTTGCCGACGCCGCTGGATGAGGTGTCAGAGGAAGATTTTGACCGAGTGTTCAACGTGAACATGAAATCGGTCTACCTGACCGCCCGCGCCCTGGTGCCGCACATGAAGAGCCGCAAAACCGGCGCCATCCTCAATGTTGCCTCCACGGCTGGCGTGTCGCCGCGCCCCAACCTCAACTGGTACAATGCCTCAAAGGGCTGGATGATCACCGCGACCCGTACCATGGCGGTGGAGCTGGCCCCCAGCGGCGTACGCGTCAACGCGATCAACCCGGTGGCCGGTGAAACGCCGCTGCTGAAATCCTTCATGGGCGAGGACACTCCCGAGGTGCGCGCCAAGTTCCTGTCGACCATCCCGCTGGGCCGGTTCTCCACGCCCGAGGACATGGGCAATGCCGCCTGTTTCCTGTGCTCGGACGAGGCCAGCATGGTCACCGGTGTCGCCATGGAAGTGGACGGCGGTCGCTGCATCTGACCCCGCGCAATCACCACTCGGAAACGACACGTCAGGAGAGCCGCCATGCGTCCCGGACCCCGCAACCTGATCACCGACGTGCCCGGCCTGCTGGTCGGCAATGCAGCGGATGATGACCTGAAATCAGGCACCACGGTGCTGACGGCCAAGGACGGCCTGACGGCCTCGGTTCACGTCATGGGCGGGGCCCCGGGGACGCGGGAAACCGATCTTCTGGCGCCCGACAAATCGGTTGCCAAGATCGACGCGCTGGTGCTGTCCGGCGGCTCTGCCTTTGGCCTTGATGCCTGTTCCGGCGTGGTGGATGCGTTGCGCGCAGCGGGCCGGGGATTCCGGCTGGGACCGGCGGTGATCCCGCTGGTGCCCGGCGCCATCATCTTTGACCTGCTGAACGGCGGCAACAAGGACTGGCAGGACAACCCCTATCGCGCCCTTGGCCGCGCCGCGTTCGAGGCCGCAAGTGAGGAGTTTGCCATCGGCACCGCCGGGGCAGGCACCGGCGCACTGACCGCCATGGTCAAGGGCGGGCTTGGCTCGGCTTCCTTCGTGCTGGACAGCGGTGTCACCGTTGGTGCCCTTGTCGCAGCCAACCCGATGGGCGCCGTGACCACGCCGGGGGATCGCCATTTCTGGGCCGCCCCGTTTGAGGTGGATGGCGAGTTCGGCGGTCTGGGACCGGACCCGAGGGGTGGATTGGGTCAGGCGCTGAACAGCCGCAAGATGCAGACCATGCGGGCGCAGGCCGGGGCCGAACCAATCCCCGAGGAGCGCGGCAATACCACCATTGCCATCGTCGCCACCGACGCCGATCTGACCAAGGCGCAGTGCCAGCGCATGGCCACCGCCGCCCATGACGGCATTGGCCGCGCCACCGTTCCGGCCCATGCGCCGGGCGATGGCGATCTGGTCTTTGCCGCCACCACCGGCGCCCGCCCTCTGGAAACGCCCGAGGCCGAATTGGGCCAGATCGGCCATGCTGCGGCGCTGTGCCTCAGCCGCGCCATCGGCCGTGCGATCTATAACGCAGAGCCCACCGACGGCGACCTTTTGCCCTGCTGGAGCGGTGCGTCCGGCACCCTGTCGCAGTAGCAAGATCACGCGAACTTGGGGCGGCGCGTCAAAACGTCCATTGACTATGCGCGCCAAAGACCTCGTATTCCCTACAGCCAACTCAAATTGGAGCAAGCATATGAAACGTCTGATGTCCGCCGCCGTAATTGGCCTTCTCGCCGTCCCCGCCTTCGCCGAAGGCGATGCCGCCAAGGGCGAAAAGGGATTCAAGAAATGCAAATCCTGCCACATGGTCGTCTCGGACAGCGGCGAAACCATCGTCAAGGGCGGCAAGACCGGTCCGAACCTCTGGGGTGTCGCTGGTCGTCCGGCAGGCAGCTACGAAGGTTTCAAATACGGTAGTGACATGACCGCCGCCGGAGAAGCAGGCCTGGTCTGGACCGAAGAGAACTTTGTCGCCTTCACGCATGACCCCCGTGGCTTCCTGCGCGAATACCTGGACGACAGCGGTGCAAAATCGAAAATGTCCTTCAAGCTGAAAAAAGGCGGCGAGGATATCTACGCCTTCCTGGCCTCGCACGGACCCGCCGCCTCTGAATAAGCGATAGGCGCGGATTTAATCACTACAGGCCGCGGCCCAAGGGGCGCGGCCTTTCGCGTAATTGCGCTTGATCGTGTTTGCGAATAACGAATTGAAGATGCGGTGAGCGGACCCTTGTCCAAAGCCGCTGACGGGAATTGAAACGGACCTGAACCCGCGATGACTCATCCGATCCCGGCCTGGGTGAACGGCGAACTGACACCGGTTGAAAAGCTTGCGGCCCATGAACAAGGGCTGAAGCACAAGGCCGTGTCGGTCTTCGTGGTCAAAGGCACCGAAATCCTGATGCAGCGCCGCGCCATGGGCAAGTATCACACCCCCGGCCTGTGGGCGAACACCTGCTGCACCCATCCGATGTGGGACGAGGCCTCCTCCGCCTGCGCCGTGCGTCGCATGGGCGAAGAGCTGGGCATTACCGGCCTTTACCCCGAATTCCGCCACCAGCTGGAATACCGCGCCGATGTCGGACACAGCATGATCGAACACGAGGTGGTCGATGTCTTTCTGGCCCATGCCCATCGGCCGCTGAACCTGGAGCCCAATCCGGACGAGGTGATGGACACGCGCTGGATCGACTATCACGACCTGATCGCAGAGGTGCAGCGCCACCCCGACCGGTTTACCCCTTGGCTGAAGATCTATCTTGGCAACTACGCCGATGTCATCTTTGGCCCCGATCTGATCATCGCCGCCCAGGATTGAGCCTGCACAGACCGGGGCCCGGGTCTGTGCCTTCGGGGTGAGTCAGCGCGCACTTGCTCTGATCAGATGAAGCATGTTTTCTAGGGCACCAGACCGAACAGGAGAAACGCGGAATGACCCTTCTCATCGCAGGTGGCGGCATTGCCGGCCTGACACTTGGATTGACGCTGCACCAGATCGGTGTGCCCTTTCACATCTGCGAATCCGCGCCCGAGCTGAAACCGATGGGGGTTGGCATCAACCTGCAACCCAATGCGGTGCGGGAACTCTTGGATCTGGGGCTGGAAAAAGAACTGGACGCCATCGGCGTGCGCACCCGGCAGCTGGGGTTCTACACCAAGCTGGGCAAGACGATCTGGGAAGAACCGCGCGGCATGGATGCAGGCTATGCCTGGCCGCAGTATTCGGTGCATCGCGGCGCCCTACAGATGATGCTTTATGAGGCGCTGGTGGCCCGCGCCGGGGCAGAATGCATTTCGACCGATGCCCGCGCCACCGGCTTTGAAACCACACCCGAGGGCGCCGTGCTTTTGCTCGACGATGGGCGGCGTCTCGACGGACGGTTGCTGATTGCGGCCGACGGCATCCACTCGGCCCTGCGCAAACAGATGTACCCGAACGAAGGCGAGCCGATCTGGAACGGCCGGATCCTGTGGCGCGCCACGACGCAGGCCCCGGTCTGGAGCGGTGGCGGCGCCATGGTGATGATCGGCCACAACGCCCTGCGCATGGTGGCCTATCCGATTTCGGACCCCGGCAACGACGGTCTGGCAACGATCAACTGGATTGCCGAGAAAAGCTTTGATCCGAGTGCTGCCTGGAAGAAGGAAGACTGGAACCGCGCGGCGGATATCGAGGATTTCGTCGGCGATTTCGAGGACTGGACATTCGACTGGATCGACGTACCCGGCCTGATCCGCGGCGCTGATGTGGTTTATGAATACCCGATGGTGGACCGCGATCCGTTGCCGAAATGGACCGACGGATCAGTGACGTTGATGGGCGATGCGGCACATCCGACCTATCCTGTCGGCTCGAATGGGGCGAGCCAGGCCATTCTTGATGCCCGCCTGATCGGCGCCGAACTGCTGCGACACGGGCTGACCCCTGCCGCGCTGGAAGCCTATGAGGCGGCGGTGCGCCCGCTGACCACCAACGTCGGCCTCGCCAACCGCAGCGCCGGCGGCCCGGATGCGGTGCTGCAGATGGTCGAGGATCTCTGCGGTGGCGATTTCGAGACCGTCGAGGATGTGATCCCCATGGAGGATCTGGCCGCCCATGCGGCGAAGTACAAATCCATCGCCGGCTTCAGCATCGAAGAGCTGAACGCCCGCCCCCGCACGATAGCCGAAGGCGCTCAGCTGGACTGAACCACCTCGGCTGCTACAGGGGCGCTCCCGCCGCTTTCCCGTGTCATCAAAGATGACGCGGTCTGCGTTGGGCCCGGCGGCGCACGATGTGCGCCGCGACAGGTTTTGCTGAGAAGCGTTTCAGGGGCAGGTCTGCCCTGAAAGCGCCTGTTCCAGTTTGGGACTGCGCCGAGTCGCCTCAAGGGTGCCCCCGCCTGCGGCGGGGCCGCTCGAGCGGCCCTTGACCCGAATCGGCGCGGGTTTGACCCGCAGGATCAGACGCCGATCACCGCCTGCACCGCCCGTTTCCAGCGACCGTAGGCGGCCTCTCTCTGGTCCGCCTCCATCGCGGGTGTGAACTGGCGATCCCGGGCCCAGGTTGCGGCAAAGCCGCTCTGGTCGGGATAAATACCGGCCTTCATGCCCGCCAGCCAGGCCGCGCCCAGCGCCGTGGTTTCCTGCATTACCGGCCGGTCGACCGGGGCGCCGAGGATGTCCGACAGGCTTTGCATGGTCCAGTCGCTGGCGCTCATCCCGCCATCGACGCGCAGGGTGACGCTATCTTCGGCGGCCTCCTGCCAGTCGGCGCGCATCGCCTCCCACAGATCGCGGGTCTGATAGGCGACGCTTTGCAATGCGGCACGGGCGAATTCCGCCGGGCCGGAATTGCGGGTGAGACCAAACATGCCACCGCGGCAATCCGGTTCCCAATAGGGCGCGCCGAGGCCAGTGAAGGCCGGCACCAGGATCACGTCCTGCCCGGGGTCTGCCGAGGCTGCCAGACCGCCGGTTTCCTGCGCCGATCCGATGATGCCGAGCCCGTCGCGCAGCCATTGCACTGCCGCACCTGCGATAAAGATCGATCCTTCCAGCGCATAGGTCGGCTGGCCATCCAACTGATAGGCGATGGTGGTCAGCATCCGGTTGCGGGATTCAACCGGTGTCGCGCCGGTATTGAGCAATGCAAAACAACCGGTGCCATAGGTAGATTTCATCATGCCGGGCTGGAAACAGGCCTGACCGATGGTGGCCGCCTGCTGATCCCCCGCCACGCCGAGGATCGGGATTTCAGCGCCGAAATGCTCGGCCGCAGCGATGCCGAAGTCTGCGGCGCAATCTTTCACTTCGGGCAGCATCTGCATCGGCACATCCAGAACCTCGCTGATCTCGGCGCTCCAGCCACCTTTGCGGATGTCATACATCAGCGTGCGCGCAGCATTGGTGGCATCGGTCACATGGGCGGCGCCGCCGGTCAACCGCCAGATCAGGAAACTGTCCACGGTGCCGAACATCAGCTTGCCCTCGGCCGCGCGGCTGCGGGCGCCGGGCACGCTGTCGAGGATCCACTTGACCTTGGTGCCGGAAAAATAGGGATCGAGCAGCAGACCCGTCGTCTTGTGTACCAGATCGCCATGCCCGGCGGTACGCAGCTCTTCGCAGATCGCCGAGGTGCGGCGGTCCTGCCAGACGATGGCCTTGTGGATGGCCTGGCCGGTTTCCCGATCCCAGACCACCGTGGTTTCGCGCTGATTGGTGATGCCGATGGCGGTGATATCAGATGCCGAAATGCCCTGTTCCGCGATCACCCGGCGGCAGACCTCCAGCGTAGAGGACCAGATCTCCTCGGGGTCGTGTTCCACCCATCCCGCCTGCGGGAAATACTGCGGGAACTCCTGCTGCGCGGTATGGGCGACCTGCATCTCCCCGTCGAACAAAATCGCCCGCGTCGAGGTCGTGCCCTGGTCGATCGCCAGAATAAAACTCATCTCCTGCCCTCTCTCCTGTCTTCTGAGGGCAGACTTTAGACGCAAAAGTGTTAGCGCGACCAGACCCGACTAATCACTTAGTTGCGGAACCGCGATATTGTCGATCAGCCGCACCCCATCGAGCCATGCCGCCACCAGGAGCCGCGCGGGCCGGGTTGGGGTTTGCAGCGGTGCCAGAGTGTCAGCGCAGCGCAGGTCCAGATATTCGACCTCACCAAAACCCGCGGCCTGCAGGGCGGCGCGCGCCTCTGGCTCGATCTGGTCGAAGGTTTCCCCGGCAGCCAGTCGATCCGCGCAGCCCGTCATGATGGGATAAAGCCGACCGGCCTTGTCCAAAGCCTCCGCCGACAGGCGCATATTGCGCGAGGACATCGCCAGACCAGAGTCTTCGCGTACGGTGGGGCAGCCTACGACTTCGATCGGGATATCGAGATCCCGCGCCATGCGGCGCACCACCATCAGCTGCTGGAAATCCTTTTCGCCGAAAAACGCCTTGTGGGCGCCGGTCTGCAGAAAAAGCTTGGCCACAACGGTGGCGACACCATCGAAATGTCCGGGCCGGAAGGTGCCCTCCAGAACGTCTGTGATACCTTCGACCGAGACCGAGGTGGCATAGCCATCGGGATAGATCTGATCGGGGTCCGGTACATAGACCACATCGACATCGAACGGCGCGAGTTTTTCGGCGTCCGCCTGTTCGGTGCGCGGGTATTTGGCCAGATCCTCGGGGCTGTTGAATTGCCTCGGGTTCACGAAAATGGTCACGATGACCCGGTCGCAGGCTGCCTTGGCCGCCTCGACCAGCGACAGGTGACCGGCGTGCAGGGCGCCCATCGTGGGCACGACACCGACGAGTTCACCAGCGCGGATCCAGGTGGCATGTTGTTCGCGAAGATCCGCAAGGCGGCGCAAAATAGGAGCAGTCATCGTTTTGGTCAGCCCTTCTTGGCGCCGGGCGCCGCATCCGCGAAAACATGTTCAGCCGCCGGGAAGCTACGGCTGCGCACCTCGGTCGCGTATTCCTTGATCGCGGCCTCGGCCATGGGGCCAAGATCAGCATAGCGTTTGACAAACTTCGGTTTGAAGGCGGCGAACATGCCCAGCATGTCATCCAGCACCAGAACCTGCCCGTCGCAGCCTGCCGAGGCACCGATACCAATAGTCGGAATGACGATCTCTGCGGTGATCTGATCGGCCAGGGCCTGCGGCACCTTTTCCAGCACCACGGCAAAGGCGCCAGCCTCGGCCACGGCGTGGGCATCGGCAATCACCGCCTCTGCCTGCTCATTGCGGCCCTGCACCTTGTAACCGCCCAGCGTGTTGACCGACTGCGGCGTCAGACCGATATGCGCCATCACCGGGATGCCGCGTTTGGCAAGAAACCGGATGGTCTCGGCCATCTCGACCCCGCCTTCCAGCTTGACCGCGCCAGCACCGGTTTCGCGCATCAGCCGCGCCGCATTGCCAAAGGCCTGTGCCGGGCCCTCCTCGTAGCTGCCAAAAGGCATGTCGATCACCATCAGCGCCCGTTTCAGCCCCCGCGCCACCGCCTGACCGTGCAGGATCATCATCTCCATGGTGACGCCCAGAGTCGAGGGCAGCCCATGCAGCACCATTCCGACACTGTCCCCCACCAGAACGAAATCGCATGTGTCATCCATCAGCCCCGCCATCGGGGTGGTATAGGCTGTCAGGCTGACGATGGGATCCTGGCCCTTTCGGGCGCGGATATCTTCGGCCGTGATGGCCCTGGTCTGGAGGTTCGCGCTCATCTTCTTCCCACGTTGGTTTTGGGTTGCGGAGGGGTATCATTTCGCACCCGCAGCATCCAGTGCGCGAAATGTCTCCCCCCTAGTCTCTTTCTGCCGCAACGCCAAAACGCGACAGGCTCTTGATTAACACTGCAAAATCAGGACAGACTTCTGGCAAGCCCGCCAACAAGGGCGTGTTTCCAACATCAGGGAGTTTCAAAGTGACATTCAGATCCATCCTCTTTGCCGCCGGTTCCGCGCTGGCGCTGAGCACCGCAGCCGCCTGGGCCAAAGACAGCGTCACCATCGGTCTGCAGCTGGAACCGCCGCATCTGGACCCGACCAGCGCCGCTGCCGGGGCCATCGATCAGGTCCTTTATTCCAACGTCTTCGAAGGTCTGACCCGCTTCATGGGGGATGGCTCGGTTGTGCCGGGTCTCGCCAAAAGCTGGGACATTTCCGAGGACGGTCTGACCTATACATTCCACCTGCACGACGGCGTCACCTTCCATGACGGCACCGCCATGGACGCTGAAGACGTGAAATTCAGCCTGGACCGCGCCCGCGCCGAAGACAGCACAAATGCGCAAAAGGCGCTGTTCTCGGACATCGCAGATGTCACCGTGGTTGATCCAATGACCGTCAAAGTCACGCTGAGCCAGCCCAACGGCAGCCTGCTGTTCAATCTGGCCTGGGGCGATGCCGTGATCGTGGCGCCGGAAAGCATCGAGGACATCAAGACCGCGCCGATGGGCACCGGTGCCTTCAAATTCGCAGGCTGGGTGCAGGGCGACCGCATCGATCTGGAAAAGAACGCCGATTACTGGGGCACCCCCGCGAAACTGGACAAGGCCACCTTCAAGTTCATCTCGGATCCCACCGCCGCCTTTGCAGCCGTGATGGCCGAGGATGTGGATGCTTTTTCCGGCTTCCCCGCGCCCGAGAACCTGCCGCAGTTCGACGCCGATCCGCGGTTCCAGGTTCTGGTCGGTTCGACCGAGGGGGAAACCATCCTGTCGACCAACAACAAGCAAGCGCCCTTTGACAATGTGAAGGTGCGCGAGGCGCTGGCCCATGCCATCGACCGTCAGGCCATCATCGATGGCGCCATGTTCGGCTACGGCACCCCGATCGGCACCCATTTTGCGCCGCACAACCCGGCCTATGTGGATCTGACCGGTCAGTCCGCCTTTGATCCGGAAAAGGCCAAGGCGCTGCTGGCCGAGGCCGGTCTACCGGACGGATTTGAAACCACCCTGCACCTGCCGCCACCCTCTTATGCCCGCCGTGGCGGTGAGATCATCGCCGCCCAGCTGGCAAATGTCGGCATCAGGGCCGAGATCATCAACGTCGAATGGGCGCAGTGGCTGGAAACCGTCTTCCGCGGCAAGAACTTTGGCCTGACCATCGTCAGCCATACCGAGCCGATGGACATCGGGATCTATGCCCGCCCGGAATACTACTTCCAGTATGACAATCCAGACTTCCAGCAGCTAATGACCGACCTGAACGGCACCACCGATCCCGATCAGCGGACCGCGATGCTGCAGCAGGCGCAAAAGATCATCGCCAACGACTACGTCAACGGCTACCTGTTCCAGCTGGCTTCTCTCAGCGTGGCAAAGGCTGATCTTCAGGGTCTTTGGGCCAATGCGCCGACACAGGCGACCGACCTGACTGCTGTCAGCTGGGCCGAATAAGCCCTGCCAATCTACCCCAACAAAGGGCGCGCTGCGGCGCGCCCTTTTTCATGCCCGCACCGTACTTTCACCTCTCCGTCAGCCAGCGGCTCGGACCAGACGGATTCGCATATCGAATCGTGAATGCCCTGAAGAAAAAATGGCTTTGATGTCTGCTGCTTAGCTCGGATTCCGCACGCTTCACGACGGCTGCGCGTTAGCCGCACAAAAGATGACCGAAATGGCGATTTTTCACGGCCAGATCACAAAAATAATAGCGCCAGTTTCACCCTCTGCGCTGCTTGCTCTGGACCGATCCCTCTGCTGATTCTAGCCTGTGTCACAATGATACAATATTCTTTCAAACGACTGCTTTCGTTGTGCCTCAGCCTGGCTGTGGCCTCTATCGTGATCTTCGCGGTGATCGAAATCGCGCCCGGCGATCCGGCGTCCTTCATGCTGGGCATCAACGCCCAGCCTGACACCGTGGCGGCCCTGCGAAGTGAGCTGGGGCTCGATGAATCGAAGCTGCACCGCTACCTGACCTGGATCGGCGGCATGCTGACCGGCGATTTCGGCACCTCTTATACCTACCGCACCCCGGTGGCCGAGATGATCGCCGACCGACTGTGGGTATCGCTGCCGCTGGCGCTTTATGCGCTGGCGCTGTCGACGCTGATCGCCTTTCCCGCCGGGATCTATGCTGCTGCACGGCGTGGGAAACCCGGAGACATGGCGGTGATGGGGGCGACCCAGCTGGGTGTCGCCATTCCGAACTTCTGGTTTGCGATGCTGCTGGTGCTGGTCTTTGCCATCAACCTGCGCTGGTTCAGCGCCGGGGGCTTTGGCGGCTGGGAAAACGGCATCTGGGCCGGGATGAAATCCCTGACCCTGCCCGCCATCGCGCTGGCCCTGCCACAAGCGGCGATTTTGGCGCGGGTGATGCGGTCTGCCCTGCTGGATATTCTGGGGGAGGACTTCATGCGCACCGCTCGCGCCAAGGGTCTGACCCGCAGGCAGGCGCTGTGGCGGCACGGGCTGCGCAACGCGATGATCCCGGTGCTGACCATCATCGGTCTGCAGTTTTCCTTTCTGCTGGCCGGGGCGATCATCATCGAACAGGTGTTCTACCTGCCCGGCCTTGGACGGCTGGTGTTCCAGGCGATTTCCTCCCGCGATCTGATCGTGGTGGAATCGGTGGTGATGCTTCTGGTCTTTGCCGTGATCACCGTGAACTTTCTGGTCGATCTGGCCTATGCGCTGGTCGATCCCCGGCTAAGGAGCCGTACATGAGCCGCAGTCTGTTCCTTGGCATATTCCTGTCCTCGCTGGTGCTGCTGGCGGCGCTGCTGTCGTTCGTCTGGACGCCCTTTGACCACACGGCGATGGCCATCCCGGACAAGTTGCAACGGCCGAACGCCGTGCACTGGCTGGGTACCGATCACTTCGGACGCGACATCTTTTCGATGATCATGGTGGGCGCGCGCACCTCACTGGCGGTGGCGCTGGTGGCCGTCGGTATCGGCATGGCCATCGGCATTCCGCTGGGGCTAACGGCGGCGGCGCGCAAGGGCTCTGTTCTGGACGAGCTGATCATGCGCGGGAATGATCTGGTCTTTGCCTTTCCGTCGCTGGTGATCGCGATCCTGATCACCGCCATCTTTGGCCCCGGCGCCATCAATGCAATCATCGCCATTGGCATTTTCAACATCCCGGTCTTCGCCCGCATCACACGGGGGGCGGCCCTGTCGCTCTGGCAACGGGAGTTCATTCTCGCGGCGCAGGTCGCGGGCAAAGGCGCAGCGCGGATTTCAGCCGAGCATATCCTGCCCAACGTTGCGAACCTGCTGATCGTGCAGGGCACCATCCAGTTCAGCCTTGGCATTCTGGCCGAAGCGGGCCTCAGCTATGTCGGCCTTGGCGCGCAGCCGCCGACCCCCAGTTGGGGACGCATGCTGGCGGATGCGCAGACCATGGTCAGCTTTGCCCCGCATCTGGCCATCATTCCCGGATCGGCCATCGTGCTGACCGTGCTTGGCCTCAACCTGATGGGCGACGGGCTGCGCGACTGGCTGGACCCCAAACTGCGGGAGGCCCGCACATGACACCGCTTTCCCACATCTCCGCAATGGCCATGTGCCCGGCACAGCCGGGCTGCGCCCGCCCCTCCCCCCGGGAGGGCGCATTGCGCCCACCCAGGCTCGGGCGCTCCCCTTGGTGTGATCTTATGGAAGGACGCCAGACGTGAGCCTGCTGAATATCACCGACCTATCGCTCTCCATCGGCAGCCACCCGATCCTGAAGAACGTGACCCTTTCGGTCGCTGCCGGAGAGATCGTCGCCGTCACCGGCGAAAGCGGCTCCGGCAAATCCATGACCGCCTTTTCCGTCATGCAACTGCTGCCCGAGCGGACCACAATCCAGGGGCAGATCCTGCTGGAAGACACCGATCTGACCCGGCAAAGCGAAGCGCAGATGTGTGCCCTACGCGGTCAATCTATTGGCATGGTCTTTCAGGAGCCTATGACCGCGCTCAACCCGGTCAGGACGATTGGCGATCAGGTGATGGAGACCATCCTGATCCACGGCGCCATGACGAAACAAGAGGCCGAACAACGCGCCCGCGACATGCTCGACCGGGTCGGCCTGCCTGCGGATCGCTTCCCGCTCAGCCGCTTCCCGCACGAGCTGTCCGGAGGTCAGCGCCAGCGGGTCGTCATCGCCATGGCCATCGCCCTGCGCCCGAAACTGCTGATCGCAGATGAACCGACAACTGCGCTGGACGTGACCACTCAGGCCCAGATCCTAGACCTGCTGAAGGATCTGGTGCAGGAATTCGGCATGGGGCTGCTGATCATTACCCATGATCTGGCCGTGGTGGCGGATCTGGCCAACCGGATCGTCGTCATGCGCCACGGCGAAGTGGTCGAAACCGGGGAAACCGATTGGCTGCTGCACAACATGAGCCACCCCTATACGCGGATGCTCTTCGCCGCCTCCTCGCATCAGGTCACCCTGCCAAAGGCGCCGGAACCGAAACCGCTGCTGGAGGTCAAGGGCGCCGTACGTGACTACCGCCTGCCGCGCAAATCACCCTTTGTCCCGCAGCAGCATTTCCGCGCCGTGAACGAGGTCACCTTTACCCTCAACCGCGGCGAGCGGCTGGGCCTTGTCGGCGAGTCAGGCTGCGGGAAATCGACCCTGACACGGGCGATTCTGGGGCTGGAGCCACTTCAGAGTGGTGAAATCCTACTCGATGGGAAACCGATTTCGACCGGTCACGCGGCCGAGGCGCGCCGTAAGATGCAGGTGGTGTTTCAGGATCCCTTTGGCAGCTTCAACCCGCGTCACCGGGTCGACCGGCTGATCACCGAACCCTTCTACAGCCAGCCCAATGCCCCCACCGGCAGCGCCCGCACCGATCTGATCGCGGAGACCCTGACCGCCGTCGGCCTGGGGCCGCAGGATGCGAACAAATACATTCACCAGTTCTCCGGCGGTCAGCGCCAGCGCATCGCCATTGCCCGCGCTCTGATCACCCGGCCCGAGCTGATCCTGTTCGACGAAGCGGTTTCGGCCCTTGATGTCTCTGTCCGTGCGCAAATCCTCGACCTGCTGGCCGAGCTGTGTGAGGCCTATGAGCTCACCTACCTGTTCATCAGTCACGATCTTTCGGTGGTGCGCACAATCACCGATCGCTGCCTGGTGATGCAGAAAGGCCAGATCGTCGAGGAAGGCGCCACCGAAGAGGTGCTGTCGGCGCCCCGGCATCCCTATACGCAGGCCCTGATTGCCGCCGCCCCTGTTCTGCCCGACCTGACGCAGGGAGCGGCATGAGCCTGACACTGTCCCTGATTCTGCCAAAGGAGCATGCGGTTCTGACCAGTGTTCTGGCGGGGTATTTCGAAGAAACCGCAAGCCAGGCCCGGATCGACCCGGGCGACAGGGCACGGCAGATGCTGCACCGCAAGGATGTCACCGCCTTCTGGGTGCTGAATGCCGGGAAGCGCATCGGCTTTGCCCTGGTTCTGAACCTGCCCGACGACCGGCGCGAGCTGTCCGAGTTTTCGATCTTTGCCCCGCATCGCCGCCATGGCTTTGGCCGGGTGGCTGCACAGATCCTGTTTCAGGAGTTTCCGGGGCGCTGGCGGATGGGCATTTCGGCCCAGTCCCCGTCGGCCCTGGCCTTCTGGGGCACCTGTCTGAGCGTCCTGCCCGGGGTTACCGAGCTGCGCGAGGGCGCACCCTTTACCGAGTTGCAAAGCAAAAGCTATTCCTTCCAGATTACAGGACCCACTCATGACTGAAAAAAACAATATCTGGTTCGATCCCAGTTTCTGCCTGATCGGCGGCAGCTGGCAGGCCTCGGCAAGCGGGGAGACCCTGCCGTTGATCAATCCGTCGAACGGCAACGAACTGTGCCGGATCGCCCGTGGCGGCGCCGAGGACATCGACGCCGCCGTGCGGGCTGCCGAAGCGGCGCTAGACAGCGGTTGGGGCCAGATGCCCGCATTGGAGCGTGGCCGTATCCTGTGCCGCATCGGCCAGCTGGTGCTGGAGCGGGTGGATGAGTTGGCGGCGCTGGAAGCAATGGATGTCGGCAAACCCCTGACCCAGGCCCGTGCCGATGCGGTGGCGCTGGCGCGCTACTGCGAATTCTACGGCGGCGCTGCGGACAAGGTACACGGGGAGACCATTCCCTATCTGGACGGCTACACCGTCTATACGCTGCGCGAACCGCATGGGGTCACCGGCCATATCGTGCCCTGGAACTACCCGATGCAGATCATCGGCCGCTCGGTTGGCGCAGCGCTGGCGATGGGCAATGCCTGCGTTCTGAAACCGGCCGAGGAAGCCTGCCTGACCGCGCTGGCCTTTGCCCAGCTGGCGCTGGATGCGGGCCTGCCCGACGGGGCGCTGAACGTGGTGCCGGGACTGGGCGCCGAAGCCGGCGCGGCTCTCACCGCGCATCTAGGCGTGCATCATATCTCTTTCACCGGCTCGGTGGCCACCGGCGCCCTGGTGCAGCAGGCCGCAGGCAAGAACGTGGTGCCGGTGACGCTGGAGCTTGGCGGGAAATCCCCGCAGCTGGTGTTTGACGATGCTGATCTGGATGCAGCGTTGCCGTTTCTGGTGAACGCGGGCATTCAGAACGCCGGCCAGACCTGTTCTGCCTCCTCGCGCATTCTGGTGCAGCGCGGCGTCTATGAAGAGGTCAAGACCCGCATGTCAGCCGCCTATGCAGAGCTGACCGTAGGACCGGCCCCCGAAGACCTGCGTCTGGGGCCGCTGATCTCGGCCCGGCAGAAGGAAATCGTCGAAGGCTTCCTGGCCAAGGGCGCGGATCTGACCGTGGCCGCGCAGGGGGTGATCGTCGACGGCGCGCCCAAGGACGGTGCCTATGTGCGCCCGACCCTGTTTGCCGATGTGCCCGCCGATCACCCGCTGGCGTGGGAGGAAATCTTTGGCCCGGTGCAGGTGATGATCCCCTTTGACACCGAAGAGGAAGCCGTAGAGATCGCAAATTCTACCGACTACGGCCTCGTGGCCAGCGTCTGGAGCAGCGATGGCGCCCGCCAGATGCGGCTGGCAAAGAAGCTGCGCGCGGGTCAGGTCTTCCTCAACAACTATGGTGCCGGGGGCGGTGTGGAGCTGCCCTTTGGCGGTGTCGGCAAATCCGGCCATGGCCGAGAGAAAGGCTTTGAAGCGCTTTATGGCTTCTCCCAGCTGAAAACCGTCGCTGCCTATCACGGCTGACACAGCCCAACAGAAGAGGTTTTGCGCTGCGCTTTGCGCATCGCGAGGCCGCAGGCCGCGCCTTCGGCGCGGCCTGCGGGGCCCAAGGGGAAGACTTGCATGCTCCATGCGAGCCTTCCGCGCGGGAGCCACCGCCTCCGTTAGAAGCGCTTCAGACGATGACGTCGATGCGTTCCTGTTCGCCCACGCCGAATACCCGCTTGTAACGGGCGACTTCATCCGCCGGTCCCATCGCCTTTTCGGGATTGTCCGACAGTTTCACCGTGGGGCGACCATTGGCGCTGACCGCCTTGCAGACCAGAGAGAACGGCGCCAGCGCGTCATCCGGCACCAGCCCCCGGAAATCATTGGTCAGCAAGGTGCCCCAGCCGAAGGACACCTTGACCCGGCCCGCGAACTGCGCGTGCAGCTCGGCGATCTTGTCCACGTCGAGCCCATCCGAAAAGATCACCCGTTTCTGTTTCGGATCCTCCCCGCGGTCCTGCCACCATTTGATCGCGACCTCGGCGCCCGCAGCGGGATCGCCGCTGTCGATGCGGATCCCGGTCCAACCCGCCAGCCAGTCCGGCGCGTGCTCCAGGAACCCCTTGGTGCCATAGGTGTCGGGCAGGATGATGCGCAGGTTGCCGTCGTGTTCATCATGCCAATCCGACAGCACATCATAGGGCGCGCGGGCCAGATCCTCATCCGTTTCGGCGAGGGCGGAATAGACCATCGGCAGCTCATGCGCATTGGTGCCGATCGCCTCAACCTCGCGACGCATGGCGATGAGGCAATTTGAGGTCCCGGTGAACTTCGGTCCCAGCCCCTCCATCATCGCCTGCACACACCAGTCCTGCCACAGGAAGCCGTGCCGCCGCCGGGTGCCGAAATCGGCAATCGACAGCCCGTCGATCTTGCGCAGGGCTTCGATCTTTTCCCACACGCGGGTCATGGCGCGGGCATAAAGGACCTGCAATTCGAACCGGCCCATGTCGTTCAGAACCGCGCGCGAACGCAGCTCCATCAGCACCGCCAACGCCGGGATCTCCCACAGCATGACCTCGTGCCATTTGCCTTCGAAGGTCAGCTCGTACTGATCACCCTTGCGCTCCAGATGATAGGGCGGCAGACGCAGGCCTTCGAACCACTCCATGAAATCGGGGCGGAACATCTGGCGTTTGCCGTAGAAGGTGTTGCCGCGCAGGAAGGTGCTTTCGCCGCGGGACAGCGACAGCGACCGGATGTGATCCAACTGTTCGCGCAGCTCGCCCTCGTCGATGAGCCGGGCCAGCGGCACCTGCGACGACCGATTGATCAGCGAAAAGGTGACCTGGGTGTCCGGCTTGCTGCGGAACACCGACTGGCACATCAGCAGCTTGTAAAAATCAGTATCAATCAATGACCGGATGATCGGATCGATCTTCCATTTGTGATTGTAGACGCGGGTTGCAATATCCACCGGCGGCCTCGCTCCGTTGTTTCACAACGTGATAGGGCAGGCCCACGCCCGGAGCAAGGAAATCAGCCTGCGCGCAGGTTGTGTCTGTGGCCCCCGTGGGTCAGCAGGACATCGATCAATTGTTTGCGGTTGATCGGTTTGGTGAGGAATTCGTCCATGCCCGCCGCCAGGCAATCGGCCTTGTCGGTGTCAAAGGCGTTGGCCGTCAGGGCGATGATCACCGGCTGGCGGATCTGCAACGCCCGGATTGCCCGGGTCGCTTCGAGACCGTCCATGACCGGCATGCTCATATCCATCAGGATGATATCGGGCTGAAAAGACTGGGTCAGTTCCAGCGCTCTGGCGCCATCCTCGGCCAGTTCGATCTGCACCGGGAAATCCTTGAGGAACTTCTGGACCAGGATCTGATTGACCTTGTTGTCCTCCGCCACCAGCAGGCGCAATCCGTTCAGCGCCGCGGGCACCTCTTCGTCTACAACGGAGGCGCCACAGGCCTGCTGGGCAGCGGCGGCAGGATCTTTCGCTTCCTGGAAGGGCAGGCGCACCGTGAAACAGGATCCCTGCCCCGGCTCAGATGCGACGGTGATTTCCCCGCCCATGGCCACTGCGAGGCGACGCGAGATGGCAAGCCCCAGACCGGTGCCGCCAAAGCGGCGGCTGATGGCGGCGTCTGCCTGCGAGAACCGTTCAAAGATCTTGCTCAGCATGTCCTTGCTGATCCCGATCCCGGTGTCGGCGACATGAATGGTGATGTCCCGGCCGCTGTCGCTGTTTTCCGCCATCAGCGTGACCTTGACCTGGCCGGTCTCGGTGAACTTGATGGCGTTGCCAACCAGATTGGTCAGGATCTGGCCAAGCTTGCGGTCATCGCCATTCAGCAACGCCGGAACGGTATCATCGCACTCAAAGACCAGCTTCAACCCCTTGGCATCGGCCTGCGACTTCAGCAGGCGGATGGTGTTTTCACAGCAGCGGCGGGCATTGAAATCCACGGCATCAAGGGACACCTCGCCCGAGTTCAGCTTGGACAGGTCAAGGACATCGTTGATCAAATCCAGCAACGTCCGGGCCGAGCTAAGGATGGTATCCGCATAGAGCTTCTGATCTTCATCCAGGTCGGTGTCTTCGAGCAGCTGCGCCATGCCGATCACCCCGTTCATGGGGGTGCGGATTTCGTGGCTCATGGTGGCAAGGAATTCGGATTTTGCCCGCGCGCCTTCCTCGGCGGCGAGGCGGGCCTTTTCCAGCTTGGCGGCGTATTCCTTGGACTCGGTGATATCGCGTTCTACCGCGATATAGGTGGTGACGGCGCCGGTATCGTCCCGCATCGGCACCTGATTGGTCTCCAGCCAAAGCGTTTTCCCGTCCCGCCGCTGGTTCAGCACCTGTACCCTGAAGGGCTCCTCCCTCTTGCGCCCTTCGACAATGACGTCAAGGCTCGCCGGGTCGGTGTCCGGGTGGTTCAGAAGATCACCGGGCTGACGGCCGATCGCCTCTTCCGCGCGCCATCCCGTGATCCGCGTGAAGGCATCGTTGACCCAGATGATATTGCCGGTCTTGTCCATCAGCATGACACTGTCATTGGCGTGACGGGCCACCAGCGCCAGCCGCTGGGTCTCAAGTTGCTGCGCATAAAGGCGCTGATAGGCGGTCTCCAACTCCTGCCGCTGAAGGGCCTGGGCCAGCAGGCTGCTGCGGGTGCGGTGGAAACCGCGCGTGGTAAAGGTCAGCAGCCAAATCAGCGAGCCAAAGAATACCAAAAGCCCGGCGAAATGAAGCTGCGTGTCCGTGCTGCTACCGCGCAGCACCGGCCCCCGCACGATAAGTATAAGGATAGGTGTCGCCGTATAGATCGCCAGACGGAAGAAAACCGCGATCCGGTGGAAGGGAAACAGCAAGCCTGCGTTGATCGCCGCGCTGGTCAGCAGGGCAATGGAAAACAGCTGGTCATGCCGTTCCGAAAACTCCGGCGACCCTGCATCCACATAAACGGACCAGAGCGGCGCCGTGGCAGCGATCGCAACGCCAATCCCGTGAAGGGCTGCCGTCACGGAACTGACGCTCCGCACCCGTTTTTCAGCGGCGGCATCTCGGCGCAGGCGATTACGGGCCTGATGCAGATACCAGCAGTCCAAAAGGTCGGGGAGCATCGACGCCAGAAAGCTGAGAAGAGCGACAACAGGCAAGATGAGATAGGCCAGCGCAAGGGACACCAGCACCGCAAACACAAGGCGCGACTTGAAACCCTTGATGCGCCCTCTGGAATAGCGATCAAACAAGCCGGCCGAGCTATACTTCTGGTAGTGGCTTGTCAGCGGTCCATTACCAGACATGCGCTGCTCATTCATCGTCTATCCTTGCGCGTGTCAATCCGCTCTTTGAATTAACGAAACTCCCTTTAAGAAACACTAAGCAGGTCCCTGGCCCAAATGGACACCCGCCTCCTGCATGTCCTTCAAGGCTGTATTGAGCGATCCCTCCAGATCGATGGCACGGCAGGCCGAGAGATCAACCCGGACATCAAATCCCAGCCGCGCGGCATCCAGCGCCGAGAAGGCAACGCAGAAATCCGTTGCCAGGCCTACCAGCGTCAGATCCATCAAGTCCCGATTGCGCAGGTATCCTTCAAGCCCGGTCGGCGTGGTCTTGTCGTTCTCGAAAAAGGCCGAATAGCTGTCCACTGCCGCACGAAACCCTTTACGGATGATCAGATCCCCGTCCTGCCGCAGATCCTTGTGAAAGGCAGCGCCGGGGGTACCCTGCACACAGTGATCGGGCCACAGAACCTGCGGTCCATAAGGCATCTCGACCACGCCAAAGGCAGATTCTCCGGGATGGCTGGAGGCAAAGGAGGAGTGTCCCGCCGGGTGCCAGTCCTGGGTCAGGATGACCGCATCATAGCGATCCATCATGGCGTTGATCGGGGCGGTGACCTCTTCGCCGCCGGCCACTGCAAGCGCACCACCAGAGCAAAAGTCATTCTGAACATCTATAACGATCAAAGCACTGGGCATGAAACTATCCTGTCTCGTTTCACAAGGCGTAGGGCGCAGCATCTGTTGCGTCAATCCCCGCGCCCACTGCGGGGCGAAGCATTCCGACATGCTGCCTGATCGGCAACGCGACCAATTACCACGCTGAAAAGCCGGGCCGTCACGACAGCCTGTCTTGCAGGATTTTCGGACTCTGGTGTAAAGGGCTGGCTATGTACACCATCGCTGCCCTGTATCACTTCACCCGCTTTTCCGACCCCGACGCTTTGCGGGGGCCGTTGCTGGATCTCTGCCTCGGACAGGAGGTCAAAGGCTCTCTGTTGCTGGCGCGTGAGGGGATCAACGGCACAATTGCCGGCCCGCGCGCCGGGATCGATGCCGTGCTGGCGCATATCCGCGCCCTGCCCGGATGCAGCAATCTGGAGTGGAAAGAAGCGACCGCCACCGATGCGCCCTTTGGACGGATGAAAGTCCGTCTGAAAAAAGAGATCGTGACCATGGGCCAGCCCGATGTGGACCCCAAGGCCCGCGTCGGAAACTACGTCGAGCCGGAAGACTGGAACGATCTGATTCGCTCGGACGATGTGGTGGTGATCGACACCCGCAATGACTACGAGGTGGCGATTGGCACTTTCGAAGGCGCGATCGACCCCGAAACCAGCAGTTTCCGGGAATTCCCCGCTTGGTGGGAGGCCAACAAGGACCGTTTCCACAACAAGCGGGTTGCGATGTTCTGCACCGGCGGGATCCGCTGCGAGAAGTCCACCAATTTCCTGCTGGGTCAGGGCGTAGAGGATGTCTACCACCTCAAAGGCGGCATCCTGCGTTATCTGGAAGAGGTTCCGGAACAGGACAGCAGCTGGCAGGGGGAGTGCTTTGTCTTCGACAACCGTGTCTCTGTCGGGCACGGGCTGAAGGAAGGTCCGCATGAGCTGTGCCACGGCTGTCGTCGCCCGCTGCTGCCCGAGGACAAGTCGCGCCCCGAGTACGAGGCCGGGGTCTCCTGTCATATGTGCATCAATGAGACCAGCGAGGCCGACAAAGCCCGGTTCCGGGAGCGGCAGAAGCAAATGCAACTGGCCCGGGCGCGCGGGGCGGATCATCTGGGCACGATTGCCCTTTAAGGTGGACCGTTCTGTAAACCTTCAGAAATAAGCCTTAAAGCAGAATAGTTTCCTCCACGATACCGCTCTTGGTGGAATTTTAATCTTGCATTCTCTTCACGACTTTTTCATTTTATTTAATTGTAGCCAGCGACTCCTATCAAGGCTTGCGTATTTCAAAGCTCGATCGCTGGTGCTTGTGCCATTTTGCACAGTCAATTTTAGAAATGTTGAGATGAGGTGATTTCGATGATCAATTGCTCAGCCGAGCTGCTGCACCGTCCAGAGGAAGCGGCCAATATTAAACTTGGAAAAGTATCGATCCCCAGCCTGTTCCGCGACCTGCCCGAAGCCGTCATCGTAGCGGATGAAAACCGCCGCATCGTCTGGGCCAACAATGCCGCGTTGAGTATGTTTGGCCACACCATCGATCAGATGGTCGGCCACAGCACCGCCATTCTTTACCCCACTGAAGAAGGCTACCTGTCCGCCGGCGCGGCACATTTCAATCCATCCGGATCCGCAGAGCAACATAATTACGAAAGCAACTATTTGCGATCAAATGGAAAAACCTTTTTAGGCGAAACAACAGGTGGCCCAATTCGCGATTCCCGTGGCGTCGTTCTGGGGTATTTCGGTATTACCCGCGACATTTCAAAACCGCGCGCTTTTGACGAATTGCTCGCCAGGCTCTATCAGGTTTCTTCGGATCAAGAGCTTGAGACCAATGAAAAGATCCGTGAAATTCTCAAAATGGGTTGCGCCCATTTTCAAACGGATTCGGCTTTAGTTAGCTGGGTTCACGGCGAAGACTACACCGTGCTCTACAGCTATTCCCAGATCGCGGAAATCGAACGCGGCAGCCGGTTCAAGATCGCCGATTGCTGCTGCGCACGCGCGATGGAGGCCAATGGCCCGATTGCCTGCAGCTCAGCTCAAGAGGTCGGAGACGCACCCCACCCCTGTTACAGTCTGTTTGTTCTTGAAACCTATATCGGGGTACCGTTGGTGGTCGATGGCGAACGGTTCGGCACGGTCAACTTCACCTCATCAGAACCGCGCACGCCCTTTGAGAGCAGCGATCTGGAGCTGATCAAGATGTTTGCGGCTTGGATTGCCCAGCAGCTGAGCATCGAAAAGGCGACAAACCAGTTGCTCGAAATCAGCTGATCGCCCACCCCGCGACACGCGGGCTTCGTCAGCCGACATATAGACCGGCTGACGGAACGCAATTCTGTGGATGTAGGACACCGCGTAACCGTGCGCATTCCGCTTTTGATCGTTGAAGAAAATCGTCGGTTCAGGCCCAATAGTTTGCGCACTATCCGCCCAAAGTCTTGCGCGATTTGCCCATAATGTTGCGCTTCCCGCGTGCCGCTCGCCGTCAACGTGTCAATCGGCACGCAATCTTGACCCTCTATCGGCGTGCAAAAATGACCCCCTGCTGTGCCCTCGGGTAGCTGGCCCGATGCGGTGTAGCCACCACACAGCGCAGCCGTATCGGGCCAGGGAGGCTTGGATTATTCCCTGGTCTTGAAGCGCCAGCTCTCATTGCCGGTTTCGACGATCTCACAATGGTGGGTAAGGCGGTCGAGGAGCGCAGTGGTCATCTTGGCGTCGCCAAAGACGGAGGGCCATTCACCGAAGTCGAGATTGGTAGTCACGATGACCGAGGTGCGCTCGTAGAGACGACTGATGAGGTGGAACAGCAACTGGCCGCCGGTCTGCGCGAAAGGAAGGTAGCCAAGCTCGTCAAGGATTAAGAAGTCGAGGCGGTACAGCAGGTCAGCCGTGCGCCCCTGCCGATCAGCACGAGCTTCGGCATCAAGCTTGTTCACCAAGTCCACGTCGTTGAAGAACCGTCCTCGTTTGCCTCGCCGGATGCACGCCCGAGCGATGCTCACAGCAAGGTGGGATTTGCCGGTCCCGGTGCCGCCGATGAGCACAACATTGCGCTGCTGTTCAAGGAAATCCCGGCGGTCAGGTCGCGCACCAGCGTCTCGTTGACAGGCGTGCCCTCGAAGCTGAACTCGTCGATCTCTTTCGCCAGAGGCAGCTTGGCGATGGTCATCCGGTATTTGATCGAGCGCGCCTGCTTCTCGCTGATCTCGGCGTTCAGCAGGTCACCGACGATCTGCTGCGGTTCATGCTGCCTCTTCACCGCAGCGGTGATGATCTCATCGTAGGCGGCCTTCATGCCGTAGAGTTTTAGCTGGCTCATCGCGTCCAGCACCTGCGATCTTTCCATGGTTGGGTCTCCTGAGGCTGTCGTAACGTTGGCAATCGTCCACGGGCTGGCAGGTCAGTCGCAACGCGTCCGGCGTATCAATGGTCAACGGCGGCGGCGGTTCACGATGCCGGGCCAAGATGTTGATGACGACTGAGGCGGCGGGGGCCCCTTCGTTCAGGGCTTCGGCACAGGCAGCATCCACGGCATCCAGCCCGTCGGTTGGGATCATGCTCAGGATCTGAACCATCTGGCGGTCACCATTCGGCACCTTGCCAAGCTTGCGCTGCACTCGCCTGATCGCGGGCGGCAACTCCCAGTCCTTGAACGGCGCTCCGTTCCTGAGGGCACCGGGTTTGCGGGCCAGCACCGGAATGTAGTGCAGCGGGTCGTAGATGGCTTTGTCGCGGCCGAAGGACCGGGCATGTTGCCCCACGATCTTGCCGTCCTGCCAGAACTCGACCCGCCCGGCATAGGCGCGGATCTCGACAGGGCGACCAACAGCGCGGCCATCCACAGAGTAGCGGTTCTTGTCGAAGCGAACGAGACAGGTCTTCGACACGGACGCCGGCACGGCATGGAAGCCGTCGAAAAGCCCGACATAGGGCACCAGGCTCGCGCGCTCTTCCTCGAATAATTCCCAGATTGTCCGGTCACGCAGTTCCGGATGCGGATGGGACTTGGCCCAAGCCACACAGCGGTCCTCGAGCCAGGCGTTGAGCTCGGCATAGCTCTTGAACTTCGGTCTGGGCACGAAGAACCGTCGCCTGACAACCCCAACCTGGTTCTCGACTTGTCCCTTCTCCCAGCCAGAGGCAGGTGTGCAGGCGACCGGGTCGACCAAGTAGTGCCCGCACATCTGCTGGAACCGGCGGTTGTAGGCGCGCTCGCGGCCGACGAAGATCGTGTTCACCGCGGTCTTCATGTTGTCGTAGATGCCCCGCGCGCAGGCTCCGCCGCAGAAGGCGAAGGCCTTGTCGTGGGCGTCGAAGACCATCTCCTGCGTCTCGCGCGGGTAGGCCCGGGCGAACAACATCCGGCTGTGGCAAAGCCGGACATGCGCCACCTTCACGGTTGTCGTCGCTCCATCGATCACCACAATCTCGTGGCTCCAGTCGAACTGGTAGGCCTCGCCTGGGTCGAAGATCAGCGGCACATAGGCAGCCGAGGCCTCCTGTTCCTCCTTGGACCACGTGGCCGCGTATCGCCGGACCGCATCATAGCCGCCATCATATCCTTGGGCCCGGAGTTCCTCGAAGATGCGGATGCGGGTCAGCCGCTCGCGCTTGGGCTTTCGGGCGTTGGCCGCCAGCATCTCGTCGAGCATGCCTTTCCATGGCCCGATCCTCGGCTGAGGCTGGATCGTGCGTTCATACGTCATCTTCGTCACGCCGGATCGGATCACCTTCCGCACCGTATTCCGCGAAACCCGTAGTTCCCGGCAGATCTGCTTGATTGACTTCTTGTCCTGAAAATACGCCCGACGGATCTTCGCAATCGTCTCCACAACCAACATCCCACACTGTGCTCCCCGATGACCTCGGGGGCATCATCCACATCAGTGTAAGGGGGTCATTTTTGGACGCCGATCACCCCGCTACGGGGTCAATTTTGCATGCCTGTTCACAGGCAGTGCTTCCGCCATGATCTGCCCACTGCCAGAAATGACTGCCAGCATGACCCCAAAAGCACTTTGGCCCAGTCAGGATGCAAGCATCAAGCCGTGATATGGCCTCGTTGCCCTTTTCAAATCCGTATGTCAATTTTCAGGAGATCCGAAATGTCGACCGCTATCGTGCGCTGAATTGCGACCTGGCTTTCGCCACTCGGTCCCGCTCCAACTCTCCCCAAAGCTTGGGCAAACCGTTCAGGCAGTGGTCGCGCTGCATCCGCTTCGCGGACCAGATCGTTGTGAATTCCGGGAATCACGCCATCAGGCTTCGCAGCGGCGAAACCTTCTCGGGTGTAGGCTTTGCCGGACTTGTCGAACATGGTGATGTCACCGTCAGCCGATACCTCCATAATTTTGCCCTGAGTGCCGTGGGAAATCGTAAACCCGGCAACTTGGGAACTACCGTCTTCGCTGGTCGCAATGGCCTGGCCCGTGAAACTGAACATCCGTGACAAAGAGGCAGTCGCACGATCCACCTGAAGCTGTGCTTCTGCACGCATTTCAGTCAAGCTGCCGATACTGTCTTGGTGGCCTCTCAATAGAGCAGCGAGTTGCTCAACATCGCCGGTTCCTGCGTCAAGCTGGGCTTGTAGAGTTGCCGCTTTTTCCTGCGAGGACTTGAGCATGGCGTCATACCTCACAAGGGTCTGACTCTGCTCTAACAGGGCAGTGCCTGCATGATAAGCGTTGGCTGTGGCCGATCTACGATCAGGGAAGTTGGCATCAACGATCACCACATTACCCCCCTCAGATGCGGCCTTTGATCCTACAAAAACTCCGTCCTGCAAGAGACGACTGTCTTCTGGCGCATGGGCTGATCGCACCGGCTTCAGGACTTTGGTGTCAAATGGGCTAAGCGATCCGTCCCGCAGGCCGTCCGCTTCAGTACGGGCAGCTTTAGCAAAAGATACCATTTCTGAAGTAATGGATGATGCAGAGGTCGATGGGGACCCGGTCGACACGATGTTACCAGACTTTGCTTGGATGGATACGCCTGCATCGTTCTGGTTTGCCAAGCCGTTTGCGGGTTTGGCAACCGGATTGGTCAGCAAAGACAAAGCGGTGGACGCTGAAGAAATATTCGACATAAAACTAAACCTAAGGATGATTAATTGATTGAATGAATATTGCTTTAGGTTGTTTTTAAAAACCTTAACGCCCAGCGTTTTCATCGCCTGATGTTTAGGGTCAGGATGCATTGATTTTCAACGCGCTGCGTGATTCACGGCTCGGAAAACGGAGCGGTGACATGAGCGACCTTTACTGGCTGACCGACGAGAAGATGGCCAAACTTGCCCCTTTCTTCCCGAAGTCACACGGCAAGCCACGGATTGATGACAGACGGGTGTTGAGTGGGATTATCTTCATCAATCGTAATGGGTTGCGCTGGCGGGATGCGCCGCGGGAATATGGTCCGCACAAGACGCTGTACAGCCGATGGAAGCGTTGGAGCGAAAAAGGCATCTTCGCGCAGATGATGGTCGGCCTGGCGGCCGAACACGGCGAGGAAAAGACCGTGATGATCGACGCGACCTATTTGAAGGCACATCGCACTGCGACCAGCATGGCCGCGAAAAAGGGGGGCGTGGACGCCTGATCGGTCGGACCAAGGGCGGCATGAACACCAAACTGCATGCCATCTGCGATAGCCAAGGGCGGCCGCTCAAACTGTTCGTCACCGCCGGCCAGGTCAGCGACTACATCGGCGCGCGGGCGCTGCTCAGCAGCCTGCCAAAGGTCGACTGGTTGCTCGGGGATCGTGGCTATGACGCCGACTGGTTCAGGGACGCGTTGAAAGACAAAGGGATACGCGCCTGCATCCCCGGCAGAAAGCAACGCAAGCCCCCGGTCAAATACGACAAGCGCCGATACAAACGACGTAACCGCATCGAGATCATGTTCGGCAGGCTCAAGGATTGGCGGCGTGTAGCGACACGCTATGACCGCTGTCCCAAGGTATTCCTCTCAGCCATCGCCCTCGCTGAAACCGTCATTTACTGGTTATGAATCCTGACCCTAGCGTGTTCAGCCAAATCGGGTTCATTGTCTGGCCAGGCTCGAAGCACTCAAAGAAACGTCCCCCGTCTCGGGGATATTTCTCTGCAGTTTTCGTTACCTCGCCATCCTCAATCTTTTCGATCCGATCAACCATCGTTTGCGCTCCCCGCCAAAGGAACCGTCGCTACACCATCCGGAAGGATCCTCAAACCAAACCCGATGACACTCACTCAAATCTCAAGGTCCGCTTGCCGAAGGCTGCGCCGCAGCGCTACGAAACCTCACAGACGGCAGCTAAGGGCCGTTTTGGCATCTGAGAACGATTGTTTGCCGAAAGATTTGACGGACCGTGTAGCATCCCGGACCGAGAAATGCTTGATGGGAGCAAACAGCCACCGGGTTTCTGCATGACGGGTTCAGATGACGTAGAAGTTCAGGCGCATCAGCGCGAGGTTCAGAGACTGCTGGGACGGTGCATGCTGCGGTTACAGCAGTATGAGCGGCAACTCAAAGCCATGGCGGCCTATCATAAAATCTCGGGGTCAGCCGAGGACTTGACGAAAGCTCAGGACGCAAGAAACGACAACACGGCCCGCAAGACGCTCGGGGCCGTGGTTGGTGACCTCCTTGGTTCCTACATTTTCCCCGCTGACGAGGATCTTATAGAAACGGAAGATGCCAGTTCTCCGAAAAACTCGGACTGGTTCTCAATGCGGATAAGACTTGGCGTGTCACAGGTGGATTATGCTAAGATCGAGAACGATCTCAAAGAACTGGTACTGCTGCGGAACAACCTCGTACACCACTTCATCGACCAGCATGATCTATGGAGTGCTGAGGGATGCCGCACCGCCCAAGATGCCTTGCTTGACGCGTACAGCCGCATCGAGCAAAATCTCGCGCAACTGAGGGATTGGGCTGAAACCATGGTCCGGTCACGGACGGCACTCGCAGGAGCCTTGAAGTCAGAGGTCATGCAAGAATGGTACATCTATGGCGTCGCTCCGCTCAGCGAGATCGACATCCAAAACGCAGGTATCGTGCGCCTGTTGCGTGAAGCATTGAACGCGTTGGCTGTCGATGGCTGGGCGCCCGTCGAGGAGGCAGGCGCCTGGATTTCTCGCCGTCACTCATCTGTATCCCCTGAGAAGTATGGATGCAGAAGTTGGCGGCAGGTCATCCATGAGGTTTCCATCTTCGAACTTCGGTACCTTGAACCGAATGGCCGACGCGCTGCTTGGTATCGGGAAAAGACAAGGTCCGGGATCTCAGGATAACTGATTTTGGCCTCGTCAAACGTCCGCTTTGGTGAAATCGCGGCGCAGAAACTGACTTTCCTATGAACGACAGGTATGGGCCGTGAATGGCGGTGCCCCAGGTCGTTGATCACATGGACGCTGCGCTGCGTCCAAGGTCGGCTTCGAGCCCACTTTGACCGATGCTGCAGAAAGAACTTATGTCTGCTAACGCCTGGCCAACAGCGCTGTCCAATACTCGGGGATTATTGCAATGGTTGCAGCCAAAGATGCCTCGTCAGATATGATCTGCGCGCGGCGGGCGAACATAGACGCTTTGACCCCATCTACGAGATCAAAGAAGAGCTTGCAGCTTGCGCCTTGCCTGTCAGTCTCGGTGGGATCGGGACTGTAGAAACACGTGACCCGCCCAGGCCCAAGTGGTGTTGCAGCATAGCGTGCGGACAGTTCAGGCTCGTCGCGATCAGACGGACCGGGCGTTGCATCTGTTCGCAAAGAGAAATTCATCGGTGGCATGTCGCGGCACCAGATGCCGTCTGCTTGGTCGGGACGAATTTCAGCGCACCAATGGTCGATTTTCTCTTGTGTTAGACAGTAATCGCCGAGGCGGCACTCTGTCTCCACCGATGACACACTAATGATCCGAAAACTGATCGGATCATGGCGTTCATTTAGCAGCGCCTCATCCGGTTTGGTCAAAATGCTCACGGGATTGGTCAGGTTGGTGGAGCACCCAAGGTATCCAGGGCGGCAATTATGGAACACATGCAGGCGCGGGCTGGCTGGAAAAGCTACTTGATGTCCGGCCAATGTGCCTTTGAAATTTGCACGGATGATCGCCTTGGCGCGGGCATCGCGGTCTTCGGCGAGTTGGAGCTTGGCTATCTCATGCTGCGCAACGGGCATCAGCGTCAACGCCGCAACTATCCCGACGACTGCGGTGCCCATGGCCCAACCGACCCAGCTTGCACGCCCCTGCCCGATCCACAGCACAGCAGAAGCGCCAGCTACACCGAGCGCTGCACTGCTGACCACAAACGGAACTAGCATGACTGGCCCCAGTGCAAAGAAAGCAAAGTTCAGAGCTGAGCCGATGCCCTGTACAGGCGCGTTACCCGGCCCAAGCAGCAGCGCCAGAGGCACGCCACCCAGTACCATCCCCCAAATCAGTTCTCTTCGTGGCTTGCCGACAAAGCGTAGGGAAAGGGTGAAGCCGATGAGAAAACCCAAAAAAATGTATAAAAGCATGGTGTCCCTGAGGCTGTCGCGCTGAACCCATACCGCGGGTCAACTGACAAATAAACGCGTTTTAACAAACCTGGTGGAGAACACGAAAGCGGTCATTGAAGCTATCGCAGCGAAAGAGCGCTTTGTCCCGCGTTCCCGCCTTTCGAAGTGGTCGGCGGCTGCGCCTGCGGCGAAGGTCAGCTCTTCCTTGTGCGCCTGCGGCATGGATCGCTCGCCACGTCGCCAGATCCGCCGACTTTGCAAAGGTCGCTATCTGCGCTTCGCCGCCGTTCGTGATCAGCGCAGCGAACTTCCGCTTCCGCCCATAGAGGCATAGATCGACCGAAAGGGGCGACGCTCCGCGCCGCCGCGCAAACCTTTGGGCAAATCGCGCAAACTTATGGGGGGGGCGCGCACGAATATGCGCGATCCTACAGTGGATCAGAAGTCCAGGTTTTCCACGCTCAGCGCGTTTTTCTGGATGAATTCGCGGCGCGGTTCGACCACATCACCCATCAGCTTGGTGAACAGATCGTCGGCCTCGACCATGTCGTCCACGCGCACCTGCAACAGGGTGCGGGCGTCCGGGTCCAGCGTGGTTTCCCACAGCTGATCCGGGTTCATCTCGCCCAGCCCCTTGTAGCGCTGCAGCGACAGGCCTTTTTCACCCTCTTCCAGAATCGCCTTCAACAGCTCCAGCGGACCGTGGATCAGTTGGCTGCGCTCCTTGCGCACCAGCGTCGCGGTCTGGCCGTAGATCTCCTGCAAGCTTTGGGTAAAGCTGCCGGTCTTGCGCGCCTCACCCGAACGCAGCATCGGACCATCCAGCGTGCGGACCTCCTCAACGCCGCGCAGGATGCGGGCCAGACGGATACCGTGATCCTGGGTGATGCGGCCCTGCCAGCCCTTTTCATACTCCAGCGCAATCAGGTCGAGCCGCTTGGCAACCCTGTCGGCAACGCCCTGCAGGTCGGCATCCACCGCGCCGGGAACAAAGGCACCTGCAACGGCGGCCTGCTCCAGAATATGGCGAGGGTAATGGGTCGGGAAGGCATCGATGACACGGCGCAGCTGACGCGCCTCATCCACCACGCGGGCCAGATCCTGCCCGACGATTTCCTCGCCCGATCCCAGCTTCAGAACCGCGCCTTCAACGCCCTGATGGATCAGGTAATCATCCAGCGCCGCCTGATCCTTCAGGTAGACCTCGGATTTGCCACGGGCCACCTTATAAAGCGGCGGCTGGGCGATATAGAGATAGCCGCCCTCGATCAGCTCAGGCATCTGGCGATAGAAGAAGGTCAGCAGAAGCGTCCGGATATGGGCGCCGTCCACGTCCGCATCGGTCATGATGACGATCTTGTGGTAGCGCAGTTTGGAGATGTCGAACTCATCCCGGCCAATACCGGTGCCCAGCGCCATCACCAAGTTACCGATCTCCTGGCTTCCCAGCATCCGGTCGAAGCGCGCGCGCTCCACGTTCAGAATCTTACCGCGCAGGGGCAGGATTGCCTGCGTCTGGCGGTCACGACCCGTCTGAGCAGAGCCCCCGGCGGAGTCACCCTCGACGAGGAAGACTTCGGTTTTCGAGGGGTCTTTCTCGGAACAGTCCTTCAGCTTGCCGGCGAGGAAGTTCACATCCATTGCCGTCTTGCGCCGGGTCAGCTCGCGCGCCTTGCGGGCGGCTTCGCGGGCCAGGGCGGCTTCGATGATCTTGCCGACAATTTCCTTGGCCTGGGTCGGGTTTTCCTCGAACCACTCGGCCAGTTTCTCGTTCACCAGGCTTTCCACCACCGGGCGCACCTCGGAGGAGACCAGTTTGTCTTTGGTCTGAGAGGAGAACTTGGGATCCGGCACCTTGACCGACAACACACAGGTCAGACCTTCGCGGGCGTCGTCACCGGTGAAAGAGACCTTCTCCTTCTTGGCGATCCCGGAAGACTGCGCGTAGTTGTTGATGGTCCGCGTCAGCGCACCGCGGAAGCCCGCCACATGGGTACCGCCATCGCGCTGTGGAATGTTGTTTGTAAATGGCAGCACGGTTTCATGGTAGCTGTCGTTCCACCACATCGCCACTTCGACGCCGATGTCGTCCTTTTCACCTACGATATAGATCGGGGCATCCATGACCGGGCTTTTCGACCGGTCGAGGTACTTGACGAATTCCTTCACACCGCCTTCGTAGAACAGCTCAGTCTCAAGCCGCTCGGCCGGGCGTTCATCGATCAGGATGATCCGCACACCAGAGTTGAGGAAGGCAAGTTCCCGCAGACGCTTTTCCAGCGTTTCAAAGGAGTATTCGAGGTTCGAGAACGTGTCGGTCGACGCCAGGAAGCGGACCTCGGTGCCGGTACGGTCACCGCAGTCGCCAACGACCTCAAGGTGCTTGGCCGTGTCGCCGCGCTCGAACCGCGCGATGTGTTCCTTGCCATTGCGCCAGATGCGCAGCTCCAGCCAGTCGGACAGGGCGTTCACAACGGAAACGCCAACACCGTGCAGACCGCCGGAGACCTTGTAGGAGTTGCTGTCGAATTTGCCGCCCGCGTGCAGCTGGGTCATGATGACCTCGGCCGCCGAGACGCCCTCTTCGGCGTGGATATCCACCGGAATGCCGCGCCCGTTGTCGCTGACAGAAACACTGGAATCGGCGTGAATTTTCACCGTCACGGCGTCCGCGTGGCCCGCCAGTGCCTCGTCGATGCCATTGTCGACGACCTCATACACCATATGGTGCAGGCCCGATCCATCGTCGGTGTCCCCGATATACATGCCGGGGCGTTTGCGAACCGCCTCCAAGCCTTTGAGAACTTTGATGGAATCCGCACCGTATTCGGCGGGGGCGTGCTCGTTTCCGGACATTCGCGCGTTCCTGTTTTTGCTTTCAGATTTTATACGCAGTCCGGGGGGGAATGTCACGCGCACGCGCCCCTTTTATTCTTGGATTCAAGCGGCTTTTGCCCCCAGACCGGCGACTTTTTGCAGCCAGCCCTCGACCTTCTTGCCCTTGGCATCCGTGGCAGGCGCAAAGGAGGAGAACCGGGTCGGCTTCACACCGACAAAGCCAAGGATCTGACGGCTGATGATTTTCTTGATCGCATTGCTGTAAATCAGCCTCAGCAGCAGTGGGGGCGTATCCGATGTCAGCAGCACCCGGGCGGTCTTGCCGGTCAGCATCGGTGCCGGAACTCCCATCATGTTCGGGTTGCGCGTGTCGAAAGTCCGACCGGGCAGTAGCGCGCGATCAAAGACGCCTTTCAGCTTGGCCGGGATCGCACCCCACCACAGCGGCGTTGCCACCACCACGTGATCGGCCCACTCCAGATCTGCAAGGAAGGCTTCCAGATCCGGCTCCAGCGGCTTGGGGTTCTTATAACCGCCCTGCCCGTAATCCATGTCGAACTGCATAGCAGAGATATCGTGATAGCGCACCGCGTGACCCTTGGCCTTGGCCGAGGCGGCATAGGTATCGCACAGCGATTTCGACAGCGAGGTTTCACCGGGGTGACCATTCAGGACGATGATTTTCTTGGTGGACATCTGACACTTCCTACAACTAAATTGACCTTGGTCAGTTTATTGACTCAATAAATGACCCTGGTCAATATTTAAATTGACCAGGGTCACATTTTCTTGATGAGGACGCAGATGCCGCGACAGCCCCAGAAACGCCGACTAGAAACCCGTGCCAAACTGCTGGAGGTCACAGCCGAGCTTGTTGCGACCGAAGGTTACAGCGGTCTCAAAGTTGAAGACGTTGTAAACCGCGCAGGCGTGGCCAAGGGCACGCTGTTTTCCCACTTCCGAGACAAGGACGGACTGCTCGCGGTGCTGATCGGGGCCGAGGTGATGCGCCATCTTGACCAGATGGAGGAAAAGGGGGCTCCAGACAGCCGCGAGGCCCTGCTGGAACGTATCGCACCCCTGCTGGAGTATGTGGCCGGAGACCGGGTGATCTTTGATCTGCTGCTGCGTTATTCAGGATCCACCGGCACCGAAACGGATGAGGTCGTGACCGAAGGCTTTTATCGCCAGATCGCCATCTGGGGCGATTGGATCGCGCAGCTGCAACAGGCAGGACTGGTGCGCGACGATTACCCGGCGCAATTCCTGGCCGAAGGCATTCAGGCCTTTCTCAATCAGGTGATCGCGATCTGGTTCTGCATGTCCAGCCCCAACGAACAGACGCCGCTGGACGCGCTGCGCCCCTTTCTGGAGGCCTGGTTGGCGCCGCAGGCCTGACCCGGGGCCAACAAGGCGTCAGGAAAAGGGAATGATCAGCCCGACGCAGATCAAGAGGCCGCCGGACACCAGATTGACCTTCTTCAGCGCTGATGGCGAGGACAGCAGCGCCCGCAACCGGTGGACCAGCGCCGCCAGTATCAGGTTGCCCATCAGCGGCACCAGAAAGGACAGCGTCACGATCACTGCCACATCCACTTTCGTGACAGCGGAAAGATCAAAGAACCCCGGCAGCAGCCCCATGTAGAACAGGATCGCCTTGGGATTGCCCAGAATAACGGCAATCCCGGCCATGAACCCAGCCCAGGTGCCGGGGCGGAGCAAAGCGCTGTTTTCCTGAATGCGCGCGCCCGCGTGGCGGATAAGGGTGATGCCCATGAACAGGAACATCAGGCAGGCGACCCAGCGCAAGGCAGTCATGATGCCAGCGAACTCGGACACCAGCCAGGACATGCCCGCAACAGCCACCAGCGGCCACAGGATATCGCCACAAGCCACCCCCAGCGCCAGCGGCCAGGCGGCATGAAACCCACCGGACACCGCCCGCGCCAGCAGCGCCAGCCAGACCGGACCCGGGGTGAGGAACAGAACGAACAGCCCGCCCGCATAAAGCACCAGATCCCAGATCGACAGGGTCATGACCGCACCTCTACCTGTGATCCGCCTTCGCCCTCGGTGATTTCCAGCATCTGGGCGCGGGTGCCCATTTCCGCGAACAGCTCCGCCTCGGTGCCCGTCATCCAGGCCTGCGCCCCCAGCGCACAGATCTCATCATAAAGCGCAGCGCGGCGGGCCGCGTCCAGATGCGCTGCGACCTCGTCCAACAACACGATCGGCGGCGCCCCTTCGCGCCCCGCAAGCGCACGGGCATTGGCCAGAATCAGCGAGACCAGCAGCGCCTTCTGCTCTCCGGTGGAACAATCGCGGGCCGGTACGCCCTTGGCCGCATAGGTTCCGATCAGATCGGTACGATGGGGGCCGACCAGCGTGCGCCCCGCCGCCAGATCACGGAACCGGCTTTCGGCCAGCGCCTCGCGCAGGTCCTCTGCGCTTGCGGGCATGGTGCCTTCGGTCTGGATCAGCTCCAGTTCAGCCACGGGAAAGGCGGTTTCGGCGGCCGCCTGCGCCTCTTGCAGCAGCGACACCGCCGCAATCCGCGCGGCGCTGATGCGGTGGCCGGTCTCGGCCATCTGCGTTTCCAACACCCGGTACCAGGCCGGATCGCGGTTCTGGTCTTTCAGCAGGCGGTTGCGTTCGCGCATCGCCTTTTCGTAGGCCAGCGTCGCCTCGGCATGGGAGGGGTCAAAGCTGAGCACGATGCGATCCAGAAACCGGCGACGGCCCTCGGCGGCTTCAATCCACAGGCGGTCCATAGCAGGGATCAGCCAGACCACCCGGCAGATCTGCCCCAGTGCGATCTGGTTGGAGGCCTTGTTGTCGATCCTGACCTGACGGGCATTGCCGCCTTCGGACCAGGTTTCCACCTCGTAGGACTGCGTCGGCGCCTGCAGGGTCGCCTTCAGTTTCCACCCCAGCGCCTCGGGGCGGCGGGTCATTTCCGCAGCGCTGGCGCGGCGCAGGCCGCGGCCCGGGGAAAACAGCGACACCGCCTCAAGGATATTGGTCTTGCCCGCCCCATTCGGCCCGAACAGCGCCACGGGCCGCCCATCCAAATGCAGTTCCGCCCGCAAATGCGAGCGGAAGTGAGACATTGTCAACTCTGTCAGGGCAAGCACTTAGGGCGCCCCTTTCCTGATAGTGAGAACCCTATGCCGGGTCCGTAGCGCCGGATCCGTGCCGTCAGACGCGCATCGGCATGACGACGTAAACCGCGCTTTCGTCATTGCCTTCGCGCATCAGGGTCGGATCGCCGGAAGAGTTGAACAGGAACACCGCGTTTTCCCGGTCCACCTGGCTGGCGATCTCCAAGAGATACTTGGCGTTAAAGCCGATTTCCAGGCGCTCGTCGCTGTAGGCAACCGCCAGCTCTTCCTCGGCGGCGCCACTGTCGGGCGCGTTGACCGACAGGATCAGGCGATCTTCTTCCAGCTGCAGCTTGACCGCGCGGGAGCGTTCCGAAGAGACGGTGGCCACCCGGTCCACCGCCTTGGCGAATTCGGCTGCGTCCACTTCCAGACGGCGGGTGTTCCCCACCGGAATGACGCGGGTGTAATCCGGGAATGTGCCGTCGATCACCTTGGAGGTCAGAGTGATGTTCGGTGTGGCAAAGCGGACCTTGGTCTCGGAGACGGAGACGGCGATGTCCATCTCGTCATCGTCCAGCAGCTTGCGCAGTTCGCCCACGGTTTTACGCGGCACGATCACGCCGGGCATATCCTCGGCGCCCATCGGCAGCGGCGCATCGATCCGCGCCAGACGGTGACCATCGGTCGCCACGCAGCGCAGTGCCTTGCCGCCTTCGGAGCTGTCGGCCACATGCATGTAGACGCCGTTCAGGTAGTAGCGGGTTTCTTCGGTCGAAATCGCAAATTTCGACTTGTCGAACAGGCGCCGCAGCATGGCCGCGTTGGCGGTAAAATTCGAATGATACTCGGACGATGCCATCACCGGGAAATCTTCGCGCGGCAGGGTCGCCAGCGAGAAGTTCGACCGGCCTGCCTCGACCGTCAGGCGGCCTGTGGCGGCATCGGCCGTCAACGTCACCAGCGCGCCGTCGGGCAGTTTGCGCACGATCTCATGCAGAGTGGTCGCAGCCACGGTGGTCGCCCCGGCGCGCTCAACCTGCGCGGGGGCCTTGTCGACCACTTCGATGTCCAGATCGGTGGCGCGGAACTGGGCGGTATCGCCCTCGGCTTCGATCAGCACATTGGCGAGGATCGGAATGGTGTTACGCCGCTCTACGACCGATTGTGCCTGGGCCACAGCCTTGAGAAGCGTGCCGCGTTCGATGCTGATCTTCATGTCCCTTGTCCTTTTTGTCTTGCCTCAGGCAGTGGCCGGGATAAGCAAATTAGCGGTTTACCCCTGCCATACAAGGCTTTTTATCGACTTCTCCAAGGGAAAGGAGGCAGCGTCAAGGGGCCTGTGATCGGCAGGGCGCAGAACACCGTCAAACGTTGCCCGCTGGCATACAAATGGCATCCCGGTCCTGCATGGAAAAACGGCCCCGGATTTCCGGGGCCGCATTGTCACGTCTCGGTCGGATCGCGCTTACGCCTCCAGAGAGCGGCGCAGCATTTCGACGTCTTCGGCGATCTGGCCGTCGGTCGTCTTCAGCTCTTCAATCCGTTTCACACCATGCATCACGGTTGTGTGGTCACGCCCGCCAAAACGGCGGCCGATTTCCGGCAGCGACCGGCTGGTCAGCTGCTTGCACAGATACATCGCCACTTGCCGCGGCCGCGCATAGGAACGCAGGCGCTTGGGGCCGATGATGTCCGACATGCGGATGTTGTAGTATTCCGACACCTTGCGCTGGATCTCTTCGACGGTGATTTTACGCTCCGAGGCGCGCAGCACATCGGCCAGACAGTCCTGTGTCAGATCCATGTCGATCTCGCGCCCAACGAGCGAGGCAAAGGCAAAGAGACGGGTCAGAGCGCCTTCGAGAACACGCACGTTGGTCGAGATGCGATGCGCCAGGAATTCGAGCACGCCATCAGCGATTTCAAGGCCCGGATAGGTTTCGCGGTGCTGCTGCACCTTGGTCTGAAGGATGCCGAGACGCAGTTCGTAATCGGTGGGGTGCAGATCCACCACCAGACCACATTGCAGACGTGATTTCACGCGGTCCTCAAGATCCTTGATCTCACCCGGGGCACGGTCCGCCGAAATGATGATCTGCTTGTTCTGGTCCACCAGCGCATTGAAGGTATGGAAGAATTCTTCCTGCGTGGAATCCTTGCCCGCGATGAATTGCACGTCATCCACCATCAGCACGTCGACCGAGCGGAACAGGTGTTTGAAGTCCATCATCTTGCGTTCGCGCAGCGCCTGCACAAAACGGTACATGAACTGTTCCGCCGACAGGTAGAGCACGTTCAGCTGCGGGTTCTGTTCTTTCAGCTCCCAGGCGATGGCGTGCATCAGGTGGGTTTTACCCAGGCCAACACCGCCATAGAGCACCAGCGGATTGAAGGTCACCGGACCGCCCTCGGCCACGCGGCGCGCAGCGGCATGGGCCAGTTCGTTCGGTTTGCCGACAACAAAGCTGTCAAAGGTGAACCGCGGATCCAGCGGTGCCGCCTGCAAGGCATCCAGCCCGTCACGCGATGACGAAGACGACGCAGCCGCATCCTCGGTCCGCGCAGCAGCGCCTGCCTGAACAGTACTCGCCTCGGCCATTTCGGCAAAGGGTTCAGCGGCCCGTTCCGTCTGCCGCACCGGGCGGGCAGGTGAGTTGGCAGCCACCTTAAACGCAAGCCGCTGTACCGATTCACCGGACATGCTGAGCTCGTGCAGAATCAGATCTGCAAAGTTCTGGCTGACATAGTTCCCCATGAAGTTCGTCGGCACATGAAAGACCGCAACGCCTTCATCGACCGAACTGAATTCAAGCGGCTCGATCCAGGTGGTGAAATTGTTTTGACCGACTGTCTTGAGCAATCGTTGTCTGAGCTGTCCCCATTTTTCTTCCGTCATGCTACGCCTCACGCGTCCCCAAAAGCAGCGGCCATTTTCGACCTATCGTTTCATCAAGCCTCCCCGTCCGGAGGCGCGTTCACACACAGGACATTCGGTGCGTGCCGGTCAGACCAGACGCAGTACCCATGTCGGGCGGTACGGATCCTGAAACACACACAAAATCCTTCGACCGCCGCACAACACGCGTTGAGTCGATATGCACCAAAATCGAAACAAGACCATGTGCCAGATCATCTGGCACGGCTCTGGTATCAGACCACTGCGATCTGGCATGACCGCAATATATCTGAGCCCTGGAAGTGATCTTAATGCCCGTTAAGATCACCGCGAGCAGCCTGTCCCCCAGCGAGTGAATCGCTGTATTAGTGGTAGCAATTTGTGGGGGGAAGCGGCAACGAAACTATGATGTTGACTCGTGCTTTGGCCGCAAAGAATCTCTCGCGCCTGCAGCACTGGCTTAAGAAGCGATCAAAAAAGAAAGGCACCGCAAATCGCGATGCCTTCCGTAAAAAACCCACCAATGGCAGATTTCAGATTTCTTAAGATTTAACCCAGCGCTTTGACGCGGGCGGCCAGGCGGGACACTTTCCGCGAGGCGGTGTTCTTATGGTAGACGCCTTTGGTCACGCCGCGCATCAGTTCGGGCTGGGCTGCGCGCAGAGCTGCGGTTGCTGCCTCTTTGTCGCCGGATGCGATTGCTTCTTCAACTTTACGCAGGAAGGTACGGATGCGCGAACGACGGGCTTTGTTTACAGCAAAACGCTTTTCGTTCTGACGGGCGCGTTTTTTTGCCTGGGGCGAATTTGCCATGGTGTCTGACCTTTGTATCGAGTTCGTGTTTTTCAATAGACGCAATGCCAGCCGAACCCGGATCCGACCACCGGTGTGATTCTAGCCTAGGCGGGCTGCACGCGCATGTATGGCGGAGGTCTATACAGAGGCTGCCGAACCTTGGCAAGGCCAATAGACACGAGGCCGGTTTTCAAAAAGAAAGGGCAGGCCGCGCCTGCCCTTTCGCGTTCATATCGGTACGGCTGGCTTACTTGTCGCGGAATTGCGCTTCGCGCTTTTCAAGGAAGGCTGCCATGCCTTCTTTCTGATCTTCGGTGGCGAACATCGAATGGAAGACGCGGCGCTCGAACAGCATGCCTTCGCTCAGCGGCAGCTCGTAAGAGCGGTTCACGGTTTCCTTGACGGCCATCGCGGTCAGCAGGGATTTCTCGGCGATCTTCTGGGCTGCGCCCATCGCTTCTTCGATCAGCTTCTTGCCCGGTACAACGCGCGACACCAGACCTGCGCGCTCAGCTTCTTCGGCGGTCATGAAACGACCAGTCAGGTTCATGTCCATGGATTTGGATTTGCCCACGAAACGCGTCAGACGCTGGGTACCGCCGATACCGGCGATGACGCCGAGGTTGATTTCGGGCTGACCGAACTTGGCCGAATCTGCCGCGATGATGAAATCGCAGAGCATCGCCAGTTCGCAGCCACCGCCCAGCGCATAGCCGGATACCGCGGCAATGATCGGCTTGCGGACGGCCGTGATGCGATCGTTCACAAAAGCAAAGAGATTGGTCGAGAACACCTCGGTGAAGCTCATCGAAGACATCTCTTTGATGTCGGCGCCTGCGGCAAATGCCTTTTCCGAACCGGTCAGAACGATGCAGCGCACCTTGTCGCTGGCGTCGGCCTCTTCCAGGGCGGCGCAGAGTTCAGTCAGCAGCTCTTGATTGAGCGCGTTCAACGCTTCGGGTCGGTTCAGCTTGATGAGGCAAACGTGGTCCTTCACTTCGACGTTGATCGTCTCATAGGCCATGGGTATCGCTTTCGATTGTTCCGTTCAGAAACGAGTCATTATCACGAGACATATCTCGTTCAAGCTATCTTTGGCACTTGCCACAGTAGAAAGACGATCGCCCGGATTGGGTGATTCTCGCAATGGTTCCGCCGCATCCCTCCCGCCGACACGGCTCTCCCTCGCGGCCGTAGACATCAAAGGCATGCTGAAAATATCCAAGTTCTCCATTGGCTTGCCGGAAGTCTTTCAGCGAGGAGCCACCGGCGCGAATGGCATCTTCCAACACGGTGCGGATGATCGGCACCAGCGCCGCCACGCGCGGCGCGGCAATCTGCCCTGCCTTTCTTTTGGGCGAGATCCCGGCCCGGAACAGCGTTTCGCAGACGTAGATATTGCCCAGACCGGCGATGATTCCCTGATCCAGAAGCGCCGATTTCACCGGCGTGTTGCGTCCTTTGAAGGCAGCGGTCAGGTGATCTTCGTGGAAATCATTGCCAAGCGGCTCTGGCCCCAGCACCGACAGCAGCTTGTGCTGCTCTGCCGTGGAGGTCTCCAAGAGATCCATCGCCCCAAACCGGCGCGGGTCGTTGAAGGTGATGCGCGCACCATTGTCCATGTCCAGCACTACATGGTCGTGCTTCTGGGCCTGCGGATGTTCATGTACGAAACGCCCCAGCGGATCCCCCGAGACCGTCATGCGGCCCGACATACCCAGATGCACCAGCAGGGTTTCCCCCGTATCGAGATCGGCCAGGATGTATTTCGACCGGCGTCTCAGTGCATTGACTCGGGCTCCGGTCAACCTCTCCGCCATGCGATCGGGGAAGGGCCAGCGCAGATCCGGGCGGTTCACTGCAGCCCGCGTGATCACCGCGCCTTCCATTGCAGGCGCCAAACCTTGGCGCACCGTCTCGACCTCTGGCAATTCTGGCATTACATCGCTCCTGACACTTTAGATGCATGGGCCGCATTGTGCCCGACCGCAAGCGCCCTATAACTGGGACGAACCTAGGAAAACGGCAAGCCGCATGAGCGATACAAACGACACCACCACCCATTTCGGCTTTGAAACCGTTCCCGAGCGGGAAAAGGCGGGCCGCGTGCAGGGCGTTTTCAACTCTGTTGCCTCGAAATACGACGTGATGAACGACGTGATGAGCGTCGGCATCCACCGCATCTGGAAGGATGCGATGATGGACTGGCTGGCGCCGCGCCCCGGTCAGCGTCTTCTGGACGTGGCAGGCGGCACCGGCGACATTTCCTTCCGCTTCCTGAAACGCGCCGGGCACGGGCATTCCACCGTGTTGGATCTGACCCAGCCAATGCTGGAGGAAGGCCGAATGCGCGCAGAAGCCGCCCAGATGGCCGACAGCTTGGATTGGGTCACAGGCGATGCCATGGCGCTACCGTTCAAGGACAATACCTTTGACGTCTACACGATTTCCTTCGGGATCCGGAACGTCACCCGCCCGCAAAAGGCGCTGGAGGAAGCCTACCGCGTGTTGAAACCCGGTGGCCGCCTGATGGTGCTGGAATTCTCGCAGCTCCCGAATGACGGCATGCAGAAGCTTTATGATCTATACAGCTTCAACGTCATCCCCCGGATGGGCAAGCTGATCGCCAATGACTACGACAGCTATCAGTATCTGGTCGAATCGATCCGCAAATTCCCCGACCAAGAGACCTTCCTGCAAATGGTGAAGGACGCCGGGTTCGCAAACGCCAAATACCGCAACCTGTCCCTGGGCATCGCGGCGCTGCACTCCGGCTGGAAGATCTGATCCATGCGCGGTCCCCACAACATTATCCGCCTGATCCGCACCGGCGCCACGTTGGAGCGTACCGGCGCCATGAACGTGGTACTGGACGCCTTTGAAGCGCCAAAGCCGCTGCGCATCCTGGCGCATACCCTTGGCTGGCCATTCAAATGGCTGGGCTACAAGGGCGATCCACAGATGCCCGCCGCGACCCGCGCTCTGACCGCGCTGGGACCGGCCTACATCAAGTTCGGACAGGTCCTGTCCACCCGCCCCGATGTGGTGGGCGATGATCTGGCCCAGCAGCTTCGCGTCCTACAGGACAAATTGCCCCCCTTCCCGCGCGAAGTTGCGATGGCCGAAGTGGCAAAAGAGCTGGGCCGACCGGTGGATGAGGTATTTTCCGAGTTCAGCGAGCCGATTGCCGCCGCATCAATCGCGCAGGTACATCGGGCACGGCTGGCAGATACCGGAGAATACGTCGCCGTAAAGGTGCTGCGCCCCGGCATTGAACGCGCCTTCCGCAAAGACGTGGACGCCTTCTATTTCGCAGCGCGCATCGTCGACCTTTTCGCCCCTGGCGCCCGGCGACTGCGCCCCATGGATGTGATCGAACATTTCGATGGCGTGGTACAGGGTGAGCTGGACCTGCGCCTGGAAAGCGCCGCCGCCTCGGAATTTGCCGCCAACACCGGACAGGACGAGGGCTTTACCCTGCCGCCGGTTCAATGGAACCACTCGGCGCGCCGGGTGATGACGCTGGGTTGGGCCGATGGTGTGCCGCTGGGTGACAATGACGCCATCGATGCGGCGGGCCACGACAGGCAGGTACTGGGCGCACGGGTGCTGACCCTGTTCCTGCAACACGCCCTGCGCGATGGCTTCTTCCACGCCGACATGCACCAAGGCAACCTAAAGGTCGCCGCCAATGGCGATATCATCGCCTATGATTTCGGGATCATGGGGCATATCGACGAATACACCCGCCGGGTCTACGCCGAGATCCTGTTCGGCTTCATCAAGCGCGATTACAAACGTGTCGCCGAGGTGCATTTCGAAGCCGGCTATGTCCCCGCCGACCGCGACGTGGATGAATTCGCCCGCGCCCTGCGCGCGGTCGGGGAGCCGATCTTTGGCATGGACGCCAGCCATATCTCCATGGGCCGCCTGCTGAATTATCTTTTCGAGGTGACCGAGCGGTTTGGCATGGAAACCCGGACCGAGCTGATCCTTTTGCAACGCACCATGGTCGTTGTTGAAGGTGTCGCCCGCTCGCTGGATCCGCATATCAACATCTGGGAAGCCGCCCGCCCCGTGGTCGAGGATTACATCAAGAAATCCATCGGCCCGCGCGCGGTGGCGTCGGATCTGCTCAGCACGGCCCGGGTGATGGCCCGCTTTGGCCCGCGCCTGCCCGCGCTGGTGGAACGAGCGCTTGTCGCGCAGGTTCAGGACACAGAGGCGCACCCGCGCAGCTCCTGGGGCTGGCTTGCACCGGCGATTATCGGGGCTGGTGCAGGTGGTCTTTGTGTGGGGCTGTTGGCGCTTGCTCTCTGAACACGGTCGGCTCCGGCAAATCACGCAAAAAGCCGAAACCATAGGGCCGTGAAGATGCCCAAAATCCGCAACTGGTCGAAAATCAGAGGGGGGCGTCGACCCAAACCGTCAAGTGTTTTCGCTTTCCGTCCTTGGCCTGAAGCGAAACGGCTCCCACCCCCTCGCTGAACCTAGAACCGCAGCCGACCATAAATGGCGCTGCGCGACCAGATGAGCTGGAGTAGTTGCCTTTGCAACGGAATTCGACCTCCCCCAGCGCATAAATCGGATATGCGGCTTGAGGTCTATTAAGTTCCCTGACAGCAACATTCGCCGGACCAATGTCCAGAACCAGTTGCTTACCGTAGTGAGAAAAAAGCTTCGCTTGCGCTCTTTTTCCGCCACTGCAGGAGATAAAACCATCGTGGACGTCAGCTCCGCGAAAATACGGGATCTCTCCTGAACAAATAACCGTTCTTCTTGAAGTCCGGAATTCAGCTTCAGGCGTTCCTTCGAAACTTGGCGAGAGAACCTTTCCATCACCAGTCGTGACGAGAACGGGTTGAACAGTGTTCTCTTGGTTTCTACACAACTGCGCTGTAGCCGCTACTGGGTAGACCAAAGGGGCGACCAGAACATTTGACGCAGTCAATCCCGCTGCGCCAGCGGTCTCTTGGTCACAACCGACACAGAGGGACGCCGCGAACATCGATAAAGCCCTCAAAACACTGTTCGAAAGTGCACCTATCAAAACACCGCTCCATCGCGTCCACCGGACTCGGAGACTAGGCGCGCCAAATGGTTTTGTAGTTGAGGTAAATCAATATCAGCAGAAACGACCAAAAGCAGCACAGCAGTATTTGCAGGCTGACCGCGGCAAGCAAGAACAAGGTCTCCCGCGCGGATTTGCCCTCCTGTTGGAGGTCTGCCCCCTGAAACCCGGCGCGCGTGGACCTGCCACACGCGCCAGTTATCGCTTATCAGAGACGTTCGATCGCCAGGGCGATGCCCTGACCGCCGCCGATGCACATGGTGATGAGGCCCAGCTTGCCGCCAGTGCGCTCCAGTTCATACAGCGTCTTGATGGTGATCAGCGCGCCGGTGGCGCCAACCGGGTGGCCCAGTGCGATGGCACCGCCGTTGGGGTTCACCTTGGCCGGATCAAGGCCCAGCTCCTTGTTCACCGCCAGCGCCTGCGCGGCAAAGGCTTCGTTGGATTCGATCACGTCGAAATCGCTCGCCTTCAGACCGGTTTTCTTCAGCAAGTTCTGCACCGCGGGCACCGGGCCGATGCCCATCACCTCGGGGCGCACACCGGCATGGGCGTATCCGACGACCCGCGCCTTGGGCGTGAGACCGGCTTTTTCAGCCGCCTCGGCCCGCGCCAGAACCAGCGCCGCTGCACCATCATTGATGCCCGAGGCGTTGCCCGCAGTTACACGGCCATCCTTCTGGAACACCGGACGCAGACCGGCCAGCGCCTCCATCGAAGTCGCCTTGGGGTGTTCGTCCACCTCGAACGGCACCATGTCGCGCTTGACCTTGACCTCAACCGGCACGATCTGGCTGGCAAAATGCCCCGCCTCGATCGCTGCCGCCGCGCGGGTCTGGCTGGTCAGCGCGAATTCATCCATCTGTTCGCGGGTGACGCCGTGTTCATCCGCCACGTTTTCCGCCGTGACCCCCATGTGGCCGGTGCCAAAGGGGCAGCTCAACGCGCCCAGCATCATGTCCAGCGATTTCACATCGCCCATCTTCTGACCCCAGCGCGCCGACGGCGTGATGAAGGGGCTGCGCGACATGTTCTCGGCGCCGCCGGTCAGGGCGTAATCCGCATCCCCCAGCATCAGCGACTGGATACCCGAAACGATGGCCTGCGCACCCGATCCGCACAGGCGGTTCACGTTCATCGCCGGGGTGCCGTTGGGAATGCCTGCCTGCATTGCTGCGACACGGGACAGGTACATATCGCGCGGTTCAGTGTTGATCACATGGCCAAAGACCACGTGGCCGATCTGTTCCGGGGCCACGCCCGAACGCTCCAGCGCCGCCTTGGAAGCCACGGTGGCCAGGTCGATGGGGGCGGTGTTGGCCAAAGCGCCACCAAAGGTGCCAATGGCGGTCCGGGCGCCGTCCAGGATCACGATATCGGTCATTTTTCTCTCCTCACGAGTCAGTTGCGCGCATTATGCAGATGCAGCATCCGCTGTCTTGTCAAACGTACCGTCATTGACAAATCAAGACGCAAACCGCACGGTTCCGTTATGCCGGAAAACACAGACGATATCCTGACATTGCTGCCATCGCGCCTGAAAGAGGCCCGCCGCGCCAAGGGCCTAAGCCTGGAAGCCGTGGCGAACCTGTCGGGCGTCTCGCGTTCCATGGTCAGCCAGATTGAGCGCGGTGAATCCAGCCCCACGATTGCCACCTTATGGAACCTGACGCGCGCCTTGCAGGTGGATTTTGCCGGGCTGCTAGACGCCGCTGACAAGGCGGACCGGATCGAGGTGCTGCGCGACGGTGATGTGCCCACCATCGACAATATGGGGCAAGGCTGCCGGATCCGCATCCTCTCCCCGCCCGAGGACGCAGGCGGGCACGAGGTTTACGATATCCTGCTTGATGCGGGCGGCGCGCTGGACAGCCAGCCGCACGGGCGCGGAACGGCCGAGCATCTGACGGTGCTGGAGGGCGATATCACGGTCACATCTGGCAGCGCCCGGATGCGCCTGCACACAGGGGATACCGCGCGCTATGCAGCCGATATCCCCCACAACATCACCGCACCAGATAGCGCTGCGCGGGTCTTTCTGATCGTCAAGAACGGCTGAGCCCGATCCGGAGCCGATCCTGTTGGCCTGTCGCGCATGCGGCAGGCACGCCCCTGCCCACCCCACGGCGGGCGCTGAGCACATCGATGCCATCCGGTCATTAGATTCCAATACCATCTCAATCCAAAATTCCAGTTTCACGGATATTTTTCCGCCATTAAGAATTTCCCCTATTTGGGAATCAAATCCGTTATGGTAGACACACTTCCGACGTAGAAGGAGATTCCCCATGTCCAATGCCTTTTTGACAGATATCGCCAAGACCCTGGACGCGATCGAAGCCGAAGGTCTGACCAAGCGGGAACGAATGATCACCTCCCCACAGGGGGGCGAAATCACGGTGGGCGACCGCGAGGTCATCAACCTCTGCGCCAACAACTATCTGGGACTGGCGGATCACCCCGATCTGATCTCCGCCGCCTGCAATGTCATGGATGACAAGGGGTTCGGTATGGCCTCGGTCCGGTTTATCTGCGGCACCCAGGACATCCACCGCGAGCTGGAGCAGAAGCTGGCAAAGTTCCTGAACAAGGATGACGCCATCCTCTTTGCCGCCTGTTTTGATGCCAATGGCGGGCTGTTCGAACCCCTGCTCGGCCCCGAGGATGCCATCATCTCGGACAGCCTCAACCATGCCTCGATTATCGACGGGGTGCGCCTGTGCAAAGCGAAACGCTATCGCTACCTCAACAGTGACATGAATGATCTGGAGGCCTGGCTGAAACAGGCCCGCGAGGATGGCGCACGCCATATCATGATCGCCACCGATGGCGTCTTCTCGATGGATGGCTACCTGGCCAAACTGCCTGAGATCCGCGCGCTCGCGGACAAATACGACGCCGTGGTGATGGTGGACGATTGCCACGCCACGGGGTTCATGGGGCCGCATGGCGCCGGGACGCCGGATCATTTCGGTGTCGATGTGGACATTCTGACGGGAACTTTGGGCAAAGCACTTGGGGGGGCCATCGGCGGTTATATCGCCGGGCCGCAGCCAGTGATCGACCTCCTGCGGCAGCGGGCGCGGCCCTATCTGTTCTCCAATTCGCTGCCGCCCTCCATCGTTGCTGCCGGGATCGAGGCGCTGAACCTTGTCGAACAGGGCGCGGATCTGCGCGCGCGCCTGTTCGAGAATACCCGGTTCTGGCGCGCGGGGCTGGAAAGCCTAGGCTTTGATCTATTGCCGGGCGAGCATCCCATTGTGCCGGTGATGCTGGGCGAGGCGCAGTTGGCGCAGGACATGGCGGCGCAGCTTTTTGACGAAGGCGTCTATGTCTCTGGCTTCTTCTTCCCGGTGGTGCCGCGCGGCCAGGCGCGTATCCGCACCCAAATGAACGCGGCCCTGACACGCGAAGAACTGACCCGCGCCCTTGCCGCCTTTGGCAAAGTGGGCAAATCGCTGGGAGTGATCTCATGACACGGCCTGACAGGATACCGAACACCATGAAGGCCCTGGAAAAATCCAGACCCGAAGAGGGGCTCTGGATGGTGGACGCACCGGTGCCCGAGATCGGCGCGGATGATGTGCTGATCAAGATCAACAAGACCGGCATCTGCGGCACCGATCTGCATATCTGGAACTGGGACGACTGGGCGCAACGCACTGTGCCCGTCCCGCTGATCACCGGGCATGAGTTCGCCGGGGAGATCGTCGAGCTTGGCAGCAACGTGACGGATCTGAAGATTGGTCAACGCTGCTCGGGCGAAGGGCATCTGATCGGCCATCACTCGCGCCAGTGGCGGGCTGGCAAGTTCCATCTGGATCCCGAAACCCGCGGCATCGGCGTCAACGAACAGGGTGCCTTTGCCGAGTATCTGCGCCTGCCCGCCTTTAACGTGGTGCCTTTGCCGGATGAAATCCCGGATGACATCGGCGCGATTCTGGACCCTCTGGGTAATGCGGTTCACACCGCGCTCAGCTTTGATCTGGTGGGAGAGGACGTGCTGATCACCGGCGCCGGACCCATCGGCATCATGGCCGCAGCGGTTGCCCGCCACGTTGGTGCGCGCCATGTGGCGATCACCGATGTGAACCCAGCGCGGCTGGCCCTTGCCGAAAAGGTCGCGGATGTCCGTGCCGTGAACGTGGCTCAGGAAGACTTGCAAGACGTCATCGCGGAACTGGGCATGACCCAGGGTTTCGATGTCGGGCTTGAGATGTCAGGAAACCAATCCGCGCTTGATCAGATGATCGAAGCACTGGTGATGGGCGGCAAGATCGCGCTTCTTGGCATTCCGCCCGGAAAATCCCCGGTCGACTGGAGCCGTATCGTCTTCAAGGCGATCACCCTGAAAGGGGTCTACGGACGCGAGATTTTCGAGACATGGTACAAGATGATCGCCATGCTGCAGAACGGCCTCGATATCTCGGAAATCATCACAAACCGATTCGGAATAGATTCGTTCAAAGATGGATTTTCCACCATGAAATCCGGTCGGTGCGGCAAGGTGATTCTAGACTGGACCTGACCAAACGGCGCGGACAGAACAACGCCCAAAATCATGCGCAATACCCAATAAAACAACAAAAAACCGCCCTATCAAGGGGCGGTTTGCAATCTGGTCAAGCGCGGTAAATTGGCGTGACTGGCGCTAAAACATGTCATCCCAGAACCGAGAAGAAAAACAGAATAAAACTCGTAAAGCAGCGTCCAGCCACAGTTCACTATTAGCACACTTCTCTGTGATTTGCGACGAAAAGCGCTGGGATTCTGCGTAAAAAACGCGGTTCTTTTGGTTAGGCGGAGCCTATGCTTTTGCGCCCCTGATCGCTCAGTAGCCAGCAGTCCTTTCCTTCGAAGACGGCAGCACTCAGCGGGCGGCCAAAGCCTGCGCCGCTGTCCAGATTTACACGGTTGCCGCGATGCTCAGCGCTTGGGACATGGGTGTGGCCATGCACCACCAGCCAGGGGTGTCGGCGGGTGTCGTCGAGGAATTCATGCCGGATCCAGATCTTGTCATCCTCGGTCTGCGCCTGCAGCGGCACGCCGGGACGGATGCCCGCATGGACGAACAGCAGCTCGCCCTGTTCATGGTGGCTGGGCAGGGCCGCCAGAAAATCCCGGTGGCGCTCCGGCACGGCGGCGCGCGCTTCTTCGTGCACCTCGTGGATACGCGCCCGTTCCGGAACATCTACCCCGTAAGAGGCCAGCGTCTGCACCCCGCCGATCTTCTCGTGCAGCCAGTGATAGCCGACCAGCAGTCGGGCATCGTTGCGGGGATAGTCCTCCATGAACATCGAGAACATGCGGTCGTGGTTGCCCATCAGGCAGGTCCAGTTCTTGCCCGCCGCCTGCCCTTCGATCAGCAGATCCAAGACACCCCGGCAATCCGGCCCACGATCCACGTAATCGCCAAGAAACACCACCTGAGCATCGGGACCACCATCCGCCGCGATCCGCTCCAGCGCCTCTTCCAGCATCTCGCGCTGTCCGTGAATGTCTCCTATGGCGTAGATCGGCGCGGGCATGGGCATCTCCTTGGCTGCGATACGGAATAGATGGCCGAAGCGCCGCCCTATCACAAGGGGCAGCCTGTGGGGCGCCAAAGGTTAGCCGCGAATGACGCCACCTGCCCGGTGGCGCAGCGCGGAAAATAAGTGGATCGAAAACCGGAAACCGGTCACAGTTGTCGCCACCTGCCGCAACCGATCCGCCATTCAAGGCGGGCATGGGATGATACGGCAGGCGTTTTTGGTGAGTTCAAGGGGGACGATCAGATGAAAGGTATTTCATCCGCATTTTTCATTGTCGCGGTCAGCGCGGCGCTTGGGGGTATGGTTTGGGGCATCCAGATGGCCGCGACGGGCGATCACGTCCTGTCGCCCGCGCATGGGCATCTCAACCTGATCGGCTGGGTCAGCTTTGCGATCTTCGGCTTTTACTATCATCTGGTGCCAGCCGCGGATCAGGGGTTGCTGCCAAAGCTGCATTTTGCGCTGTCTGCCGCAGGGCTGGGCCTGATCGTGCCGGGCATTGCCATGGCCATTGCCAGTCACAATGAAATGCTGGCCAAGCTCGGCTCGGTGCTGACGCTGGCGGGGATGTTAGTGTTTTTTGTGGTCGTGCTGCGGTCGATCCGGAAATAAGCGGCACGCGGCGCAGGGGCACATGAAAAAGCCGCCCCGGGTGAAGGGGCGGCTTTTCCGATTTCAGGCCATAAGGCAGGTTATTTGACGTCGAACTGCAGCGGCTTGATCTGGTTGAACAGGCCGGTTTCGGCCAGCTTGGCGCGCGCCTCGGCCGGGACCACACCATCGACATACAAGAGCGCGATCGCTTCACCGCCAGCCACAGCGCGGCCCAGGGTAAAGTTCGCGATGTTGACGCCATGATCGCCCATGGTCTTGCCCAGGGTACCGATGATGCCCGGCACGTCGTTGTTGGTGGTGTAGAGCATGTGCTCACCCACTTCGGCGTCGATGTTGATGCCCTTGATCTGGATGAAGCGCGGCTTGCCATCCGAGAACACGGTGCCCGCGATGGAGCGTTCACGCGTCGGGGTCGCCACCGTCACCTTCACGTAGCCTTCAAAGGCACCGGACTGTTCCTGGTTGGTGGTCGAGACTTTGATGCCGCGCTCCTTGGCGATCATCGGGGCCGAGACCATGTTCACATCCGGGTTGATCGACTTCATGATCCCGGCAATCAGCGAGCAGTTCAGCGCCTCAAGGTTCATCTCGGACGCGCAGCCATCATAGAGGATGTTGATCGCCTTGATCGGCTCGTCATCGGTCATCTGGCCGATGAAGGCGCCCAGATGTTCGGACAGCTTGATCCAGGGACCCATGACCTTGGCTTCTTCAGCCGTCACCGAGGGCATGTTGAGGGCGTTCTCGACGGCGCCGGTCAAGAGGTAGTTCGCCATCTGCTCGGCCACCTGCAGGGCGACGTTTTCCTGCGCTTCGGTGGTGGCGGCGCCCAGGTGCGGGGTGCAGACCACGTTGGGCAGATTGAACAGCACGTTGTCCTTGGCTGGCTCTTCCGAGAAGACGTCAAAGGCCGCACCGGCAACGTGACCGGATTTCAGTGCTTCCGCCAGTGCCTCTTCATCGACCAGGCCACCGCGGGCACAGTTGATGATCCGCACGCCCTTCTTGGTCTTGGCGAGGTTTTCAGCCGACAGGATATTCTTGGTCTGATCGGTCAGCGGCACGTGCAGGGTGATGAAGTCGGCGCGGGACAGCAGTTCGTCCAGCTCGACCTTTTCGACACCCATCTTGTCGGCCTTCTCCTGACCCAGGAAGGGGTCATAGGCAACGACTTTCATCTTCAGGCCACGGGCACGGTCACAGACGATGCCGCCGATGTTGCCCGCACCGATGACGCCCAGGGTCTTGCCGGTGAGTTCAACACCCATGAACTTGGATTTTTCCCATTTGCCCGCGTGGGTAGAGGCGGAGGCTTCGGGGATCTGGCGAGCAACGGCGAACATCATCGCGATGGCGTGTTCGGCGGTGGTGATCATGTTGCCAAAGGGCGTGTTCATCACGATCACGCCTTTTTTCGACGCGGCTTCCTTGTCGATGTTGTCGGTGCCGATACCGGCGCGGCCGATCACCTTGAGGTTGGTGGCGTTCTCGAGGATCTTCTCGGTGACCTTGGTGGCCGAGCGGATGGCAAGACCATCGTAGTTGCCGATCACCTCGGCCAGCTTGTCCTTGTCCTTGCCAAGGTCGGGCTGAAAGTCGACCTCGATGCCGCGATCACGGAAGATCTGAACGGCGGCTTCGGAGAGTTTGTCGGAAATGAGTACTTTGGGGGCCATGTCTGGTGGTCCTTTGTGCGGGGGCCTGTGGAAAGGCCGTCAATTTTGAACGAGGGAAGCGTCCGACCCTGGTGGGTGCAAAGCGCCCTCCTGGAGGAGGGTCGGGCGCTGCCCGGCGGTGCCGCCGGGCGAAGTCACTTGATCAGCCTTGCGCGGCAATCTCGGCCTCAAAGGCCCATTCGAGCCAGGGCAGCATGGCCTCGATATCCGAGGTTTCGACCGTGCCACCGCACCAGATCCGCAGACCGGCAGGCGCGTCACGATAGGCGCCGATGTCCAGCGCGATGTTTTCCGCTTCCAGGCGTTTGGCCACGGCCTTGGCAAAGGCAGCGCCGTCCTTGATGCGGTCATCGGTGAACTTCAGGCAGACCGAGGTGTTCGACAGGGTCGCCGGATCCTTGGCCAGGAAATCGATCCAGTCGTGCAGTTCGACAAAATCGGCAACCGCCTTGGTGTTGGCATTGGCGCGGTTCTGCAGCCCTTCAAGACCGCCAACCGAACGCGCCCAGTCCAGCGCGAAGAGGTAGTCTTCGACCGCCAGCATAGAGGGCGTGTTGATGGTCGCACCGGAGAAGATACCGTCGATCAGCTTGCCGCCCTTGGTCAGGCGGAAGATTTTCGGCAGCGGCCATGCGGGCGTGTAGCTTTCCAGGCGCTCAACCGCGCGCGGGGAGAGGATCAGCATGCCGTGGGCCGCTTCGCCGCCCAGCACCTTTTGCCAAGAGAAGGTGGTCACATCCAGCTTGTCCCAAGGCAGATCCTGCGCAAAGGCAGCCGAGGTGGCATCGCAAAGGGTCAGACCTTCGCGGTCCGCCGGGATCCAGTCGCCATTCGGGACGCGAACACCCGAGGTGGTGCCGTTCCAGGTAAAGACGACGTCATTGGCAAAATCGACCGAGGCCAGATCGACGATCTCGCCGTAGTCTGCGGTCTTGGCGACGGCATCCAGTTTCAGCTGCTTGACCACATCGGTGATCCAGCCGGAGCCGAAGCTTTCCCAGGCGAGCATCTCAACGCCGCGGGCGCCCAGCAGGCTCCACATGGCCATTTCCATGGCACCGGTGTCCGATGCGGGCACGATGCCGATCTTGTAATCAGCGGGGATCCCCAGAACTTCGCGGGTGCCTTCGATGGCAGCCTTCAGCTTGTCCTTGCCGACAGCGGCACGGTGCGAGCGGCCCAGAGGCGCATCTGCGAGTTTGGTCAGATCGAATGTGGGGGGTTTGGCACAGGGGCCCGAGGAAAAACGCGGATTGGCCGGCCGCGTAGCCGGTTGCTGGTTAGCCATTGATGCTATCCTTCCAGATAAATGCCCCTCGTTGGGGAGGGGTGTCCCACGGACGGAGCTAAGGCCTGCCGCGCGGCCGCGCAATACGCAAAACGACAGATTGCGGCGATCTGGCGCGCAATTGCGACCCCTCCTGACGCCTTTCGGAAACTTTCCACCCCGGATCGGCACCCGATCCGCCCCGTACAGGCTCTGTCATTGCGGCGAGGTATGGGATGCTGTTGTCTGTCTCCATGGTGTTTCGAATCGGATTTCGCGGATGAGCAAACTGGCGCTGGTGACCTATTCCTTTGCGCTGCTGCTGATGGTGGGCTGGCTGCTGACCGCCGGTCAGGCCGTGCTGCTGCCGATCCTCGTGGCCGTGATCGCCGTCTACATCCTGACCACCGCCGCCGAGGTTCTGGCCGATGTGCCAGGGTTCGGCCGACTGCCCCGTACTGCGCGGCGGCTGCTGGTGCTGCTGGCCGTCCTTGCCGCCTTCATGGTGCTGGCCTCCTTCATTACGGCCAGCGCCACGGCGATCTCTGCCGCCCTGCCGCAATACGCCGCCAATCTCGATAAGCTGCAGCACGATTTCCTGACCTATCTCGGCGTCGACGAGGTGCCCAGCTGGGCCAACCTGGGCGAAAGCCTGCTGGACCTGATCGACGCCACCACGCTGATGCCCGCGATGCTTGCCACCATCAGCAACGGCGGCACCCTGATCGTCAGCGCCGCGCTATACGCCGTGTTCATCCTGACGGAACTGGACCGGCTGCCGGAAAAGACCCTGATGGCGATGCGCGAGCCGGAAGATGCCGAGCGCACACTGGAGCTGGCCCGCAAGATCAACGACAAGATCGGCGGGTATCTGGCAGCAAAGACGCTGGTGAACGTCATTCTGGGGCTGGTGTCCTATGCGATCCTTCTAATGCTGGGGATTGCCCACCCGGCCTTCTGGGCGATCCTGATCGGGCTGCTCAATTACATTCCCTATATCGGCTCGATCATCGCGGTGTTCTTTCCGGTCACCATCAGCCTGATCCAGTTCGGCTCCTTCGGCCACGCGGCGCTGGCGCTGGTGACGCTGATGACGCCCCAGATGATCATCGGTTACTACGTTGAGCCGAAATACCTTGGGCATTCGGTCAACCTCAGCCCGTTCTCGGTTCTTCTGGCGCTGGCGCTCTGGACCGAGCTTTGGGGCATGACCGGCGCCATTCTTGCGGTGCCACTGACCGCGATGGTGATGATCATCCTCGCGGAAATCCCGACCACCCGCTGGCTGGCAGTGCTGATGTCCCAGAACGGCAAGATCTGACCCCCCAGCACATGCAGGCATGCGCGATTGGCCGCAGGGGCTGGCCCCGGCGATCCCGCCTCGCTATGACATGCCGCAATTCACCCTGTTCCTGTCTCTCCCCCGCTCCGGAGCCTGCCTATGTATACCGTCACCCTGCTTTGCAATCCTGCGGCGCCCTGCCTTGAGGCGACCCTGGTCGAGTCCCTGCGCAATGCCTGGGGCGGCGGCGAGGCCCAGTGGCTGGCCCCCGACGTGGCCGCCGAGTTTGTGCTGGAGACACTGCCGGATAACCAATGGGACGTCTGGCAGGACCTGCAGAACATGGCCGTTGATCTGGTCATCCAGCCGACCGAGGGACGCCGCAAACGCATGCTGCTGGCGGATATGGATTCCACGATGATCCAGCAGGAATGCATCGACGAGCTGGCAGAGGTTGCTGGCGTCGGGGAACGGGTAAAGGACATCACCGCCCGCGCGATGAACGGCGAGCTTGATTTCGAAGGCGCCCTGACCGAACGGGTTGGCCTGCTGAAAGGCCTGCCCGAAGGCATGATCACCGAGGTTCTGAACACCCGCATTACCCTGATGCCGGGCGGGGCAGAGCTCGTCGCCACGATGAAGGCAAACGGCGCCTATACGGCGCTGGTCTCGGGCGGGTTCACCGCCTTTACCGCGCGGGTCGCGGGCCAGCTGGGCTTTGACGAAAACCGCGCCAATACCTTGCTGACGGCAGAGGGCACGCTGACCGGTGATGTGGCCCGCCCGATCCTGGGACGCGAGGCCAAGGTCAACGCGCTGGAAGAGATCACCGCCCGGCTGGGTCTGACTGAGGCAGAGGTGATCGCCGTCGGGGATGGTGCTAATGATCTTGGCATGCTCAGCCGTGCGGGCGCAGGCGTTGCGCTACACGCCAAGCCGTCGGTGGCGGCGGAATGTGATATCCGGATCAATCACGGGGATCTCACTGCGCTGCTTTATGTGCAGGGCTATGCCCGCAGCGATTTCCAGGCCTGATAGACGTGCTCGACCTATTGCCCGGCTTTGAGGTCGGGATCGAAACCCTTCTGCTGTTGATGACAGCCGGGTTTCTTGCCGGGTTCATTGATGCCGTCGCCGGGGGCGGCGGACTGATCACGGTTCCCGTGCTGCTGATCGCGGGAGCCAACCCGGTCACAGCCCTGGCCACCAACAAAATTCAGGGCCTGTTCGGCGCCGCCACCGCCGCCCTGTCCTATGCCCGCGGCGGCCATGTGGACCTGCGTCGGCAGGGGGGATCAGCGCTGATCGCCTTTGTCGCAGCGATCGCCGGGGCGCTTCTGGTCTCGGTTCTGCCGACAGAGTGGATCCGGATGATCCTGCCACTGCTACTGATCGGGATCGCGGTCTTCTTTGCCACCAAGAAGGGGCTTGGCGATATTGACCGCGCGCGCCGCCTGTCACCTGCCTTGTTCGCAGGTACCATGGTGCCGCTCTGCGCAGCCTACGATGGGCTGCTGGGACCAGGTGCGGGCAGTTTCTACATGCTCGCCTTCGTGTCGCTGGCGGGCTACGGCATTCTCAAGGCGACGGCCCATACCAAGCTGCTGAACCTCGCCTCGAACGCCGGGGCGCTGGTCGCCTTTGCCTTTGTTGCGACGCCCTGGTGGATGACCGGACTGGCCATGGGTCTTGCGCAGATCGCAGGGGCGCGGCTGGGCGCCGGGCTGGCGCAGAAGATTGGCGCTCGGTTGATCAAACCGCTGCTGGTTCTGACTTCGGTGGCGCTGGCGATGAAACTGATCTTCGACATGCTCTAAAGGCAGAACCCCGGGCCGACGAGAAGGCGCGCCATATAGCGTCCGGGCCTCTCCCGCGCCCACAGGTGCAACGGCCCTGGGGCCGTCACCCCATGGCGGCCTTGGGCCCAGCGCCGCGCATCGCGCGGCGCCACGCCCACCGGGAGGGCGGCTTTTCAAAAGCTGACCGACGGGCGGGAGCCCGCCCTTGCGGGTCAGAATGCCAGTTCGGCAGCGGGACGAATGGCGCCGCAATCGATATTACGCCGGTTCAGAAGCGGCGCATTCAGATATTTGCGAGTTTCCGGGTGATCCGCCTCCAGAACGCCAAGCCCCACCAGAATGGCCGCAATGGCGCATTCGCTGGCCCGGGTTGCGCCATCGGTGATCTTCAGCGCAACGCCCAGCTGCTGCTCGGGCAGGATGGCGACGAACACCGCCTCTGCCCCGGTCTTGATCGCCACCCGGCCGCCCATGGCGCGCATCAGGTTGGTGCAGGCGCGGGTTTCCCCGGCGACCAGCTCGGGGTGTTTCGCCATCGCCGCCACCAGCTGCGCCGCCCCTTCAGAGGCCCGGTCGGACCGTGTATGCGCCGAGGCAAACCAGCCCATCGCCCGCGCCAGACCGTGCACGGTGGTGGCAAAATTCGGCGCCGAGCAGCCATCGATACCATATCCGGGGCTCTCCAGCCCGGTGACCTCTTCAAAGGCAGACAGGCAGGCCTGCTGCACCGGGTGATCGATCTCGACATAATCCGCCCCACCGCCCAGATGCTGGTTCAGGGTCAGGAAGCCCGCGTGTTTGCCCGAGCAGTTGTTGTGCACCTGGCAGGGGCTTTGATCGGTCTTGATCAGCTCATTGCGCGCCGGGATGTCGGCCGGTTCCTGCGGGCCGCAGCGGAAATCACTATCCGCCAGCCCCAGCTGACCGAGCCAGGCATTGACCCGGTCGGTGTGGATATGGGCGCCATTGTGCGAGGCACAGGACAGCGCCAGCTGCTCGGATGTCAGCCCGTATTTCGCGGCGGCGCCAGAGGTCATCAGCGGCAGCGCCTGGATCATCTTGGCCGAGCTGCGCGGATAGATCACCGCCTCCGGGTCACCCCAGCTGCGCACGATCTGTCCGCTGGCGTCACAGATGACCGCATGCCCCAGATGCAGGCTTTCCAAAAGGGAACCACGCCAGATCTCGGCCATAGGTACGGGTTTATTCATGATATCTGCCTCGCTTCTTGGCGAAATCCTGCCAAAACGCACTTTCGCTCGTGGTGATTGTTACGTTAGTGTGCTTCAGTAAGGCAAGCAGGGGAAACGGGCAAAGACGGCGGTCACAACGCTGCCAGCCCCGGTACGATTTCCCTGAAATTGAGGTTATGACAGTCTTGGAGTCGGGACAAATGGCATCGAAACTCGCCCGCTTGGCCGCGGGCCTGTGTGTGGCCGCATTGGCCACCAGCGCGAACGCACAGCAAGCAAAAACGGATAACCGCGTTGGCGCCAACGTGGATTGGAGCGTTTTTCAGGGCGAAAACCCAACCGAATGCTGGGGCGTTTCCGCCCCCAAGGAAACCGTCAATACGCGTGATGGTCGGGTTGTCGCCGTGCGCCGCAGCGACATTCAGCTGTTCGTGCTCTATCGCCCGGATGACAGTGACAAAGGTCAGGTCAGCTTTACCGGTGGATACCCCTTCGCGCCCGGATCGACCGTCAACATGGTGATCGGGGATTCCGAATTCGAACTCTTCACCGAAGGTGAATGGGCCTGGCCCGCGACCCCAGCGGATGATGCTAAAATCATCACCGCGATGAAACGGGGATCAGACGCGGTGCTGACCGCCCGTTCGGCTCGCGGCACCCAAACCAAGGACCGGTTCTCCTTGCTTGGGTTTACTGCCGCAGTCGAGGATGCGGAAAAGCGCTGCACCCAGTAATTAAGCCGGGCGTTTCGCATAAAAGTACCGTTTTGCCCCGGCCGCGACAGCAGTCGGGGCTTTTGCTATCGCCCCACCCTAAGCCCCTCTGCAGTGCTATCTGGGGAGGAAATCTTTTGATCTTTGGTCAAACTCCTATATAGAGCCGCATCCAGCCCATAATTCCGAGTCGCCCTGCCATGACCGCCAACGCGCCGATCACCCAAGACGTTCTGACCCTGCCCCGCAAACAGCCCGAGGGCGGCAAGATCAACCTTGTGGGTCTCACCCGCGAGCAGATGCGCGCGGCGCTGATCGAGCACGGCACGCCGGAAAAGCAGGCCAAGATGCGGGTCGGGCAGATCTGGCAATGGATCTACCAATGGGGCAAACGCGACTTTGCGGAGATGACCAATCTCGCCAAGGCCTACCGCGCCCAGCTGGCCGAGCATTTCGAAATCGCCATCCCCGAGATGGTCAGCAAGCAGGTGTCGACCGATGGCACCCGCAAGTATCTGGTGCGCATCGCCGGCGGGCACGAGGTCGAGGTGGTCTATATCCCCGAAGAGGGGCGCGGCACCCTGTGTATTTCCAGCCAGGTGGGCTGCACCCTGACCTGCTCCTTCTGCCACACCGGCACCCAGAAGCTGGTGCGCAATCTGACAGCGGGTGAAATCGTCGGGCAGGTTATGATGGCGCGCGACGATCTGGAAGAATGGCCCGTACCCGGCGCCCCCAAGGACGAAACCCGTCTTTTGTCGAACATCGTGCTGATGGGCATGGGTGAGCCGCTTTATAATTTCGAGAACGTGCGCGATGCGATGAAGATCGCCATGGACCCCGAGGGGATTTCCCTGTCGCGCCGCCGGATCACCCTGTCCACTTCGGGCGTGGTGCCGGAAATCGCCCGCACCGCCGAGGAAATCGGCTGCCTTCTGGCCGTGTCCTTCCACGCCACTACGGATGAGGTGCGCAACAAGCTGGTGCCGATCAACAAGCGCTGGAATATCGAGGCGCTCTTGAACGCGCTGCGCGATTATCCGCGGCTGACAAATTCCGAGCGCATCACCTTTGAATATGTGATGCTGAAGGATGTGAATGACAGCGACGAAGACGCGCATCGTCTGGTAGAGCTGATCAAGGGCATTCCGGCCAAGGTGAACCTGATCCCGTTCAACGAATGGCCCGGCGCGCCCTACAAACGGTCGTCGAACAATCGCATCCACGCCTTTGCCAATATCATCTACCAGGCAGGCTATGCCTCGCCGATCCGCACTCCGCGCGGCGAGGATATTCTGGCGGCCTGCGGTCAGCTGAAATCGGCCACCGAACGCGCCCGCAAAAGCCGCAAGCAGATCGAGACTGAGACAGGCACGTCGTCCTGAGGCTGGTGATAGGCCGACTGAGAAAAGGCAGACCGCAACACCGGTCTGCCGAAACGCGCGAGACGGTATTTCTATAGGTACAGAATATCGCCTTCAGTCAGAGACCCGGTAAAGCCTTCCAGCCGTATCTCGAACCAGGAACCGTAACTGAGCACTGTGTCTCCGCCATCCTGCTGGACGGTCAGTTCACCAAAATATTCAGGATCGACCTGCGCAACATCGATTACATCGACGCCGGATGTGAAATCGGTGATGGTATTCGCATCGTAGAAATCATCGTCCGTAAAGACGAAGACATCCGCGCCGCCGCCACCGGTCAGGACGTCATCTCCGTCGCCACCGTTCAAAATGTCGCTGCCGCCGCCTCCCAGCAAGCGGTCGTTTCCGTTGCCACCCTCAAGGGTGTCCGCGCCCCGCGCACCGGTCAACCGATCGTCACCGCCACCACCGAAGATCTGGTCATGTCCGCCGCGTCCGTGGAGCACATCGGAATCGTCCTCGCCGCCCGAGTAGTCTTCCTCTCCGATGCCGCCATAAAGTACATCACTGCCGCCACCACCATTCAGCTTGTCATTGCCGAGCCCACCGATCAGCGTGTCCTGTCCTGCGCCGCCGCGCATCACGTCTTTTGCTTCGCGGCCGATGAGCTGATCGTCTCCCCCGCGCCCCACCAGCACGGTGGCCTGATCGGTGGAGACCATCACATCGTCCTCACCCGTCGCGCGGATCTTGACCTTGCCCACGCGATTGAGCCCGACATTCCAACCTTCAAAGGCGCTGGCGTCACCATAGATGTTCTGCAGAGCCTGGGCGTCCATTGTTCCGAGATCCGTGACGCTGTAGCCATCATAGCTGTAGGTCATCACGGTGTTTTCCTGATTATCCAGGCTCTCTTTCAGGGTCAGATCCCCGTCATGCGGATGCTTCAGCCCCATCGAATGCCCCAACTCGTGCAGCATGGTTTCGTATCCATAGCTACCGGGGCTGAGTGCGCTGGTCCCGATCGCAAGGTCCCCCTGACTGGTGTGACCGTCCTGAGATAGCGCGATATCGGCCCAGCCGCCCGCACTGCCACCGTTGAAACCGAAGACATTGACCATGGCCGGGCCGTCCACCTCGACGAACCGTATCCCGGCTGTGGCCTCAAACTCTTCTGTCACCTGCCGGAAATAACCGCGCTGCACCTCACTGAAGGACCAATAGGAGCTCGCGCCATAGGGATCTGTCGATACCGGCGCCAGATCCTGCGTTTCGACGAAACTGTAGGTGACAACGACCTGCGTGCCCACGGATGTCTGTCCGTTCCAGCGAAAGACGTCATCGTCCAGATAATATAATAGGGCCGAATAATCGGATACCTCAGACATCCCCATCTCCACACACCAATTCCACGCATCAACGTTTCGTCAGGGAATGTGGCTGCCATGCGGCTTGAGATTGGCGGAAACCGCGCAGTTCAGCGCACCTTTAATAAGTTTTTAATAATTTCAGGGATTAAACGGGAATGATTGAGGTCCGAATATCGCCATTTAGCGAAATGGGCTGCCTCATTTTTTCCTATATTCGGGTGCAATTTCGCCATTTGGCTAGAACAGTTTCGATTCTGAAAACAATGCTGTTGAAAAGGGAATCGCAATGCAACAGGAACCCATCGAAACCCGCACTGTTGGCGCCATTGAACCGGGCGTTCTGACCATGATCCGTGATGAGCGAGAAAAGGCACTGAGCACCCGTGAATGGCAATTTCGCCTGCGTGGCTATGGCTATGGCATCAAGACGATCGAAGGCGAACAGATCCTGACCCGTCTGCCCCAGGGCATCGCGGTTGGCGTGTTGCCGCCGGAGTTTTTCTGAGCAGCCCGCATCCCCCACGCATTGGTGACGGATACGGTGCAGCCAAATTTGGATCGACAGCCTGACTACAGATCGCGGTCCGGCAAAGCGCCGCGCGCCGGAGCAGGCTCCCAGTTATCGATAATCTCCACGGCCTCTTGTGCCGTTTCGACGAACCGGAACAGATCAAGATCCTGATCGGAAATGGTCCCGGCATCCGCCAGGGCCTCCCAGTTGATGATCTTTTCCCAGAACGCGCGCCCGAATAGAATGAAGGGCACCCGTTCCATGCGGCCGGTCTGGATCAGGGTGAGGCTCTCGAACAGCTCATCCAGGGTACCAAAGCCACCCGGAAAAACGGTGATCGCCCGGGCCCGCATCAGAAAGTGCATCTTGCGCACCGCGAAATAGTGGAAGTTAAAGCTGAGATCCGGCGTCACATAGAGGTTCGGTGCCTGCTCATGCGGCAGAACGATGCCAAGGCCGATCGAATGCCCCCCGGCATCGCTGGCACCGAGGTTACCTGCCTCCATCACGCCCGGCCCGCCGCCCGTCACGATGACATTGTGCTGTCCAACAGTCTCCAGGGATGTCAGCGTCATCAGCCGGGCAAATTCCCGCGCCTCATCGTAGAAATGAGAAAGATCCGCAAGGGTCTGCGTGCGGGCCTGCTCCTTGTTTTGCGGGCTGGGAATGCGCGCGCCGCCGAACATGACGATGGTGCTTTCGATCCCCTTTTCATCCAGCAACAACTGCGGTTTCAAAAGTTCCAGCTGCAACCGCACCGGGCGCAGCTCGTCCCGCAGCATGAATTCATTGTCGTCAAAGGCCAGCCGATAGGACGGGGACCGGGTCTGCGGCGTATGCGGCAGATGTTCGGCCCGGCTCCGGTCGGATTGGGCGTCGGGAAACCGGCTTTTGCGATCGTCGCTCATGTGAAAAGACCTGCATGTTATGCTCAACTGCTGCCCTGTCTATCGTTGCCCTGCCTCCGGCGCCAGCCCGCACACACCGCTCGCCCCTTGCACCCGGAGCGAACTGGCGTAGTCTCCCGCCGAAAGACAAGAAAAGGCGGACGATATGGATTGGACAGGCGATATCGCAGCAGCGGCAGAGCGCATTCGGGACCACGTGCAGGTGACCCCCGTGTTGCAGACGAAAGGGTTTGATCTGGACCGGCCGATCGAGCTGAAGCTTGAACACATGCAGCACACCGGCAGCTTTAAGGCGCGTGGCGCCTTCAACACACTGCTCAGCTGTGATGTTCCAGATGCAGGCATCGTCGCAGCCTCGGGCGGGAACCACGGCGCGGCAGTGGCCTATGCCGCCAGCAAACTGGGTCATCGCGCCCGCATCTACGTGCCCGAGATGGCAGGCCCCGCGAAAATTTCACTGATCCGCGACACCGGCGCCGATCTTCAGGTGGTGCCCGGTGCCTATGCCAATGCGCTGGAACTGGCGCAGGCCTATGAACAGGAAACAGGCGCCATGCAGGTGCATGCCTATGATGCGCCCGGCACCGTGGCGGGTCAGGGCACCTGTTTCGCCGAATGGCAGGATCAGGGGCTAAAGGCCGACACCGTGGTGATCGCGGTCGGCGGTGGCGGGCTGATCGCCGGCGCACTGGCCTGGTTCAATGGCACCAAGAAGATCGTCGCGGTCGAACCCGACACCTCCTGCGCGCTCAATGCCGCCCTTGCCGCCGGGGCACCAATCGATGTTGAGGTTTCAGGCGTCGCCGCAAACGCGCTTGGCGCCAAACGCATTGGGTCGATCTGCTATGATCTGGCACAGGCGCGCGGCGTCACATCGGTCACGGTTCCGGACGAGGCCATCACCCGCGCGCAGCATACCCTGTGGCGCGAGCGGCGCATCCTGACCGAACCGGCGGGCGCAACAGCGCTGGCGGCGCTGATGTCCGGCGCCTACCAGCCCGAGCCCGGCGAACGCGTGGCCGTGCTGGTCTGTGGTGGCAATATCGCCCCAGATCCGCTGCAGCCGCAGGGCTAAGGCTTGCGGCAAGGCCAAAGGCACCCTATCGCAGGGCCATGACCGCCACGATCGCAGACAGGATCTATACCGCGCTGAGCGAGCGCATCGTCACCGGGCAATTGCCTGCGGGCGAAAAGCTGCGTCAGGATCATATCGCCCGCGAATTCGACACCAGCCATGTGCCGGTGCGCGAGGCGCTGTTGCGGCTTGAGGCACACGGGCTGGCACGGTCAGAGCCGCGCCGGGGCACCCGCGTCAGCGCGCTGGATCCGGCCGAGATCCGCGAGGTGATCGAAATGCGGGTGGCGCTGGAGGTGCTGGCGCTGACCCATGCCTTCCCCCGGCTCAGCGACGCCGACATCGCCGCCGCCGACACAGCCCGTATCGCCTGCGACGAGGCCGAGGACATGGCCAGCTGGGAACGGCTCAACCGCCAGTTCCACCGCATCATCCTGGCGCCCTGCGGGATGCCGCGGCTGCTGGCCTCGATCGACGATTTGCACATCGCAGCGGCCCGGCACCTGTTTGCCAACTGGCAGCACCAGTGGCGGCAGCGCGCCGATAAGGACCACGCCGCCATCATACAGGCCATGATGCGCCGCGATGCGGCAGCGGCCTGCGAAATCCTGCGCCGCCACCTGCGCCGGGTGCGATAGATCGTCTGAGGACGCTCAAAGCCGCTGTTTCACCGCAATCCGCACATGACCTTCCCCCCGAATACCGCTATGAAAGCGCGAAACGACATTCTTGCCGGAGATACACGCATGTCCAACGCACAGCTGGAAACCGCAATCGAAGCCGCCTGGGAGGCTCGTGACACCATCACCCCCGCCACCACCGGCGAGCAGCGCGAAGCAATCGAAGATACGCTTAACGCGCTCGACAGCGGCAGCCTGCGCGTGGCCGAAAAGCTGGAAAACGGCGACTGGCATGTGAACCAATGGGCCAAGAAGGCCGTGCTGCTGGGCTTCCGCATCAAGGACATGGAAATCCAGTCCGGCGGCCCGCAGGGCTCTGGCTGGTGGGACAAGGTCGACAGCAAATTCCTGGGCTGGGGTGAAAACCAGTGGAAGGCCGCAGGCTTCCGCGCCGTGCCGAACTGCGTCGTGCGCAAATCCGCCTTCATCGCGCCGGGCGTGGTCCTGATGCCCTCTTTCGTGAACCTCGGCGCCTACGTCGATGAGGGCACCATGGTCGACACCTGGGCCACCGTCGGCTCCTGCGCGCAGATCGGCAAGAACGTACACCTGTCGGGCGGCGTCGGCATCGGCGGCGTTCTGGAACCCATGCAGGCCGGCCCCACCATCATCGAGGACAACTGCTTCATCGGTGCCCGCTCCGAAGTGGTCGAAGGCTGCATCGTGCGCGAAGGTTCGGTGCTGGGCATGGGCGTCTACATCGGCAAGTCGACCAAGATCGTCGACCGTGAAACCGGCGAAGTGATGTATGGCGAAGTGCCGCCCTACTCGGTCGTGGTCTCCGGCTCCATGCCGTCGAAGAACGGCATCAACCTTTACTGTGCGGTAATCGTGAAGCGCGTCGATGCGCAGACCCGCTCCAAGACCGGCATCAACGAGCTGCTGCGCGACTGATCCCGGCCTGGACTGGCACTGTTTGAAACGCGCCCCCTCCGGGGCGCGTTTTTCGTTACAGGATACCCGGCAGGTTCAGCTGGTGCTCACGCGCGCAGTCCTTGGCGATCTCATACCCTGCATCTGCGTGGCGCATGACGCCGGTGGCCGGATCGTTCCACAGCACCCGTGCGATACGGCGGTCGGCGTCCTCGCTGCCATCGCAGCAGATCACCACGCCGGAGTGCTGCGAAAAGCCCATGCCAACCCCGCCGCCATGGTGCAACGATACCCAGGTCGCCCCCGAGGCGGTATTGAGCAGCGCATTCAGCAGCGGCCAGTCCGACACCGCGTCGGATCCATCCATCATCGCCTCCGTCTCGCGGTTGGGCGAGGCGACCGAGCCGCTGTCGAGGTGATCGCGGCCGATGACGACCGGCGCCGACAACTCGCCATTGCGAACCATCTCGTTGAAGGCCAGCCCCGCCCGATGCCGGTCGCCAAGGCCAATCCAGCAGATCCGCGCGGGCAGGCCCTGAAAGGCGATCCGCTCCTCTGCCATATCAAGCCAGCGGTGCAGGCCCTCGTTCTCGGGGAACAGCTCTTTCATCTTGGCGTCGGTCTTGCGGATGTCTTCCGGGTCACCCGACAGGGCGCACCAGCGGAAGGGACCGATGCCCCGGCAGAACAGCGGGCGGATATAGGCGGGCACGAAACCGGGGAAGTCAAAGGCGTTTTCCAGCCCCTCCTCCAGCGCCATCTGGCGGATGTTGTTGCCGTAATCGACTGTGGGAATGCCCATCGCGTGGAACTGGCACATCGCCTCCACCTGCACCTTCATCGAGGCGCGGGCGGCCTTTTCCACCGCTTTAGGGTCTGTTTCTCGCTTCTGCTTCCACTCGCCCATGGTCCAGCCCTGCGGCAGGTAACCGTTTACGGGGTCATGGGCCGACGTCTGGTCGGTCACCAGATCGGGGCGGATGCCGCGGGCAACCAACTCGGCAAAGACATCCGCCGCATTGCCCAGAAGGCCAACGGATTTTGCCTCTCCGGCGGCAGTCCAGCGGTCGATCATCGCCAGGGCCTCGTCCAGGGTCTCGGCCTTCTCGTCGAGGTATTTCGTGCGCAGGCGAAAATCGATGCTGTCGGGGTTGCATTCCACCGCCAGACAGCAGGCACCCGCAAAAACCGCCGCCAAAGGCTGAGCCCCGCCCATACCGCCAAGGCCGCCGGTCAGGATCCACTTGCCACGCATATCGCCGCCACAGTGCTGGCGGCCGGCCTCGGCAAAGGTTTCATAGGTGCCCTGCACGATGCCTTGGGTGCCGATGTAGATCCAGGACCCGGCGGTCATCTGGCCGTACATCATCAGCCCCTTCTTATCGAGTTCGTTGAAATGGTCCCAATTCGCCCAATGCGGCACGAGGTTCGAGTTGGCGATCAACACGCGCGGCGCATCCTTGTGGGTCTGGAAGACGCCAACGGGTTTGCCCGATTGCACCAGCAGGGTCTGATCTTCTTCGAGCGCGCGCAGGTTGTCGACGATCAGATCGAAGTCCTTCCAGGTCCGCGCCGCACGCCCGATACCGCCATAGACCACCAGTTCGTGCGGATTTTCCGCCACATCCGGGTGCAGGTTGTTCATCAGCATCCGCAGCGGCGCCTCGGTCAGCCAGCTTTTTGCGCTGATCTCGGGGCCGGTGGGGGGATAGATATCGCGGTTGTTCTTGCGGGGATCGCTCATGTCGGCCTCCAGGTTTTCAGATCGGTCAGAATACGGCTCAGATGCGCCCGCAGCCGGTCAGCGCGGGCAGCGTCATAGGTCCAGGGCGCCTGTTCAAGGCAATAGCAGCGCTGCGCCAGTTCCATCTGGATCGCATGCAGGCCTTCCACAGGGCGGCCATAGTGGCGGGTGGTCCAGCCACCTTTGAAGCGCCCGTTCAGGATCGCGGTGTAGCCTTCTGCTGCCCCGCAATGGGCCAGGGTCAGCGCCTCGATCGCCGGATCGCAGGTCGTGCCCATATTGGTGCCCACGTTGAAATCCGGCAGCGGCCCGTCAAAGAGAAAGGGAATTTCGCCCCGGATCGAATGGCAATCATAGAGAATGGCAAAGCCGTGCTGTGCCCCGACCCGCTCCAGCTCCGCCGCAAGCACGGCGTGATAGGGCGCATGATAGGCGTCGCGGCGGCGGGCGATCTCTGCTTCGTCCGGCTGCGCCCCTGCCTTCCAGATCGGGCGACCGTCGAAATCGGTCTGCGGCACCAACGTCGTGGTGTTCTGCCCAGGATACAGGCTGACTCCCGCCGGATCGCGATTCACGTCGATGACATAGCGATGGACCGGGGTGCGCACGGTGGTGACCTCCTCCACCAGCCCCGCGTAAAGGTCGTGAATATGCCAGTCGGTATCGGCCAGTGCCCGGCCCACCTCGTTCAGCCCCGCCCAAATGTCCGGCGGAACGTCGGTGCCGGTATGCGGCAGTCCCATCACCAAAGGGGAAGAGCCACGGGTAACCTCAATCATCGCACCACCTCGGTTCCAACCGCCCGGGCGATGTCACCGCTGCGGATCATGGCGCTGGCGGCCTCAATCTCGGGGGCGAGGTAGCGATCTTCGGCGAGCGGCGGGATCTCCGCCCGCAGCGCCTGCAGCACGTCCGTCAGCCGGTCAGAGGTCACCAACGGCGCCCGTGCCTCGACCCCTTGGGCGGCGCAGAGCAATTCGACGCCAAGGATCACAGACAGATTCGCGTTCATCCGCCCCAGCCGCAGTGCGCCATGGGCGGCCATCGACACGTGATCCTCCTGATTGGCAGAGGTAGGGGTGGAATCGGTGACACAGGGATTGGCGAGATGCTTGTTCTCGCTCATCAGGGCCGCAGTCGTGACCTCGGCAATCATGAAACCGGAATTGAGCCCCGGATCGGGGGTCAGGAAGGGCGGCAGGTCAAAGGACAGCGACGGATCCACCATCAGCGCCACGCGGCGCTGCGCGATGGCACCGATCTCCGCCACGGCAAGGGCAATCTGATCAGCGGCGAAGCCAACGTATTCGGCGTGGAAATTGCCGCCCGACACGATCTTTCCGGCCTCGACCAGCACCAGCGGATTGTCGGTGACCGCGTTTGCCTCGATCTCCAGCGTTGCGGCAGCCATCCGCAGCACGTCCAGCGCCGCGCCCAGCACCTGCGGCTGACAGCGGATGCAATAGGGATCCTGCACACGGCTGTCGCCATCGCGATGGCTTTCACGGATCTCGCTACCACTCATGATGGCGCGCATCTCGCGGGCGACATCGATCTGTCCGGCATGCCCCCTGAGTGCGTGAATATCCGCGATCAGCGGCGCGGTGGACCCCATGATCGCATCCGTTGTCAGCGCGGCCACCACGATGGAGGCTTCGGCCAGACGCCAAGCATCAAACAATCCGGCAAGAGCGCAGGCGGTGGAAAACTGGGTGCCGTTGATCAGGCCCAGCCCTTCCTTTGGCCCCAGAACGATCGGCTCCAGCCCCGCCAGTTCCAGCGCCCTGGCGCCGGGCATGCGCGCCCCGTCATAGGTGGCCTCGCCTTCGCCGATCATCACCGCCGCCATATGCGCCAGCGGCGCCAGATCGCCCGAGGCGCCGACAGAACCTTGCGAGGGCACCACGGGAATGACCCCGCGCGCCAGCATAGCCTCGATCTGGGCGATCACCGCCCAGCGCACACCAGAGGCGCCCCGCCCCATCGACAGCAATTTCAGCGCCATCATCAGGCGGGTGCGGTCTGCGGGCAGCGGATCGCCGACACCGCAGCAATGGCTGAGGATCAGATTGCGTTGCAGCGTGGCCGTGTCTTCTGGCGCGATCCGGGTCGAGGCGAGTTTGCCGAATCCGGTGTTGATGCCATAGACCGGCGCATCGCCCGCTGCAGCCTCTGCCACCATCCGGGCCGCAGCCTCGACAGCGGAGCGCGCCGCCGGGTCCAGCCGGACCGGGGTGTCAGAGCGATACAGGGTTTCGAGCGTTTGCAGCGTCACCGCGCCCGGGGTCATCTCAATCATGGTCTGCCTTCGAAAATACGTGCGTGGAGCGGGTTGAACCCGATGCGATAGGACAGTTCGGCCGGACGGCTGACGTTCCAGATGGCCAGATCAGCGCGCAGGCCCGCTGCGATGCGGCCCCGGTCCGAAAGGCCCAGCGCCTGGGCCGCGTGGCAGGTCACCCCGGCCAGTGTCTCTTCCGGGGTCATGCGGAACAGGGTGCAACCCATGTTCATCGCCATCAGGAGCGAGGTCATCGGCGAGGAACCGGGATTGCAGTCCGTTGCCAGCGCCATCGGCACGCCGTGGTCACGAAACAGCGCGATGGGCGGCGCCTGGGTTTCCCGGATCGTGTAATAGGCACCGGGCAGGATGGTCGCGACACTACCTGCCCCGGCCATTGCCGCAGCATCCGCCGCATTGGCATATTCAAGGTGATCGACCGACAGCGCCCCATATCGCGCGGCCAGCGCGGTGCCGCCCTGATGGCTCAGCTGCTCGGCATGCAGTTTGACCGGCAGACCCAGTTCCTGCGCGCAGGCAAAGACCTGTTCGATCTCTGCCGGGGAGAAAGCGATGTTTTCGCAAAAGCCATCCACCGCATCGACCAGTCCTTCGTCATGGGCCGCGCGCAGGGTGGGCAGGCAGACCTCCTGCAGATAGGCCCCAGCGCGGCCGGTGTATTCCGGCGGCACGGCGTGGGCGCCCAGAAAGGTCGTGATGACTGTCACCGGGCGCATCTGCCCCAACCGGCGGGCGGCACGCAGCATTGTCAGCTCAGCCTCGCGGTCCAGCCCATAGCCGGATTTGATTTCGACCGTGGTGATCCCTTCGGCGATCAGCGCATCCAGACGCGGCAGGGCGCTCGCAACCAGTTCCTGCTCTGACGCGGAGCGAGTGGCCGAAACGGTCGAGACGATGCCGCCCCCGGCACGGGCGAGTTCTTCGTAGGATGCGCCGTTCAGACGCATTTCGAACTCCTGCGCCCGGTCACCGCCGAATACAAGGTGGGTGTGGCAGTCGATCAACGCGGGCGTCAGCAGCCGCCCTTCGAGATCCTGCCGGTCCCAGTCTGCGTAGGTATCAGGCAGGTCAGCCTCAGCTCCGATCCAGTCGATCAGGCCATCCTTGATGGCGACAGCCGCTGCGGGAATCAGCCCATAAGGCGCGTCCCCCTCCACCAGCGTGGCAGCAGGTCCTCCGGTCAGCACGTATCGGGATGCGTCAGTCATCAGCCCCTCACAAAGTTCTTGATGCAGGATTGATATGAGCATATTCACATTATGTCTATACATAAGGTAATCAAATGCAGACAATTTTTGCACGGCAGGCCCGCACCCCATCGGGATGGGTCCAGAACGTCCGGCTGAGGATTGAGAATGGAGCCATTGCAAAGATCACCGCCAATGCGACGCCCGGCGATGGGGATACCTGCGTCGACACACTGTTGCCGGGGCTGGCCAACCTGCACTCGCATAGTTTTCAGCGGGCGATGGCGGGGATGAGCGAATACCGCGCCGCCGGGCAGGACAGTTTCTGGACCTGGCGGCAGCTGATGTATCGCTTTCTCGACCACCTCAGCCCAGAGCAGTATCAGGCCATCGCTGCGCTGACTTTCATGGAGATGCTTGAGGCCGGGTACACCGCCGTGGGTGAGTTCCACTATGTCCACCACCAACCCGGCGGCGCCCTCTATGACGACCCTGCGGAGTTGAGCAACCGGGTCTTTGCCGCCGCTGGCGAGACCGGTATCGGCCTGACGCATCTGCCGGTTTTGTATTCCTATGGCGGGGCTGGGCAGCAGCCTCTGACAGGTGGGCAATTGCGGTTCGGCAATTCGGTGGACGGGTTTACCGATCTTGTGGCGCAGGTTCGCAGAAATGCTGACCGAGACCTGCCCGGCGACACCCGCGTTGGCATCGCTCCGCACTCCCTGCGCGCCACCAGCCCCGAAGACCTGGCAGAGGTCCTGAAGATCCAAAACGGCGCGCCGGTCCATATCCATATCGCCGAACAACCCGCCGAGGTGAAGGATATCCAAGACTGGCTGGGCGCTCGTCCTGTCGAATGGCTGCTGAACAACGCGCCGGTGGGCAAGGACTGGTGCCTGATCCACGCCACCCATATGACCGAGGCGGAAACGCGGACGATGGCCACATCAGGCGCGGTCGCGGGGCTGTGCCCGATCACCGAAGCAAATCTGGGCGATGGCCCGTTTAATGGGGCGGAGTATCTGGCGCATGGCGGACGCTTCGGGATCGGATCGGATTCCAATATCCGCATTGCCCTGCCCGAAGAACTGCGCCAGCTGGAGTATTCCCAGCGCTTGCGCGATCTGGCCCGCAACGTGATGACCCCGGGACCGGGATCCGTCGGTGACACCCTGTATCTGGGCGCCGCCCGGGGCGGGGCGCAGGCGCTGGGCCGCGCCGCCGGACAGATCGAAACCGGGGCGCTGGCCGATCTTATTGCCGTCGACACCTCTCTGCCTGCTCTCTGTGCGCTGACGCCCGGACAACTGCTGGACGGTCTGTGCTTCGCCGCAGGTGACGGCGCCATCACCGATGTCTGGAGCGCCGGACGTCATCAGGTGAAACAAGGGCGCCACGTGGGCCGGGAGCAGATTTTGGCTGCCTTCCGCGACACAGTGCAGTCCTTGCGCGCCGCACTCTGACCGCGCGACTTTACAAAACGCGCCCGGGCGCCGAGAACGGATCGACCCTTTCGCCACAACCAGCAGCAGGACAGCCGGTGCAGCCACAAAAGAAAACCAGTTTTCAGGATATCCGGGACGAGGTGCTGCGCCGCATTCAGGACCGGGTTTGGGATCAGGGTGCCCTACTCCCCACTGAACAGGAGTTGTCCGAGGAATTCGGCTGCGCCCGCGCCACGGTGAACCGCGCGCTGCGCGAACTGGCCGAACGTGGCATCATCGACCGCAAGCGCAAGAGCGGCACGCGCGTTGCCATCGCGCCGGTGAAACAGGCGCGGCTGGAAATCACCGTGACCCGCCAGCAGGTCGAAGACATGAATGCGGTGTATCGCTACCGGCTGGTCAGACGTGCCGCCGTGCCTGCGCCGGGGTGGCTGTCCTCGCAGATGGGGCTGACGGCGGGGGCAGAGGTCCTGCATCTGCAATGCATGCATTACGCCGACAACAGCCCCTTTCAGTTCGAGGACCGCTGGATCAATATCGACGCGGTGCCGGATGTCGCGGAGGCTGATTTTTCGCAGACCGGGCCGAATGAATGGCTGCTTTCACGGGTCCCCTTTTCCAATGCTGAAATCACCCTGTCCTCGGTGGCGGCGGATGCGGCGCTGGCCGGGTTCCTTGGCACGCAAGAGGGCACGCCGCTGTTCCTCATGGAACGGGCAACCTGGTTTCAGGAGCAGCCGGTGACCTTTGTCCGGATGCATTTTCACCCGGGCTACCGGATGCGCACCCAGTACTGATCCCGCACCTGAACCTTAGCCAGCCTTCAGCAGTAGCTGGCTTTCGTATCCTTTCAGCGCCGGACGGGCAGAAGGGCCGTAGGCGGACCAGTCGCCGCCGATGAGGTTCAGGATCTCGGCCCGCGTTTCACCATCGAAACTGGCAGCGGTTTCAAGGCCGGGATGATAGCTTTCGCTCTCCAACCCGTTGCCCCGGATGATCTCGTGCCGGTCAAACAGCAGGTGCACATAGGTCACCGAGCCGCCATCACGGCGCATGCGGATGCTGTCGCCGTTGACCAGATCCTTGGCCTTGACCAGAACCTGCGGCGCACCAAACAACAGCTCTGCCCGATCCGAGGACACAAGAACCCGGTGGCAGGGCGACAGCTCTAGCGCAGCGTGATCGCCCAGCGCGCCTGCGACCAGGACAACCGGCGCATCGGCGCCCTCTGCGCGGCGGTGGCTGCGGCCGACCCAGCGCAGCGGCTGCAATCCATTATCACGGGTATGAACCAGAGTACCCGGCTCCAGCTTCTCCACCGGCTGCGGCCCCGCGGCGGTATCAATCAACGTCCCGGCCACGAAACAGGGGACCGTGGTCATTTTCACCAGACCCGTGTCGGTATTCCCCAGCCCATCGGCAACCGTATAGGTAAAAGTCGTGGTCTCGGGATCGTCGACATCATCCTGCGCGGCAATGTCAAAGGTGCCATCGTCATTCAGGGTGATGCGCTGGCCGCCCGACAGGGTGACGGTGCTGCCCGCCACCACCGGCTGGCCGTTGATATGGGTGATGGTCAGCGTCGTGCCGGGCGTGTGGCTGTCATTGGCCAGCACATCCAGCGTGTCCGAACTGCCCTCATCCAGCGTGATTGCGTCATCCCCTGCCACCAGCGCGGTCTGGATGGAATCCCCAGCGATCAGCAGGTTGGAATCGTATTTATCATCACCCGCATCCGCGATGCCGATCTTGATCGAGTTCACCTGCCCCGGCTTGACCGGCGCGGTCAGCGTCAACGTGATGGTGAAGCCATCCATTTCGGTATTGTAGGTGTCGTCATGCTGGTTGTTGTCGACATAAAGATCCTGGTTCGACCCATCGTTGATATTGTCGATGGAAATGTCACCGCTGCCAATCGTCAGCTCGGCCTGCTCGCCGTTGACCCAGACCCCGACCGCGTCGTTGAACCCCTTGTTGACGTACTCCAAATACTCTTCCGAGGAGAACACGAACTGCATGGTCAGCGTCGAGCCCGCCGGAATAAAATTCGCCTCGAACACCGCCGCATCATAGGTCTGCATACCCGCCAGATCGGTCAGGTCGGAATCGCCCGCTTCTCCGTGGCGCGTCGTGGTCCGCGAGCTGGTGTTCACGTCACCGCTGCTGTTGGTCACATCCGTCACATTGCCAGTCGACAGGATCACGCCGGTGTCCGAGGGGGTGACCTCAGAGGCAACCGTGTCGCCATCCGAATAGATGCCTGAGGCGTCTTTGGCGCCTGTGTAGCTGGCATTGAGAACGGTAATTCCGCTGCCGAACATCGCATCCGCCATCTGCGCCGCAGAGGCTGAGGTATCGACGGGCAACTCGGATGCAATGGGCATAAGATCGGTCCTGAAAAAGCATGAGCAAAACAGAAAATCGGCCCGGCGCGTGAGAACCGGCCCCGCCTCCCTTAGCAGACCCGGAGTTGAGGATCGGTAAACCAGCGCAAATGACAACCGCGCAGACCACTTCTGCAGGCTCTAAGACGATTGACCGCGCAGCGCGCCCCGCGTATGGCCTGCGCCATGGAAAAGAAGAAACCCTCCCGCCAGCAGGTCTATACGCTGCTGGTTCAGATTGGCCGCAAAGAAGGCGACGGCCTGCCCGATGGCGCCTCCGGCGCTGCGCTGATGGTCTATGCCTCCGGCGTGGATGAAGCCGAAGCCGTGCGTGAAACGGTGGCGATCCTGAAACAGGCCGACACCGCGCCGCTGGATGTGACCGGATATGGCACCCTGGCCGAGCGCGAAGCCGAAGGGCACGAGATCGGTGAGGAAGAGCGCGAGTTGATGGACCGCGCACTGGCGGAGAACGCCGTTATCGTCGCTCAGATGACGCCGTTCTTTGACGGGGAAGAACCCACCATCCACTGAACGCGTACCCGGGTGTCCAGATCACCTCGATCCGCCGAACCAGCGTTTATAAAGCTGATCATAAGTGCCGTCTTCTTGCAGTGCCAAGAGCGCGCGGTTGGCTTCTTCCGTGTGTTCTGAGCCCTGTGGGAACAGAAGACCGTAATTCTCCCGCAGGAAAGCAGACCCGATGGTGCGCCCGTGGGCCTCGCCTTCGTGGGTGACGTAGTAATTCAGCACCGGCGCGTCAAAGACCACCGCGTCGATCTTGCGCCCCTCGAAGGCTTCGATCAGCTCTTCCAGTCCCGGGTAGCCATAGAAATCGATATCCCGCCGTTGCAGGAAACCCGACGCCGTCGAACCCTCGATGGTGCCGACCCGCTGCCCATAGAGGTCATTGACGGAATTCACCTTGCCGGTGATCGCCTCGACCGTCATCGCCGTGGTGATCTTTGCGACAAAGACCGACACCACGAACAGCGATGAAATCACCAGCAGCACCCCGAACAGGCGACCAATGGGGGTGCGGGGAACGCGCTCTTCAAAACCGCCATTCACCACCAGATTCAGCGCCCACCAGAAGGACGGAAACCAGGCATCTTTCAGCGGTCGGTCGAAATAGGGCTGGGCGCGGCGTTCGAATGTCCACATCAGCATGCCACCCCCGAACAGCAGCAGGAACGCCAGACCGATGGCAATCGCCAGATCCCAGGACAGCATGGCCCGCCACAGCGACGGTGCCCGCACGTCCTCGGCATGCACCATGATCTGCAGCCCGCTTTCGAACACTGGCTGGCTGAAATCCATTTCGGTTTCGCGCGCCGCCGTGATCGAGATATTGGCCGCAGCCATATCCACCGTGCCGTTGCGCACGCCCTCCAGCATCTCGGCAAAGGTCTCGGTCCGGTTGATCTCATAGCGCCAGCCAAGGCGATCAGCCATCGCCTCCACCAGCTCGATCGAGAATCCGGTATCGCCCCCATTTTCCACCATTGAAAACGGCGGCCGCGTCACGGTGTTGACCGTCAGCATCTGGGCCAGGCTAACCTGTCCCCAGAGGGCAAACATCATCAATAGAAGAAGACGGAAGAAAGACACGTCGAAATCACGACCCTATATTAAGGAAATCAGAAATGTCTTAGGCGGTATAATAGCATCACGCAAGCGTGATGCCGCGCGCTCCCCTCGGGTCATGCTCTGCCCTGCCCAATGGCGCGGCACAGGAGGCAGACTACTTGCTCAGCCGATCTGCATAGCCGACAGCAAACGCCCCTCAGCCCCGGACAGGGCCCGCCGGGCCGCAGGTCCATAGCCGGTGCCGGTTTCCGGGTCCAACTCGGGGAACAGGGCGCAGATTTCATCCAGCACCCTCCGTTCGAACAGGTTCGGGGTTTCCGGACCGGGCAGGAAGCTTTCGCTGGGCAGGTCCTCAGAATAGATCACCTGATGGCGGTCGAACATCAGGTGGACATACTCCACCTCGCGGCAGGGAGAGGGCCGGACCGTTCTGTCATTGATCAGATCCCGCGCCGTCACCAGAACCTCGGGTTCGCCAAACAGGAGTTCCGCCGCAGCGCCGCGCACCAGCACCCGGTGCTGCGGAGAGACGGACAATGTCCGGTGCGCGCCAAAGCTGCCCGCAGCAATCCGTACCGGTGCCAATTCCCCGGTCCCGGCAACCCGGCGCGATCCGGTCCAGCGCACCGGTTGCGGCCCGTCATCGCGGGTCATGACCAGATCCCCGGGCATCAGGCTCTCGACCGGCACTTCGCCGCGCGGGGTGCGGATCAGCGTGCCCGCCACAAAGCAGGGGATCGAAGTCGCATTCACCACCCCGGTATCTGAATTGGTCCCGTTGCTGACGGTATAGGTGAAGGTGAAATCCTCCACGTCGCCATCCCCGACCAAGGTCAGCGTGCCATCACCGTTCAGCTCGACCGTCTGTCCAGTGCTCAGCGTCACCAGCGATCCTGCTGTGACCGCGACGCCATTCAGATGGGTAATGGTCAGCGTGCTGCCCGACACATTTGTATCGTTGGCCAGCACATCGATCGTCTTGCTGCCGTCGGCCTGCACGTGCGCCAGATCCGTCTGCGCCACCAGATCTGTCTGGATCGAATCCCCAGCGATCAGAAGGTTACTGTCGTATTTGTTGTCGCCCACATCGGCGATACCGATGCGCAGGGTGTTCACCTCATCCGGGTTGACCACCATCGTCAGCGTCATGGTGAGCGTCAGCCCGTCCATTTCGGTGTTATAGGCATCGCCGGTATTGTCGAGATAGAGGTTCTGATTGTTGGTAGAACTGACAGTGTCCGGGTTGGCGGTGTCGCTACCCACCTCCAACTGTACCTGTTCGCCATTGATCCAGACCGAGACCGAGTCTTGATAGATCGAATCCTGGTATTCTGGAAATTCCTCGGACGAAAAGATGAACTGCATCGTCATCACTTCGCCATCCGGAATGAAACTTACATCCAGATAGGAGGCATCATAGGTCCGCGCGCCAGCAGCCGCATTAAAGTCGGCGTTGTCGTTCTCACCGCTGGTATTGGTGGACTGGTTGGCCCGCTGGTTCGCCTCGCCGCTGGAATTGGTGTAGTCATCCGCGCGGCCCGTCGACAGGATCACCCCCGTATCGCCCGGCGTTGCACCGGGGGCTATTGTATCGCCGCCCGAGTAGATTGCAGAGGAACGACTGTCACCGGAATAGCTCGCGCTGACCACCGTGACGCCGGTGCCAAAGATCTCTTCCGCCATCTGATCGGCAGACGCCGCCAGATTGTAGTTCAGTTCAGACGCTGCCACCATTGCCCTGCCCTCACTCATAACGATGAGACAGACCATCCGGCGCATTGAAACGCCTTTTCGGCGCCATGCGGGGTAAAGACCCTTCCGGGTCCTGTTTTCCGGGATGCAGTGGCCACATGGACCTGTACTGCGCGTTGGTGACCTGCCTCAGGCCTTCTTGGTTAATGGATTATTAACACGATTCTTTTTGCCTGTCCCCGCCTCTGAAGGGGGTACACAAAATGACCTTTTTTGCGCCACGTTTCGCCCCCTCTCCGCCCCTTCACAGCCCCATAACCTGCCCCCTTGGCGACCTTCTGGCGGTTTGCACCTTGCCGGAATCCACGCTAGGCCATGACAAACCGGAATTTCAGGAGCCCACCGCATGTCCCCGACCGATCCCGCCCGCCTGACCGCCGATCTGATCCGCTGCCCGTCGGTCACCCCTGAAGAGGGCGGCGCGCTGGAGTTGCTGGAACAGATTCTAAGCGCAGCAGGCTTTGACTGCGCCCGGGCAGACCGCGGCGGGATCAGCAACCTGTTTGCCCGCTGGGGTGCAAAAGGCCACGCCCGCACCTTTGGCTTCAACGGTCACACCGATGTGGTGCCCGTGGGCGATGAAGCAGCCTGGACCGTCGATCCTTTTGGCGCCGAGGAAAAAGACGGCATCCTTTATGGCCGGGGCGCCACCGACATGAAATCGGGCGTTGCCGCCTTTGCCGCTGCTGCCATCGATTTTGTGCAGACCACCCCGCCCGACGGCGCCGTCATCCTGACCATCACCGGCGATGAAGAAGGCGATGCGCTGGACGGCACCACCGCGCTGCTGGACTATATGCAGGAACAGGGGGAGGCCATGTCGGTCTGCCTGGTAGGAGAGCCCACCTGCCCCAATACCATGGGCGAGATGATCAAGATCGGGCGCCGCGGATCGCTGTCGGCATGGTTCACCGTGACCGGCAAACAGGGCCACTCCGCCTATCCGCACCGGGCCAATAATCCGCTCAACGCCATGGCGCGGCTGATGGACCGTCTCGCCAGTCACGAGCTGGATCAGGGCACCGAGCATTTCGACGCCTCTACGCTCGCGGTTGTCACCATCGACACCGGCAACCCGGCGACCAACGTGATCCCGGCGCTAAGCCGCGCCACCGTGAACATCCGCTTCAACGATGCCCACAGCGGCGCCAGCCTGACGGAATGGCTGCGGGCAGAAGCCGACAAAGTCGAAGCCGAGTTCGGCACCACCATCGACATGCAGGTCAAAATCTCGGGCGAAAGCTTCATCACGCCGCCGGGCGCGCTCTCCGATCTGGTCTCAACCGCAGTGGCGGCGGAAACCGGCGTCACGCCAGAGTTGTCCACCACAGGCGGCACCTCGGACGCGCGCTTTGTCAAATCGCACTGCCCGGTGGTGGAGTTCGGCCTCGTGGGCAAGACCATGCATCAGGTGGATGAAAACGTCGAAATAGCCCAAATTCACCAGCTGAAAGCCATCTATTCCCGCATCCTGAAAGACTATTTCGCATGACGGCGCAGATTGCGGTCACCGAGGACCGCGAGGCCTGTTTTCGCCTGCGGTTCGACGTTTTCGTCACGGAACAGGGCGTGCCTGTCAAGGAAGAGATCGACGCGCTGGATGATGTGGCAACCCATCTTCTGGCTACGCAGGATGGACAGCCCATCGGCACCGCCCGCATCGTCTTTGCCGGTGACACCGCCAAGATCGGGCGGGTTTGCGTCACACAGGCGGGCCGCGGAACCGGTCTGGGCAAGGCGCTGATCGAAAAGGCGGTGGAGATCGCCCGCCAGACACCCGGTATGTCCCGCGCCAAGCTGGGCGCCCAGCTGCACGCCCTCGGCTTTTATGAAAAGCTGGGCTTCACAGCCACCGGCCCCGTCTATGATGACGCCGGGATCGACCACCGTGATATGGTTCTGGACCTGAACTAAGATGAAACGCCAAAACCTTGTCATCATGATCAAGGAACCGCGCCCGGGTCGGGTCAAAACGCGGCTGGGACAGGGGATCGGCGTGATCCCCGCCACCTGGTGGTTCCGGCATCAATCGGCCCGATTGATCCGATCCTTGCGCGATCCACGTTGGCAGATCGTTCTGGCGGTGGCCCCGGACCGGGCCGTCACCTCCCGCGTCTGGCCCGCTGATCTGCCGCGTCTGGCGCAGGGCGGCGGCGATCTGGGACAGCGCATGAAGCGGATGCTCAAGGCGGCGTCCTCTGTCCCGGTCGATAGGCTGGGCCGCGCCCCGGTGCACGGTCCTGTCTGCCTGATCGGCGCCGACATTCCCGGCATCACCCGCGCCCATATCGCCCGTGCCTTTGCCGCGCTGGGGCACTCGGATGCGGTGTTCGGCCCAGCCACCGATGGCGGCTACTGGCTGGTCGGAGCAAAACACCCGGCCCGCCTGCCGCAAACACTGTTTCAGAACGTGCGCTGGTCCAGCGAGCACGCGCTGGCCGATTCTGTCGCGACGCTTCCGGGATGGCGCATTGCGCAAACAGACATCCTGAACGACGTGGACACGGCAGCAGATCTGCGCCAAAGCCGCAGCTGACCCGCTCTTTTCATCATGACCTTGTCTTCGGGTCATGATACGCGGGAGATATGACCCGTATCCCCTCCAAGGCCGAAATCCTCGACTGGATTTCCGCCCACCCGACCCAGAACTCGAAACGCGACATTGCCAAGGCCTTTGGCATCAAGGGGGCTGACCGTATCGACCTCAAGCGCGTATTGAAGGAACTGGAGGCCGAAGGGCACCTGGAGAAGCGCAGGAAAACCTACCGCGATCCAGAACAATTGCCGCCCGTCACCATCCTGACGGTCAAACGTCCGGACCGGGACGGCGATCTGTTTGGCCGCCCGATGGAATGGCACGGCGAAGGGGTGGAACCCATTATCCTGCTGATGCCGCGCGCCTCGGATCCCGCATTGGGGGAAGGCGACCGGATCCTGGCCCGGCTGACCGCCGTCAAAGGCGCGGATCACAATTACGAAGCCCGGCTGATCCGCCGTATCGGTACCAACCCCAAACGGGTGCTTGGCGTCTTTCGCACCGGTGCCGAAGGGGGCCGGATCGTTCCGATCGACAAATCCAGCTCGACCGAATGGAGCGTGGCGCCGGATGCAACGGGCGGCGCCAAGGATGGTGAGCTGGTCGAGGCCGAACAGGCCGGTCCCAAGACTCGTCTGGGCCTGCCGCGCGCGCGCGTCGTCGAACGTCTGGGCGACCCATCGGCGCCCAAGGCGGTATCGCTGATCGCGATCCACCAGCACGGCATTCCTGACCAATTCCCCGATCAGGTGATGGCCGAGGCGGACGCCGCCAAACCCATTGGCCTGAAAGGACGCGAAGACCTTCGCGACCTGCCGCTGATCACCATCGACCCGGTGGATGCGCGGGACCGCGACGATGCCTGTTTCGCCGAGGCCGACACCGATCCCAAGAACCCCGGCGGCCATGTGATCTGGGTCGCGATTGCCGATGTGGCCGCCTATGTACGGCCCGGCTCCGCATTGGACCGCGAGGCGCGCAAACGGGGCAACTCCAGCTATTTCCCCGACCGCGTGGTGCCGATGCTGCCGGACCGGCTGTCAGGCGATCTGTGCTCGCTGCATGAAAACGTGCCGCGCGCCTCTGTGGTGGTGCGGATGCAGGTCGACGCCGAGGGCAACAAGATCGGCCATCGCTTCATGCGGGCGCTGATAAACTCCAGCGCCGCGCTTAGCTATCAAGAAGTGCAGGACGCCATGGACGGGCGCCCGAGCGAGAAGACCGCGCCCCTGCTCGAGGACGTGATCAAACCGCTTTATGCCGCCTATCGCGCCCTGACCAAGGCCCGCGCCGCGCGTCAGCCGCTGGATCTGGACCTGCCGGAACGGCGCATCGTGCTGGATGACGACGGACAGGTTGCCTCGGTCAATTTCCGTGACCGGCTGGAGGCGCACCGGCTGATCGAGGAATTCATGGTGCTTGCCAATGTTGCCGCCGCAGAGACCCTGATCAAGAAACGCACACCGCTGGTGTTCCGCGTCCACGAAGAACCGGCGCCGGAGAAGCTGGAAGCGCTGCGCGAAACAGCGCAGGCGGCGGGTCTGAACCTCGCCAAGGGACAGGTGCTGCAAACCCGGCATCTGAATGCGCTGCTGAATGCCGCTGCGGGCACGGACGATGCAGAGCTGATCAATATCTCGACCCTGCGGTCGATGCAACAGGCCTATTACAACCCTGAAAACTTTGGCCATTTCGGGCTGGCCCTTCGCAACTACGCGCATTTCACATCCCCCATCCGGCGCTATGCGGATCTGATCGTGCACCGGGCGCTGATTACCGCCCATGGCTGGGGGCCGGACAATGGCAAGGATGGCCTCACCCCCGATGAAATCGAGCGGCTGGACGACACCGCTACTCATATTTCCGAGACCGAGCGCCGCTCGATGATCGCGGAACGTGACACCACGGACCGCTATCTGGCGGCCTACCTGTCGGAACGGGTCGGCAATGAATTTACCGGCCGGATCAGCGGCATTGCCCGGTTCGGCGCCTTCGTGAAACTGGATGAAACCCATGCCGACGGGCTGGTGCCCGTGCGCACTATCGGACGCGAGTTCTTCCATTTCGATGCTGATGCCGGGACGCTGATGGGGGCCGATACCGGTCTCACGCTTGCCATCGGTCAGCGCGTCACCGTCAGGCTGACACAGGCCGCGCCGGTCACCGGCGGTTTGGAGCTGGAGCTGTTGTCGATCGAGGATCAGGCCCTGCCCAAAGGTGGCAGTGGGCGCGGACGACGCAGCCCGGCGGGCCGCACCGTCAAACGCAAGGCGGCAAAATCCAAACACAAGGCCGCCAAGACCAAGCGCAAGGTCGAACGCAAACGCCGCAAGTAAAACAGCCAATAGATCCGGCTTGCTACGCCGGTTCGGCGGCGCCTTGCGCGCCTGCCGATTGCACCCTTTTGCGATGGACCTGCAATGATTACATTCAAGCTGAGCAGACACTGAACCAAGGTAGTATTCCCATGCGGATCTGGATGAAGGCGGCAGCCCTTGCCGCGACCGGCGCAGTTGCAGCACAGGCCGGACCCGACGAATCCCTGCGCCCCCCTGAGCGCCCGGTCGAACGGGGCGCCACGGCGCCCGACGGCTCTTACCAGCTGGCGGCGGCGATCTCGTTGCGCCCCTTGAGCCGCCCCAGTGGGCTGGCACCAGACATCGTTCAGGACGATCAGGTGGTGCCGGTCGCCGCCAACAGTGGCTTTCAGGCCTGGATCAACGGTTTCCGGCGCCGTGCCATGGCACAGGGGATCTCCTCTTCGACCCTGAACCGCGCCTTTCGCGGGGTGGAGTATGACAACGACGTCATTCGCCGCGACCGTAACCAGTCCGAGTTCACCAAGACGATCTGGGAATACCTAGACAGCGCCGTCTCGGACTCCCGGGTCAAGAACGGCAAAAAGGCCCTGCGTGAACAGCGGCGGCGGCTGAACCGGATCGAAGCCACCTATGGCGTCGACAAGGAGGTCGTGGTCGCCGTCTGGGGCATGGAAAGCAACTATGGCAACCACCGCGGCAATATGAACGTCATTCAATCGCTGGCGACGCTGGCCTATGACGGACGCCGCGGGCGGTTCTTTGAAAAGCAGCTGATCGCGGCGCTGAAGATCCTGCAATCGGGCGACGTCGCCCCGCGCAAGATGACCGGCAGCTGGGCCGGGGCCATGGGGCACACCCAGTTCATTCCGACCTCTTATCTGGCCTATGCTGTGGATTTCACTGGCGACGGCAAACGCGACATCTGGTCGGAAGACCCCTCTGATGCGCTGGCCTCGACCGCCGCTTATCTGAAGCGGTTCGGCTGGGTCAAAGGCCAGCCCTGGGGCGTCGAAGTGCAGCTACCGCGGGGGTTCAACTATGGTCTGGCCAGCCGGTCGGTGAAGAAATCCCCCGCGGAATGGGCCCGGCTGGGTGTCGTTGGAACCAACGGGCGCGCCGTTCCCAACCATGGCACGGCCTCGATCCTGCTGCCCGCCGGCGGGAATGGCGCCGCCTTCATGATCTTCAAGAATTTCTCGGTCATCGAGCGCTATAACGCTGCCGATGCCTATGTGATTGGGGTGGGGCACCTGTCCGACCGCATCGCAGGCGGACCGGCGATCCAGGCGAAATGGCCGCGCGGCGACCGCTCCTTGAATTTCCGGGAACGCAAGGAGCTGCAGCAGCGCCTGTCGCGGGCCGGTTTCAACACTGGTGGCGTCGATGGGAAGATTGGCCCCAAGACGCTGGCCGCGATCCGCAGCTATCAGGCCTCCAAAGGTCTGATCCCGGATGGTTATGCCTCGCTCAAACTGCTGCGCCGCCTGCGCTGAGCCACACCTCACGACGAGCAAAAGAAAAGGCCCCGCATCCTCTGCGGGGCCTTCTTTATATCAGCGTTCTGTGGTGTATCAGCCTGGGCTCATGCCGCGCAGACGCTCGGAGCGGCGACGCAGCAGTTCCAGCACCGTCAGCAGGCAGATCGAAATCCCCACAAGGATGGTCGCAACCGCCAGAATGGTGGGCGAGATCTGTTCGCGCAGGCCTGTGAACATCTGCCACGGCAGCGTCTTCTGACCGGCCGAGCCGACAAAGAGCACCACGACGACCTCGTCAAAGGAGGTGATGAAGGCAAAGAGACCACCGGAGATCACACCAGGCAGGATCAGCGGCATCTGAACCCGGAAGAAGGTGGTCACCGGATCGGCGCCCATGTTCGCCGCAGCGCGGGTCAGCGAACGGTCAAAGCCGACCAGTGTCGCGGTCACGGTGATGATCACGAAGGGAATGCCAAGCGCCGCGTGGGCCAGAACCACGCCGAAGTAGGTGCCCTGCATCCCGATGCGGCTATAGAAGAAATACATGCCCGCAGCCGAAATGATCAGCGGCACGATCATCGGAGAGATCAGGATCGCCATGATCGCACGACGGAAGGGCACGTGCGGCTGGCTCAGACCAATCGCCGCCAGGGTGCCGAAGCTGACCGACAGGATTGTCGCCATCGGCGCGATCTTGATCGAGTTCCACAGCGCCTGCTGCCAGTCGTCATTGCTGAAGAAGTCCTTGTAGTGCTTCAACGAATAGCCAGCCGGATCAAAGCGCAGCATTTCCGGGGTGAAGGTGAAGAAGTTCTCGGCATTGAAGCTGAGCGGCATCACCACAAGGATCGGCGTGATCAGGAAGACGAAGATAACGCCGCAGATCACCCGGAAACTGTAATGCCACAGCACCTGACCGGGGGTCAGATAGGGCGGCAGATGCGCCCGGTAGCGCGAGGTCGCCAGCCAGAAGATGAACCAGCCCGCGAACCAGCCGAACAAGCCGCCCACCACCGCGGCGGGCAGTCCGCCGAACAGGTAGCCCAGCACCAGGAACAGCGCAAAGGTCGCCCAGCGCAGCGGTTTTTCCTTGTCGGTCATACCCGCAAAGACAAATCCAAGTACGCCCAGGATGGCGCCGCCGACAAGGATCCCGATCAGGCCAGTGGCCTGAGCGGTGCCCACGAAGAGACCAAAGAAGGCTCCGGCGCCGGCTGCCACTGCAGCGGTGAAACCGGGGGTTTGATTTGTAACAGGAGTCAATGCCATGTCGATTATCCCAGTTTCACGTTGTCGATGCCGACGATCTTGTCATAGGCCCAGTAGAGCACCAGAACGACGACCAGAAGGATCGCGCCAAGAGCAGCCGCGAGGCCCCAGTTCAGCGAAGACGAGATGTGATAGGCGATCCGGTTCGAGATGAAGACACCCTTGGTGCCGCCGACGATTTCCGGGGTGATGTAGTAGCCGATGGCCAGAATGAAGACGAGGATCGACCCCGCGCCGATACCGGGCACCGACTGCGGGAAATAGACCCGCCAGAACGCGGTCCAGTTGGTCGCGCCAAGCGATTTGGCCGCGCGCAGGTAGGACGGGTTGATCGTCTGCATCACCGAATACATCGGCAGGATCATGAAGGGCAGCAGGATGTGGGTCATCGCCACGATGGTACCGAACTGGTTGTTGATCATCACCAGCCGGGCGTCATCCGCCACAAGCCCCAGCCAGACCAGCACGTCGTTGATGACGCCCTGTTGCTGCAGCATCACCTTCCACGCCGATGTCCGCACCAGAAGCGAGGTCCAGAAAGGCAGCAGCACCAGGATCATCAGCAAGTTGGCCGAGCGTGTCGGCAGGTTCGCAAGGATCCAGGCCACCGGGTACCCTAGCAGAATACAGGAACCCGTGATCACCAGAGACATGAACATCGTACGCTTGAGCAGCGTGATATAGATCTGCTGGTTCTCGGGACGCGCTTCGGCGCCATCCGGGCCTTTCTGCATGTCGATGGAGTTCAGGAAATAGCCGCTGGTATATTTCGGGCTGTAGGTCTGGATCGTGCGCCAGTTGTCGACGTCGCCCCAGTCTTCGTCGATGTCGAGGAAGGCTGCCTTGAAGGAAATCGGCTCCAGCTCGGCCAGTGCTGCGCCTGCGGCCTGCAATTCAGCCGCGCCGGGGCCGCTGTAGCTGGCCAGTTTTTCTGCGCCACCGGGGGCCTGCACTTCGGTGGCAAAGGCCACGAAAACGCTTTCCCAGGGATCTTCTTCGGCCACGACATCCTGATCGATGATCGCCGTGAACAGCGCGAAATCGGTATAGGCGGTCGCCATGCGCGGGAAGAGTTCGGAAATCTCGGCGCCGGGCACAAAGCCGATATCGGCCGGGAAAACCTCATCCGTGAGATTGCGCATCTTTTCGCGCTGTGCGGTCAGCAGATCGGAATTGCCCGCCGCGCCACTGCCGCCGGTCATGATTTCGAACCAGAGCGCCTCATCCTTGAGGGCGCGATCGGCAGCGCGTTCGATGGCTTTGACGTGGTCCTTGCCGATGTCATCAACCTTGCGGCCGCTGCTGCGGAACAGGGAGGAAATACCGGTCTGTTCATAGTTCAGGCGGGTGCCGAGCTTGGTATGCTCCTTGGCCTCTGCCGCCACAAATAGATCGTAATATAGCTCTTCATATACCGCGTCGCCGGGGGCTTCACCGCTTTTGGCGTCCCAGTCGGCAAGGGTGACCACGGTCTTGGGAAGCGTGTCCGAAACGATCCGGTTCTCGACCGAGCGGAACAGCATGTCGCCGATCGGGAGAATGAAGGTCAGAAGGATGAAGAGCAGAAGCGGTGCGATCAGCATCAGCGCACGCATCTTTTGCATTCTCAGGGCGCGGGCCAGGCTGCGCTTCAATGGCGTGCCGTCAGCCGCCAGAACCGGGCCGGATTGGGTGGTGTCGCTCATATCTATCCCTGTGTTTTGCCCGCTGTGTCGCCCGCGGGTTTTGCTCTTCCGGTCGTTCAGATGCGACCTGATACGAAGAGTGGGTGCCAGAGAGCGCCGGGCGCTCTCTGGCTAGATCATCAGACCGGCTTACTTGGCCAGCCACGCCTGGAATTTGGCGTCGATGTCGTCGCGGTAGTCAGCCCAGAACTCGTAGTTGTAGAGGAACGTGTTCTTAGCGTTTGCGGGATCGGTCGGCATGTGCGGCGCCATGTCGATGCCCAGTTCGGCGTGCTTGCCAACCAGCGGAGCGGAGGACGCACGGGCCGGACCGTAGGAGATGTACTTGGCCTGGTCCGCCAGACGCTGGGTGTCGGTTGCGAACATGATGTAGTCCAGCGCGCGTGCTTTACGCTCGTCGGACAGACCTGCCGGAATGATCCAGCCGTCCAGGTCGAACACCTGCGCGTCCCACATCATGGCGACGGGCTGCTTCTGCTCTTCAATGACCGAGAACAGGCGACCGTTGTAGGTGGAGCCCATCACGACTTCGCCGTCAGCCAGCAGCTGCGGAGTGTCGGCGCCAGCAGACCACCAGATCACGCTGTCCTTGATGGTGTCGAGCTTGGCCAGGGCCTGCTCTTGACCTTCTTCGGTCTCCAGCACGTCATAGACTTCGTCCTTTGCAACGCCGTCGCAGAGCAGAGCCCATTCCATGTTGTTGATCGGACGCTTTTCCAGCGCGCGCTTGCCCGGATAGGCTTCCAGGTCGAAGACGTCGCAGATGTCATCCGGAGGCGTATCGCCAACCATGTCGGTGCGGTAGCCGAAGGTGGTCGAGTAAACGATCTGCGGGATGAAGCAGTCGGAGACCAGCAGTTCGCCGAAGTCTTCGGAGGCCGGGGTGCCATCGGGTGCGGCAGCCAGTTGCTCGTCCGCGTCGATTTCCATCGCCAGACCTTCGTCGCACAGACGCATCGCGTCCGCAGCAACCACGTCAACCACGTCCCAGGTCACGTTGCCCGCTTCGTTCATCGCGCGCAGCTTTGCAACCGCTTCGGCCGAGCTTTCGTCGTTGATGATTTTGACGCCGGTCTTTTCAGCATAGGGCTCGTGATAAGCCTTCAGCTGGGAGTTCGAATATGCGCCACCCCAGGACACGATGGTCATCTCGTCTGCCATTTCTGCGAACGCCATCGGCGCGCAGAGCGCCGTCGTGGCGGCAAGGGCTGTCAGTTTGGTGAGTTTCATAAACACTCTCTCCTTGTTGATCTTGAATTTAACTGTGATCCCCCGGTCACTTGGCCGCCGGGGGTTTCAAAGCGCGCGCCGTCGTCAGGCGTCCAGCGCGCGGCAGTCTTCGGGCAGCCAGCCGATTTCAATCTGCTGGCCCGGCTTCAGGCGAACCTGGTCCGGTGCGTTCCGTGTCTTGATAATGAATTCGTCATTTCCCGCCACCCGCAGACGGGTACGGAAGATGTCACCCATGTAGATGAATTCCAGCACTTCGGCCTTCAGGGTGTGGGCGCCTTCCTGCAGGCGTTCCTTGTTGTATTCGACCCGCTCGGGGCGGATGGAAACGCGGGTGCGCTCGCCGGGCTGGGACACGTTGATCGGCTTACAGTCAATCAATTCGCCACCATCCAGCTGCACCAGAGCAAGACCGTTGTTGATCTCTTTCACGGTGCCTTCAAGGGTGTTGTTCTCACCGATGAACTGCGCGACGAAGCTGTTTTCCGGCTCTTCATAAAGCTGATCCGGCGGCGCCAGCTGCTGAATACGGCCATCGTCGAACACAGCAACGCGGTCCGACATGGTCAGCGCTTCGGTCTGGTCGTGGGTCACATAGACCACGGTAATGCCCAGACGGTGGGCAAGATCGGTGATCTCGAACTGCATCTTTTCGCGCAGTTGCTTGTCCAACGCGCCCAGCGGTTCGTCCATCAGAACCAGTTCGGGTTCGAACACGAGCGCGCGTGCCAGAGCGACCCGCTGCTGCTGACCACCCGAAAGCTGCGCAGGGCGGCGGCCGCCAAAGGCGCCCATTTCCACCATGTCCAGCGCGCGCTTGACCTTCTCTTCACGCTCGGACTTGCCCATCTTGCGGACTTCCAGCGGAAAGCTGAGGTTCTCGGCAATGGTCATATGCGGGAACAGCGCATAGTTCTGGAACACCATGCCGATGCCACGCTTGTGCGGCGGAATGTTGTTGATCGAAACACCGCCCAGACGGATATCCCCGTGGGTGGCGGTTTCAAATCCGGCAAGCATCATAAGGCAAGTTGTCTTGCCAGAGCCAGACGGCCCAAGCATTGTCAGAAACTCACCTTTAGGCATCACCAGGTTAAGGTCTTTGACGACGAGCGTTTCGCCATCATAACTCTTTTGGACACGTTCGAATTCAACGAACGCATCACTGTTTGACGCATCAGCCAAAACAGGCTCCCCGTGTTAATTTGGCAGTTTGGTCTGCACTCGTTGCACTGATGTAAACATACCCACCATGGTGGATGCAACCGGATCGTCCTTTCAGTGCTTGAAACTAGCTTAGGGACTAGCTTTCAGCGGATCGGACCGATTGCGACCGCAAAAGCAGAATTTGCGGCATATTTTAAATGATCATACAGGAGAATCCTCTGCCACGGGCTCCCATTCACGAAAATGTGCAAGAAAAGGCCCTGCGCCGGGAAGATCCTTTGATTCCGGCGCAGGGCCTGTTTTTCAGGCAAATAATGCATGCCAAACACCGCTTTCCTGCCGAAATTCGGTGTTTGCGCTTAAGTTCAGGCGCTGTGCAGCAGGTCTTGCTCTTTCAGTGCGGCATAGCATTCGTCCAGCGACAGGCGGGCTCGTTCGATCAGGGTATCGATCTCGGCCGGGGTCATGACCAGCGGAGGAGAGATAATCATCCGGTCGCCCACATGGCGCATGATCAAATTATTGGCAAAGCACCGTTCGCGGCAGATATAGCCCACCGTTCCGGCAGGTGCAGCAAAGGCAGCCCGCGCTTCTTTATTCGGTGTCAGCGCGATTGAGCCCATCATACCAACGATCTTGGCCTCCCCCACCAGCGGGTGATCAATCAGCGCCTCCCACTTCTCTTTCAGATAAGGCGCAGCCACATCCTGCACGTGACCAACCACGTTTTCCTCTTCGAGAATGCGCAGGTTTTCCAGCGCCACTGCCGAGGACACCGGGTGCCCGGAATAGGTGTAGCCGTGGTTGAATTCGTCGCTCGCGATCACGGCGGCGACCTCATCCGACACCACCGAGCCGCCGATCGGCGCATAGCCCGAGCTCAGCCCCTTGGCGATGGTCATGATGTCCGGGCGGATGCCCATGGTCTGGCTGCCGAACCAGTTGCCGGTGCGGCCAAAGCCACAGATCACCTCATCCGCGATCAGCAGGATCTCGTATTTATCGCAGATGCGCTGAATTTCCGGCCAGTAGGTTTCCGGCGGCACAATAACGCCGCCCGCACCCTGAACTGGTTCGGCGATAAAGGCTGCAACGCGGTCTTCGCCCAGTTCCAGAATCGCCTCTTCCAGTTCCTGCGCGCGCTGCAGGCCGAACTCTTCGGGGGAGGTGTCACCACCCTCGGCCCACCAATGCGGTTGGTTGATATGGTGGATATCCGGGATCGGCAGGCCGCCCTGTTCATGCATCGCCGACATCCCGCCCAGGCTGCCGCTGCCAACCGAAGAGCCGTGATAGGCGTTCTTGCGGCTGATGATGATGGATTTGGTCGGTTTGCCCTTCAGCGCCCAGTAGTGACGCACCATGCGGATGTTGGTGTCATTCGCCTCAGATCCCGACCCGGCAAAGAATACATGGTTCAGATCACCGGGCGCCAGTTCCGCAATCTTGTTGGCCAGAGCGATGACCGGCACATGCGAGGTCTGGAAGAAGGTATTGTAATAAGGCAGCTCGCGCATCTGACGGGCGGCGACATCGGCCAGCTCGTCACGGCCATAGCCGATGTTGACGCACCACAGGCCCGCCATCGCGTCGAGGATCTCGTTGCCTTCACTATCGGTCAGCGTGACGCCGCTCGCGCGGGTGATGATCCGGGCGCCTTTTTCCGCCAGTTCACCATTGGCGGTGAAGGGGTGCATGTGGTGCGCGGCGTCCAGGGCCTGCAATTCGGCCGTCGGCATGTGGTTGGTGATCGCATTCATGGGAGTCGCTCCAAAAATAAGAGATTGGCCCCAGAATATGATCAAATTTCACGGTGTCAATCGAATCAGTTGTCCGGATCCAGCCCCATGCTGACCTGATCCATGCCCTGACAAACGTCCCGCTCCATCGCCAAAGCAGCCATTTCGGGATCCCTGCGACGCAAGGCCTCAAGGATGTCCTTGTGACGGTCCGGAAAGCTCTGGGTGCCAAAGCGGCCACAGACCACCCGCAGGGACGGGCCAAAGCGTAGCCACAGGCGATCCGCAAGATCGGTCAGGATCGGAGCGGCGGCGCGACTGTATAATGCGGTGTGGAAACTGTAGTTCTGCGCCAGATACCCCGGCACATCGCCTGCGGAAATCGCCTGATCCAGCGCCGTGTCGATGCGCTCCAGCTCAGCGATATCGGCGTCCGAAACCTGTGTTGTTGCGAGCCTAACAAGCTCACACTCAATTGTTTTTCTTGCGAAAATAAGCTCTTTGACATCCGATGCCCGCAGCAGGGGAACGGAAACACGCCGGTTACCCTGAAACACCAGCGCCCCATCCGAGATAAGTCGGCGGATCGCCTCGCGGACCGGTGTCATCCCAACCCCCAAAGCCGCAGTCAAACCCTGGATCGTTACCGCCTGCCCTGGCGCCAGTTCACCGAACAGGATCTGCGCGCGCAGCTTTTGATACACGGCCTCATGGGCCGGCGTTTTCGCCGCGCCGTCTTCTGCATTCTGGGCCGAAGATGTGATCTCTGTCACCTTGGGGTATCCTCCTAGTTTTTGGGCAGCTTGCACCAAGAACCACCCGGTGAAAACATAAACAGTATTGCCCCACGAGGCAAAACTTGATCAAATCCACCCCAGCCGGGCAATGAAACCGGCAGGCACAGGGAGATACTCATGACACTCAAGACGATGACACTGACCGCCGTCGTTGCCCTTAGCAGCACGGCCGCCATCGCGGAAGAGGTGCGCGTTTATAACTGGTCCGACTACATCGACGAAGCCCTTCTGGAAAAGTTCGAGGCAGAGACCGGGATCGATCTGATCTACGATGTATTCGACAGCAACGAGCTTCTGGAAACCAAAATGCTGGCCGGCGGGTCGGGTTATGACGTGGTGGTGCCCAGCGGCACCTTCCTGCAGCGCCAGATCATGGCAGGCTCTTTCCAGAAACTGGACATGTCCAAGCTGCCCAACCACAAGAACATGTGGGATGTGGTCGAAAACCGCACCGAGCAATACGACCCGGACAACGCCTATTCCATCAACTACATGTGGGGCACCACCGGCATCGGTGTGAACGTTGGCAAGGTCAAGGAACTGCTGGGCGAGGATGCCCCGATCAACTCGCTTGAGCTGGTCTTCAACCCCGACAACATGGAAAAACTGGCCGAATGCGGCGTCCATTTCTTGGATGCCCCGGCAGAAATGATCCCCGCTGCACTGAAATACATCGGCGAAGATCCCGACAGCCATGACCCGGACGTGATCGCCAAGGCCGAAGGCGTCTTCATGGCGGTGCGCCCCTATATCCAGAAATTCCATTCCTCCGAATACATCAACGCGCTGGCGAATGGTGACATCTGCGTGGCAGTGGGCTGGTCCGGTGACGTGCTGCAGGCCCGCGACCGCGCCGCCGAAGCCGACAATGGCGTCGAAATCGCCTATCACGCGGCCGTCGAAGGCGCCCAGATGTGGTTCGACCAGATGGCCATTCCGGTCGACGCCCCGAACCCGGATGCGGCGCATGTGTTCCTGAACTTCATCATGGACCCGCAGAACATGGCGGCGGCATCAAACTACGTCTACTACGCCAACGGCAACAAGGCATCGCAGGAATTCCTGGTTGAGGACGTGATCGGCGATCCGGCGATCTACCCGGATGAAGCCACCCTGGCCAACCTGTTCACCACCACGCCCTATGCCCCCAAGGTGCAGCGCGTCGTGACCCGTCTGTGGACCAAGATCAAGTCGGGCACCTGATCCGATATCGCCTGATCCGGCAGGGCGCACCCTGTGCCCTGCCGGGCTATGCCAATACACCTTCCAAAGGGGCCAGTGCCGCTTTGGACCTGGACCGCGCAGGGGGCCGGATTGACACTTCCCGTTTTTGAACCCTGGAACGACCCCGAGGCCAAGCCTCTGATCGAGTTCCAAAATGTCACCAAACGCTTTGGTGAGTTCACCGCAATCGACGATCTGACAATCGGTATATACGAGCGGGAGTTCTTCGCGCTTCTTGGCCCCTCGGGCTGCGGCAAGACCACGCTGATGCGGATGCTCGCCGGGTTTGAAACCGCGACCGAAGGTAAGATCTATCTCGCCGGTCAGGATATCGCCCCGGTGCCGCCGAACAAGCGCGCGGTGAACATGATGTTCCAGTCCTACGCGCTGTTCCCGCATCTCAGCATCTGGGACAATATCGCCTTCGGGCTCAAACGCGAAGGCATGCCCAAGGACGACATCGCCGAGCGGGTGGAGAACATGCTGCGCCTGACCCGGCTGGAAAAATTCGCCCGCCGCAAACCGCACCAGATCTCGGGTGGACAGCGGCAGCGGGTGGCACTGGCGCGGTCGCTGGCCAAGGCGCCAAAATTGTTGCTGCTGGACGAACCCCTTGGCGCGCTCGACAAGAAGCTGCGCCAGGACACCCAGTTCGAGCTGATGGACATTCAGGAGAAGACTGGCACCACCTTTGTCATCGTCACCCACGACCAGGAAGAGGCGATGACCGTCGCCAGCCGCGTTGCGGTGATGGACAACGGCAAGATCATGCAGGTCGCCACCCCGGACCGTATCTACGAGACCCCCAATTCCGTTTACGTCGCCGATTTCATCGGCGATGTGAACATCATCGACGGCACCGTCACGCCCACCGGCGAAGACAGCTATGCCCTGAACTGGAAAGAAGGGCAGGAACCCCTGACGGTCAAAACCCCCAACACGTTCTCGGACGGGCAGACCGCACATCTGGCCATCCGCCCGGAAAAGGTCACCATCACGGCAGACCGTCCCGAAGGCGCCGATAACGCGGTGCAGGGCAAGATCCTCGACATTGCCTATCTCGGTAATATCTCGACCTATCACGTTGAACTGCCCTCTGGCGCGGTGATCAAGGCGCAGGCCGCCAATACCCGCCGCATCTCGCGCCGGGCCTTTACATGGGAAGACACTGTCTGGCTGTCCTGGACCGCCACGGCAGGCGTCCTGCTGGCGAACTGATGCGCCGCTTTGCCCTGATCATTGTCCCCTACCTGTGGCTCTTTGCGCTGTTTTTGGTGCCTTTTGCCATCGTCCTGAAAATCTCGCTTTCGGATGTGGCGCTGGCGCGCCCGCCCTATATGCCGCAATTCGACTGGGCGACGGGCATCTGGACCTTCCTGTCCGAGCTGGACTTTGAAAACTTTGTCTGGCTGACACAGGACGATCTATACTGGAAAGCTTATCTCAGCTCGCTGCAGATCGCCTTCTTCTCGACTGTGCTGACGCTGCTGGCGGGTTATCCGATCGCCTACGGCATGGCGCGGGCGCCGTCCGAATGGCGCGCGACGCTGATGATGCTGGTGATCCTGCCGTTCTGGACCAGCTTCCTGATCCGCGTCTACGCCTGGATGGGCATCCTGTCGAACGAAGGGTTCCTCAACCAGTTGCTGTTGTGGCTGGGGATCATCAACGAGCCGCTGACCATCCTCAACACCAATACCGCCGTCTATATCGGCGTGGTCTATACCTACCTGCCCTTCATGATCCTGCCGATCTATTCCGCGCTGGAGCGGATGGATGAATCGCTGATCGAAGCGGCCGAGGATCTGGGCTGTTCGCGGCTCTCCGCATTTTGGCTGGTGACCATCCCGCTGTCGAAACCCGGCATCATCGCGGGCTGTTTCCTCGTCTTCATCCCCACCTTGGGCGAGTTCGTGATCCCGTCTCTGCTCGGCGGATCCGACACGCTGATGATCGGCAAGGTTCTGTGGGAAGAGTTCTTCTCGAACCGTGACTGGCCGGTTGCCTCGGCCGTGGCGGTGGTGCTGCTGCTCCTCTTGATCGTTCCCATCGTGCTGTTCCAGCGCAACCAGCAGAAACAGCAGGAGGCCGAACAATGAACAGGATGAGCTGGTTCAATACCGTTTCGCTGACGCTTGGCTTTGCCTTTCTCTATGTGCCGATGGTGATTCTGGTGATCTTCAGCTTCAATGAAAGCAAGCTGGTCACCGTCTGGGCGGGCTTTTCGACCAAATGGTACGGCGAGCTGATGCAGAACGAGGCCTTCCTCAACGCCGCCTGGGTCACCATCAAGGTCGCGGTCTTCTCCTCGACCATAGCGACGGTTCTTGGCACCATGGCCGCCTATGTGATGGTGCGCGGCGGGCGGTTCTTTGGCCGCACCCTGTTTTCCGGGATGATCTACGCACCCCTCGTGATGCCCGAGGTAATCACCGGTCTGTCGCTGCTCCTGCTGTTCATCGGCATTGGGCTGGACCGGGGGATTCTGACCATCGTTCTGGCGCATACCACCTTCTCCATGTGCTACGTCTCGGTGGTGGTCTCCTCGCGATTGGTGACATTCGACCGGTCGCTGGAAGAGGCCGCGCTGGATTTGGGCTGTTCCCCGGCCGAGGCATTCCGTCTGGTGACCCTGCCCATCATCGCACCTGCGGTGATCTCGGGCTGGCTCCTCGCATTCACCCTGTCGCTCGATGATCTGGTCATTGCCTCTTTCACCTCGGGACCAGCGGCCACCACCCTGCCGATCAAGATCTTTTCGGCAGTGCGCCTTGGGGTCTCCCCAGAGATCAACGCGCTGTCGACCATCATGATTGCCATTGTCACCATCGGCGTGATCTCGGCCTCGCTGGTGACGAAACACCAGATGGTGCGGCAGAAACGGGATGAACAGGCGGCGGCGCGGACCTGATGCGGCGGATTTTCTCTGACTACGCCTATGGCCCGGGCCCGCGGGACGGCTGCTGGTGGGATGAAACCATCGCTGCCCCCGACTGGCCCAGGTTGTCCGGTGAGGTGACAGCCGATGTCGCAATAATCGGCGGGGGTTTCACCGGCATGTCCGCCGCCCTGCATCTGGCCGAGGCCGGAGCAAGGGTCGCCCTGCTTGAGGCCAAAACGCCCGGCTGGGGTGCCTCCGGGCGCAACGGCGGCTTTTGCTGTATCGGCGGCGCCAAGCTGTCTAGCGCTGCTATGCGGCGCAAATTCGGCGCCGAGGCCACCGACATCTATGATGCCGGAGAGGTCGCAGCCGTGGATCTGGTGCGCCAGCTGCTGGATCGTCACCAGATCGATGCCGATACCCACTCGGATGGCGAAACCCAGATGGCCCACAGCCCGCGCGCCATGAAGGCGCTTCGCCGACAGGCCGATGAGATTGCCGCTGCGGGCGGCTCACCGCAGTTGCTGGAACAGCATGAACTGGCCGCGAACGGAATGAACGGCGGCTTTTTTGGCGCCCTGACAACCCCGGTGGGATTCGGCCTCAACCCGCGCAAATACCTGTTCGGCATCGCCCGCGCCGCGCAATCTGCCGGGGCCAGCCTGTTTCAGAACAGCCCGGTAACCGGGCTCAGCCGCACATCAAGCGGCGGGCATATCCTGACAACACCAGACGGTGCTTTGCACGCCGATCAGGTGATGGTGGCCACGAACGGCTATTCCTGGGACGGGCTTCCGGACTGGCTGTCAGGCCGCTATATCCCGGCACAATCCACCGTGATGGTAACCCGCCCACTCAGCGATGAGGAGCTACAGGCGCAGGGCTGGTTCACCGATCAGATGGCCTTTGATACCCGCAACCTGCTGCATTATTTCCGGCTGATGCCGGACCGGCGGTTCCTATTTGGCATGCGGGGTGGGCTTTTTGCCTCGCCGCGCTCCGAAGCAGCGATTCGCCGCGCGCTGCGTCAGCATTTTGACACCATGTTCCCCGAATGGCGTGCAGTGGAAGGCACGCATTTCTGGTCTGGCATGGTGTCCATGGCGCGCAATCTGGTTCCCTTTGTCGGGCCGGTGCCCGGTGAAAAAGGGATGTTCTCGGGCCTGTGTTATCATGGCAATGGGGTTGCCATGGGCAGCTATTCCGGTCGGTTGCTGGCCGATCTGGTGCAGGGCAAACAGCCCGGTCTGCCCTATTCCCCGGTCATTCAGAGCATGGGAAAATTCCCCTTTGGCCGCGCCCGCCGGGTGGTAATGCCGCCCGCCTATGCGGTGCTGGGGATGATGGACTGAAGCGCGGCGATCTCCAGCTGCATTGCGGCCCGGTCCTGTGCCCCGCCTTGCTCCGCTTTCCACAGACAATAGGCTGCCATGCGCCAATGGAACCAGGGCTTCAGGGCCTCTGTACGCTCGACGACCTGCCGGTCCGGATAGGCCGCAAGAAAGGCGGCCTCCTCCGCGCGGCTCAAGACTTTGCCGCGGTACAGGAATTGCATTGCGGGCGACAGAAAAAGTGCCAGATCCTCGGCCGGGTCGCCTTTCTGCGGGCATTGCCAGTCGATCAGGGTCAGTGTTCCGTCATGCGCCACCAGATTGCCCGGCACCGGATCACCATGGATCAGGCTGGTGCCGGAGGCGGGCGGCACCTGTCCTGAGGGGCGCATCGCGCGCAAATCCGCGCCACCTTGGGTTTGGGACAGGATGCTTCCGGTCTGCGCCGCCAGCATCGCGCTGCCATTCACGCCAGCGGGAACGCCTGCGAAAACCGGCTGATCATGCAACCGGCCAAGCAGCCGTGCCACCTCGGCAGCGCCTCGCTGCCAGGGAGCGCCCTCAATATGGGAATAGGCCAACCAATGGCGCCCCTCGAAATGACCAGAAGTGACCAGATGCGGCACCATTCTGGTCCCAGACAAGGCCGAAAGCGCTGCAATTTCCCGCAAGGGGTCATTGGCAAACAGCGGATTCTTTCGTCCCGGCTCGAACAATTTCACCACCAAATCGCCCATGCGCCAGACATGATTCGAACGCCCCCCGGTCAGGATCCGGGGGGCGCGCGCCTCAAATCCCGAGGCGTTCAGATACGTAAAGAATCTGCTGTGAAATTCAGGCGATTTGGCTGACAGGGTCCGCTCCAGTCTTCATCCCCCGGCGAAATGCGAGGGTATCAGGGGACGATGCCCCCCGATGTTCCGGCGGTCCCTGCCCTATTGTCAGGTCTCGGCCGGAGCGTCGCGAAGCCCCGTCACAGTGGAGGCCAAGATCGCCGAGCCGCCTTCGGTGATCAAGACCACATCGCCGCCCTGCATCTGGGTTTCCGTCACCTTGGTATAAACCTCGGCCAGATCCGTTAGCAGCACCTCACCGTCCCGGCTGCTTTCGATGGTGAAGGCATAGCTGCCGGGTTCGAGCGTATTGCCCTCCTGATCGGTACCATCCCAGGAATAGGGCTCCGCCGAAACAGGCAGGTTGATACGGGCGACTTCGGTCCCATCAGCATCGGTGACGACCATTTTCACCTGATCCGCAGCAGCCGCCGGATTCGGAGCCACAACCACCGGAGAGGATCCGTCAAAATACCCCGGCGCCGCAACGCGGGCCTCCATACCCACCCAGCCGGACATCGCCGCCATATTGGACAGGCCAAGCTGATTCTGCATGGCCAGAAGCAGATCATTGCCCTGAACCTGCTGTTCCACCATCGAGAACTGCGCCAACTGTGATGCGTATTCGGTCGAATCGAGCGGTTCCAGAGGATCCTGATAGCGCGCCTGAGCGGTCAGCATCTTCAGGAAGGTCTCGAAATCCGAAGTCAGCCCAGTCGGACGCGTAGCTTTCGCGGCGCTGGCCTGTGTCGTTGTCGCGGCACTGGCCGCGCTTACAGCATCTGTCATGGTTTAAACTCTCATATCAACGCCGGTCGAGCCCAACCGGAGGTTCTGTATCTGTGTTTCAGCGACCTCATCGGTCGCGCTCATATCGGTGGCCCCGGTCGAGGCGCCATGCCCGGTCCCGGCACCGGTGCCATCGCCCAGTCCCTGCTGCGCCTGACCGCCCGCGGAATCACCGCTGCTGAATTCGAACGAGATGTCCTGGAACCCCATGCGGCGGAATTCCTCGGCCAACTCATTGATATGCCGACGCATCAGATCGCCGGTTTCCGGGCGTTCTGTCTGGATGATCATGGTGATGCCGTTTTCACTGGTCGCAACGCGCATCTTCACCTTGCCCAGCTCTTCGGGGTTCAGTGAAACATCCACGTTCCGGTCGCCTTTCGCCACGAATGCTTCGGCCATTTGCGAAGCGATCATACGCGGGGTTTCCGGCCGGTGCGTAATTCCGGGCTGGAACACCGCTTCGGTCAGAAGCTGCGGCAATCCCGGAAGATCTGCTGTCATGCTCAACCCGCTACCGGATGAATCCCCCAGCAGCCCCGGCGCCTGCGACAGTTTCATGGTGTCTGCCTGCAACGCCTGCATCATTGCAATGGCGGAATTGGTGGTTGCGTTGACTGCAGTGGCCGCGTTTGTCTGGACACCCGCAGCAGCAGTGGATGCCTTGGCCACTTCGGCAGCGGCCTGCGCATCACCATTGCGGGTGCGATAGCGCGCCTTGCGGGAATCCCCGGCTTCTGCGTTTTCGACCTGCATCTGGAACACAGACTTCGGCAGGCTGTCGGCGGAAGATGTCTTGCTCGCGGCGGCAGCGGCAGCGGGCGTCGCCTTGTCTGCTGCAGCCATCCGGGCGTCAGCCGCCTTTTCTTCTGCTTTCAACGATGCTTTCGCCTCTGCCGGACTAGCCGGTGTCGCGGATTTGGTCGCGTCAGCCGCGGTTGCAGGGCTGACCGGAATTGCCGCCGCAGCGCCTGGCTTGTCCTGAGCCACTCTGGCGACGGCCTGATCTGCGGCTCCGGTCTGCGTTCTGGCGGGGCTTGCTCCCTCTTCCTGGGCCGCTTCGGTATTGACCGTCATGGCCGACTGTTCGCCAACCTTCACATCGCCACCGCCCGCGGTGGCTTTACCACCTGACTGTGCCGCCCGCGCCGGGGCCTGGTTTTCAATCGTCTCTCGTCCGGCAAAGGCTGCGCCTGCGGCAGCCGGACCTTGCGCTTTTTCCTCGCCTGAGGTCTGAGCTGTCGTGTTACCGGCTGCTTCGCCGTCTTCTGCCACCGCCGATCCGGCGACAGCTCCCTGACCTATCTTCTGCCCCACGCGCGCACCTTCAGGCAGATCTGCAGACCTGGCAGACCGTTTTTCCGCATCCGGAGCCGCATGTCCTGCCGAAATGGCCGCTTCGCTCGGCGTTTCAACATCCTCTCCCGCTGCGCTCCCGGTCGATTCTCCCGTCGCCTGATCGGCAACCGCGTCCTCTGAGCTGGCGGACGCGCTATCCGCTTCAACAGCAGCCTGAGAATCAGCCTGATCCGCTATGCCGCTATCGATTGTTTCTGATGTTTGGGACTGTGCCGCCTCCTGCTTGGAGGATGCGTCATTTACATGATCTGCGAACGAACGATCCTGAGTCTTTTTCGGAGCATCCTGCGCTGGGGAGGTCTTGCTGCCTGTGGCTCCGCCAAGGGCCTGACCTATGAGTGATGTGGTATGCATGGGTTTCCAGACGTTCTATCTCGATACCCCCTTCTACCTCAAAGCGGTTACGGCAATTTTAACCGGTTATGTCGCAGTCTCAGAAAAATCGAAGCAATTCGTAGTTTCTGTCAGACCGAGGCCAAAATGCCGAATGCAACCATATCCCCCCTGTCACAGGCCCTGCCGCAGGCCAAGCCCCAGCCCGTGCAACAGCCCCCGCAAGATGACCCTCTGCGCAAGGCCGCGCTCGAGCTAGAAGCTTCATTTTTGGCGGAAATGTTGAAATCTGCGGGGCTTGGTGAATCACGCGAAGGACTTGGCGGCGGCGGTGCTGGAGAAGAACAGTTTTCCAGCTTTCTGGTCCGTGCCCAGGCAGAACAAATTGCTAAAGCCGGCGGCATCGGGCTCGCCGAATCACTCTATCACGCACTGAAGGAATCTCAGAAATGACTGACCAAAATCCCCAGACCCTCATCGATGAACTGGATACCATCCTCGACGAAGAGCGCGCTGCCCTTATGGACGGCGATTTGAAAAAGATGGAAGCCATCCTTGCGCGAAAAGAACAGGCGATCGAAGCGCTCAACAGTTTTTCCGATCTGGAACGCCAAACCCTTTCGAAGGTGCAAAGCAAGGTCACGCGTAATCAGGACCTTCTGGAAAGCGCCATGGAAGGCATCCGCTCGGTCGCAACACGTATGGCCGAATTGCGCCGGGTTCGCAAAGGTCTGGACGTATATGACAGCGCGGGCCGCAAGACCCGCTATGGCACCCGTTTGGACCAAAAACTCGAGAGGCGCGCGTAAGGAAATACAACCAACGATTGATATCACAGAAGCTTGATCTCGTAATTAGGGTTCCTTTAGCAAACTCCACAGCAAAGTCCGCTTGCGCTTCGGGAAACGAGGTGGCGCGGAAGCCAGATGGCTTAACGCATAGTCAGAAAGACGTCAGAGACGCCCTTCGGGGCATCAAACACGCGAGACGAAACGTCTCATATTGCTAAAGGACTAAAAGCTATGACCAGCATTCTGACGAACAACGGCGCAATGGTCGCTCTGCAGACTCTGAACTCCATCAACATGAATCTGGAGAACACCCAGAACGCGATTTCCACCGGTAAGGACGTTGCAACGGCCAAGGACAACTCGGCAATCTGGGCGATCTCGAAAGTCATGGAATCGGACGTTGCCGGCTTCAACGCCGTGGGCGACTCGCTGGCTCTGGGTGAATCCACGGTGGCGGTTGCAACGGCCGGCGCCGAACAGATCACCGAGCTCCTAAAAGAGATGAAGGAAAAAGTGGTCAATGCAACCGGGGAGAACGTGGAAAACGGTAAACTCGAAGCTGAAGTCGAAGAGCTGAAAAACCAGATCACCTCGATCATCAAAGGGTCGCAATTCAACGGTGCGAACCTGCTGAACAAGAACGGTGGCGACCTGACAGTTCTGTCCTCGCTTGACCGCAATGGGACTGGCACATCCTCTACAGTATCCGCTTCGAACATCACCGTAGCCTCGGTTAACTTTGAGGATAACCTGTCCCTGGGGACCATCGATGTTTCAAATTCAACGCAGGCTGAAGCTTCAATCTCGAAGATTGAGACTCTGATCCAGACCGCAATCAACGGCGCCGCCGCCCTGGGTGCTTCGGCAGCCCGCATTGAGAAGCAGGCCGACTTCGTCTCAAAGGTGTCTGACGCGATGAAGAGCGGCATCGGTGCGCTGGTGGATACTGATATGGAAGCCGCATCCGCGCGATTAAAGGCGTTGCAGACGCAGCAACAGCTAGGCGTACAGGCGCTATCGATTGCCAACTCGGCGCCACAAACCCTACAGCAGCTGTTCCGTTAAACGGCCTGATCCGGGGCGCGTCTGGCGCGCCCCGGTTTCTTATCCTTAGCCCCTCATCGATGAACGAAATGTCGGCCTCGGCGAAGGGCGTACTGCCAGTATGGATGGCGCTTTGAAAAAGAGAAAAGCCGTCCTCGTGCGAAAAGAACAGGCGATCGAAGCGCTCAACAGTTTTTCCGACCTGAAACGCCAGCCCTTTTCGACGGCGTGAGGCAAGGTCACGCGCATTCAGAACCCATCGAAAAGTGCCATTGGGGGGGGCATCCGCTCAGTCGCAGCACGAAGGGCGAACCTGAGCCAGTTGCATGGCGATTACAATCAGTGCCCCCCACACACGAGCCTAGATGAGGTCCCCCGTACAGGTCTCACCAAAGCCCAGTTGAGCCCCAAACGTTGACAAGAGCGAAGAAAACCGCGCGTCCTGCGGCGAGCAGGTCATTCGGACAGGTCCGGATCTATACGAAGGCGCAGGCCGCAAGATCCGGTTGGCACCAGATTGGATCAAATATTCGAGAGGTATGCGCAAGCCTGCTCAACTTAGGCGGAATTCTAGAGGCCCTAACTCTCGCCGTTAATGTTCTCTTAGAGACTATTGCAGAAAGGTATAATCGCGCCTCGGGAAACGGGGGGGGCGCGGAAGCCGCACGGCTTAACGCATAGTCAGAACGACGTCAGAGACGCCCTTCGGGGCATCAAACACGCGAGACGAAACGTCTCATATTGCTAAAGGACTAAAAGCTATGACCAGCATTCTGACGAACAATGGCGCAATGGTCGCCCTGCAGACTCTGAACTCCATCAACATGAACCTGGAGAACACCCAGAACGCGATTTCCACCGGTAAAGATGTCGCAACGGCCAAGGACAACTCGGCAATCTGGGCGATCTCGAAGGTCATGGAATCGGATGTTGCCGGCTTCAACGCGGTAAGCGACTCCCTGGCTCTGGGTGAATCCACGGTGGCGGTTGCAACGGCGGGCGCCGAACAGATCACCGATCTCCTGAAAGAGATGAAGGAAAAAGTGGTCAATGCAACCGGGGAGAACGTGGAAAACGGCAAACTCAAAGCCGAAGTCGACGAGCTGACAAAACAGATCACCTCGATCATCAAAGGATCGCAGTTCAACGGTGCAAACCTGCTGAACAAGAACGGTGGTGACCTGACCGTTCTGTCCTCGCTTGACCGCGATGGGAGTGGCACAACATCTACAGTATCCGCTTCGAACATCACCGTAAAATCGGTCAATTTTGAGGATGGCCTGTCTTTGGGAAGTATCGATGTCAGTAATTCATCGCAGGCTGAAGCTTCCATCGCGAAGATTGAGACACTGATCCAGACTGCGGTAGACGGCGCCGCTGCCTTGGGTGCTTCAGCAGCCCGTATTGAGAAGCAGTCCGAATTCGTCTCAAAGGTGACTGATGCGATGAAGAGCGGCATCGGTGCGCTGGTGGATACTGATATGGAAGCGGCATCCGCGCGATTAAAGGCGTTGCAGACACAGCAACAGCTAGGCGTACAGGCGCTATCGATTGCCAACTCGGCGCCACAGACCCTACAGCAGCTGTTCCGTTAAACGGCCTGATCCGGGGCGCGCCAGACGTGCCCCGGTCTTTATCCCCGGCCCCTCATCGAAGCGCTCAACAATGTCTCCGACCTGGAGCCCCCCCCTTTCGGAAGCGCTAAGCAAGGTCACGCGCGATCAGGACCCATCGAAAACGCCACGGGGGCATTCGCTCAGCCGCAGCACGGATGGCGAACCTGCGTCGGCTGCGCAAAGGTCTGGCGGTATAAGTCAGCGCAGACCGCAAGATCCGCTATAACAACCGGGTGGATCAGAAACTGGAAAATCCTGCGAAAGGTCGCACAACTTTGCGACGATTTAACTACCGACCACTCTCCCTATTAGAACTCCCTTAGCAATTTTCGTGGCAATGTCTACTTGCGTCCCAGGAACCGGGGTGGCGCGGGAGCCGGATGGCTTAACGCATAGTCAGAAAGACGTCAGAGATGCCCTTCGGGACATCAAACACGCGAGACGAAACGTCTCATATTGCTAAAGGACTAAAAGCTATGACCAGCATTCTGACGAACAACGGCGCAATGGTCGCTCTGCAGACCCTGAACTCCATCAACATGAATCTGGAGAATACCCAGAACGCGATTTCCACCGGTAAGGACGTCGCAACAGCCAAGGACAACTCGGCCATCTGGGCGATCTCGAAAGTCATGGAATCGGATGTTGCCGGCTTCAACGCCGTGGGCGACTCGCTGGCTCTGGGGGAATCCACTGTTGCGGTTGCAACGGCCGGCGCCGAACAGATCACCGAGCTTCTGAAAGAGATGAAGGAAAAAGTGGTCAATGCGACCGGGGAGAACGTGGACAGCGGCAAACTCGAAGCTGAAGTTACCGAGCTGAAAAACCAGATCACCTCGATCATCAAAGGGTCGCAATTCAACGGTGCGAACCTGCTGAACACCGCTGGTGGCGACCTGACCGTTCTGTCCTCGCTGGACCGCGATTCCACGGGTACAGTCACCGCGTCGAACATCACCGTAAGCTCGGTTGATTTTGAAGCCAGCCTGTCCCTGGGGACCATCGATGTTTCAAATTCAACACAGGCTGAAGCTTCCATCGCGAAGATTGAAGCTCTGATCCAGACTGCGGTTGACGGCGCCGCCGCCCTGGGTGCTTCGGCAGCCCGCATCGAAAAGCAGGCCGAATTCGTCTCAAAGGTATCTGACGCGATGAAGAGCGGCATCGGTGCGCTGGTGGATACTGATATGGAAGCCGCATCCGCGCGATTAAAGGCGTTGCAGACGCAGCAACAGCTAGGCGTACAGGCGCTATCGATTGCCAACTCGGCACCGCAGACCCTGCAGCAGCTGTTCCGTTAAACGGCCTGATCTGGGGCGCGCCAGACGCGCCCCGGTTTCCTATTCTCAACACTCATTGATGAGTTCAACACGCATTCCGGTCTGAAACACCCGGCCCTTTGGGAAGTGCTAAGGAAGGTCAGGCGCAATCAAAACCCATCGGAAAGCCCCATTGGGGCCGCCCGACTGAACCAAAAGCCTTGGATCAGAAGCTGGAGAACACTGCGCACCTTTATAACTTAAGAAAAACTCCAGGGAAATTTAGGGAAAAATTTACGAAGCCAAACTCCACGCATTAGGATTCCTTTAGCAATCATCACGGCAAAGTGTCTCTGCGCCTCGGGAAACGGGGGGGCGCGGAGGCCGGACGGCTGAACGCATAGTCAGAAAGACGTCAGAGATGCCCTTCGGGGCAGGGAAAACTCGGGACGAAACGTCTCAAAACGCTAAAGGAATAAAAGCTATGACCAGCATTCTGACGAACAACGGCGCCATGGTCGCTCTGCAGACCCTGAAATCCATCAACATGAATCTGGAGGACACCCAGAACGCGATTTCCACCGGTAAAGACGTCGCAACTGCCAAGGACAACTCGGCAATCTGGGCGATTTCGAAAGTCATGGAATCGGACGTTGCCGGTTTCAACGCCGTGGGCGACTCCCTGGCTCTGGGTGAATCCACTGTTGCGGTTGCAACTGCCGGCGCCGAACAGATCACCGACCTTCTGAAAGAGATGAAGGAAAAAGTGATCAATGCAACCGGCGAGAACGTGGACAGCGGGAAACTCTCCGCTGAAGTCACCGAGCTGAAAAACCAGATCACTTCGATCATCGGATCGTCGCAGTTCAACGGTGCAAACCTGCTGAACACCGCTGGTGGTGACCTGACCGTTCTGTCCTCCCTTGACCGGGATTCGACTGGCACAGTCACCGCTTCGAACATTACCGTAACCTCGGTTGATTTTGAAGCCACCCTGACTCTGAGCAGCGTCGACGTCAGCACTTCGACAGCCGCTGAAGCTTCCATCGACGACATTGAAGCTCTGATCCAGACTGCGGTCGACGGCGCCGCCGCCCTGGGTGCTTCGGCAGCCCGCATCGAGAAGCAGTCCGCATTCGTCTCAAAGGTGACTGACGCGATGAAGAGCGGCATCGGTGCGCTGGTGGACGCTGATATGGAAGAAGCATCCGCCCGATTGAAAGCATTGCAAACCCAGCAACAGCTGGGTGTACAGGCTCTGTCGATTGCCAACTCGGCACCGCAGACCCTGCAGCAGCTGTTCCGTTAAACGGCCTGATCCGGGGCGCGCCAAGCGCCCCGGTTTCTTTTCTTTAGCCCGTCATCGATGAACGAAGTGTCGGCCTCGACGAAGGACGCACTGAAAAAGAAAAAGTCATTTTCGCAATGAAACTGCTGATCGAAGAGTTCATCAGTTTTTCCGATCTAGAACGCCAGTCCCTTTCACAGGTGCAGGGCAAGATCACCCGCATTCAGACCCCCATCGAAAAATACCATTGAGGGTATCCTGGGGTGCCCGCATTGAGTGTTCCGATTTGAGTGGCACTGTATCATCTGAATCTGATCCACCATGACAATACATTCAGGCGCTGGCGGCCGATAGCGCTCTGCGCCCCGATCAGGTTGTATTGAATGCGCCATTGCTCAATCCGCATTGGGCTTCCCGCAGACTGTAGAAGATCTCTCCATTTAGCAACTCGCCGCGGCAACGGACATTGAAGGTCTCGCAGCATTCGTCCCCGACCATCGCTGCCCCCTGTCCCTACAGCACTTCTACCTGTCCAAATTTCGATGCAGGCTCTTCAGGTATTTTCGTTTCCAGCCATCGCCGATACCTCAAATTTGGGAAAAATCCACATCAGTTTAACCCCCTTTCCGGGGGCCACTCCAATCCGCTCAGGCGGATCACGGATAGCGGGCCGGCGTCGGCTACGCAAAGGTCCGGTGCTATACGACAGCACAGGCCGCAAGACCCGCTTTGGCGCCCGGGTTGGATCAAAAACTGGAGCGGCGCGCCCAAGAAGACACAACCCTTAAGTGATTTCACGGAGGCGTGATCTCCCGATTAGCACTCCCTTAGCAAACGTCACGGCAATGTCCAATCGCGCCTCGGGAAACGGGGAGGGCGCGGAAGCCGCACGGCTTAACGCATAGTCAGAACGACGTCAGAGACGCCCTTCGGGGCATCAAACACGCGAGACGAAACGTCTCATATTGCTAAAGGACTAAAAGCTATGACCAGCATTCTGACGAACAACGGAGCAATGGTCGCTCTGCAGACCCTGAACTCCATCAACATGAACCTGGAGAATACCCAGAACGCGATTTCCACCGGTAAGGACGTTGCAACGGCCAAGGACAACTCGGCCATCTGGGCGATCTCGAAAGTCATGGAATCGGACGTTGCAGGTTTCAACGCCGTGGGCGACTCGCTGGCCCTGGGGGAATCCACTGTTGCGGTTGCAACGGCCGGCGCCGAGCAGATCACCGACCTTCTGAGAGAGATGAAGGAAAAAGTGATCAATGCAACCGGGGAGAACGTGGAAAATGGCAAACTCGACGCCGAAGTTACCGAGCTGAAAAACCAGATCACCTCGATCATCAAGGGGTCGCAGTTCAACGGTGCAAACCTGCTGAACACCGCCGGCGGTAACCTGACCGTTCTGTCCTCCCTTGACCGCGATTCCACGGGTACAGTCACCGCGTCAAACATCACCGTAAGCTCGGTCAATTTTGAAGCCAGCCTGGACCTGACAACCATCAAAGTCGGCACTTCTGCAGAGGCTGACGCTTCCATCGACGACATTGAGAAACTGATCCAAACTGCGGTTGACGGCGCCGCCGCCCTGGGTGCTTCGGCAGCCCGCATCGAAAAGCAGGCCGAATTCGTCTCAAAGGTGTCTGATGCGATGAAGAGCGGCATCGGCGCGCTCGTGGACACTGATATGGAAGCGGCATCCGCGCGATTAAAGGCATTGCAGACGCAGCAACAGCTAGGCGTACAGGCGCTATCGATTGCCAACTCGGCGCCACAGACCCTACAGCAGCTGTTCCGTTAAACGGCCTGATCCGGGGCGCGCCAGGCGCGCCCCGGTTTCTTATCCTTAGCCCCTCATCGATGAACGAAATGTCGGCCTCGGCGAAGGGCGTACTGCCATGATGGATGCCGCTTTGAAAAAGAGAAAAGCCGTCCTCGTGCGAAAAGAACAGGCGATCAAAAAGCTCAACAGTGTTCCGACCTGAAACGCCAGCCCTTTTCGATGGCGTGAGGCAAGGTCACGCGCATTCAGAACCCATCGAAAAGTGCCATTGGGGAGGGGCATCCGCTCAGTCGCAGCACGAATGGCGGACCTGTGCCAGTTGCGTGGCGATTGCAATCAATGGCCCCCACGCACGAGCCTAGATGAGGTCCCCCGTACAGGTCTCACCAAAGCCCAGTTGAGCCCCAAACGTTGACAAGAGCGAAGAAAACCGCGCGTCCTGCGGCGAGCAGGTCATTCGGACAGGTCCGGATCTATACGAAGGCGCAGGCCGCAAGATCCGGTTGGCACCAGATTGGATCAAATATTCGAGAGGTATGCGCAAGCCTGCTCAACTTAGGCGGAATTCTAGAGGCCCCAACTCTCGCCGTTAATGTTCTCTTAGAAACTATTGCAGAAAGGTATAATCGCGCCTCGGGAAACGGGGGGGCGCGGAAGCCGCACGGCTTAACGCATAGTCAGAACGACGTCAGAGACGCCCTTCGGGGCATCAAACACGCGAGACGAAACGTCTCCAAATGCTAAAGGACAAAAAGCTATGACAAGCATTCTGACGAACAATGGCGCAATGGTCGCTCTGCAGACTCTGAACTCCATCAACATGAACCTGGAGAACACCCAGAACGCGATTTCCACCGGTAAAGATGTCGCAACGGCCAAGGACAACTCGGCAATCTGGGCGATCTCGAAGGTCATGGAATCGGATGTTGCCGGCTTCAACGCGGTAAGCGACTCGCTGGCTCTGGGTGAATCCACGGTGGCGGTTGCAACGGCCGGCGCCGAACAGATCACCGACCTTCTGAAAGAGATGAAGGAAAAAGTGGTCACTGCAACCGGGGAGAACGTGGAAAATGGCAAACTCAAAGCCGAAGTCGACGAGCTGACAAAACAGATCACCTCGATCATCAAAGGGTCGCAGTTCAACGGTGCGAACCTACTGAACAAAGCTGGTGGCGACCTTACTGTTCTGTCCTCGCTTGACCGCGATTCCACCGGTACGGTCACCGCGTCGAACATTACCGTAAAATCGGTCAATTTTGAGGATGGCCTTACGCTAACCGGCATCGATGTCAGTTCTTCGACAGCCGCTGACGGTTCCATCGCGAAGATTGAGGCTCTAATCCAGACTGCGGTTGACGGCGCCGCCGCCCTGGGTGCTTCGGCAGCTCGCATCGAAAAGCAGTCCGAATTCGTCTCAAAGGTGTCTGACGCGATGAAGAGCGGCATCGGTGCGCTCGTGGATACTGATATGGAAGCAGCATCTGCCCGATTGAAAGCGTTGCAGACACAGCAACAGCTAGGCGTACAGGCGCTATCGATTGCCAACTCGGCGCCACAGACCCTACAGCAGCTGTTCCGTTAAACGGCCTGATCCGGGGCGCGCCAGACGTGCCCCGGTCTTTTCCGTTCCCCCCTGATGGATGAGCTCAACAGTTATTGCCGACCAGAACCGCCAGCCCCTTCGGGACGCAAAGGAAAGCCGTGCACAACTTAGGGATGTTGCCGCTGGCAATTACAGAAAATTCTACAGAATCGGCCTCTCCGAATTAGCACTCCCTTAGCAAATATCGCGGCAATGTCCACTTGCACCTTGGAAAACGGGGTGGCGCGCAAGCCGAACGGCAGAACGCACAGTCAGAAAGACGTCAGAGATGCCCTTCGGGGCAGGGAAAACTCGGGACGAAACGTCTCAAAACGCTAAAGGAATGAAAGCTATGACCAGCATTCTGACGAACAACGGCGCAATGGTCGCTCTGCAGACCCTGAACTCCATCAACATGAACCTGGAGAATACCCAGAACGCGATTTCCACCGGTAAGGACGTCGCAACTGCCAAGGACAACTCGGCCATCTGGGCGATCTCGAAAGTCATGGAATCGGACGTTGCAGGTTTCAACGCCGTGGGCGACTCCCTGGCTCTGGGGGAATCCACTGTTGCTGTTGCGACAGCCGGTGCTGAACAGATCACCGAGCTCCTGAAGGAGATGAAGGAAAAAGTGGTCAATGCGACCGGGGAGAACGTGGAAAACGGGAAACTCGAAGCCGAAGTTACCGAGCTGAAAAACCAGATCACCTCGATCATCGCATCGTCGCAGTTCAACGGTGCGAACCTGCTGAACACCGCTGGTGGCGATCTGACCGTTCTGTCCTCTCTGGACCGCGATTCCACCGGTACGGTGACCGCGTCGAACATCACCGTAAGCTCGGTTAATTTTGAAGCCAGCCTAGACCTGACAACCGTTATGGTCGACACTCCCGCAAACGCTGAAGCTTCCATCGACGATATTGAAGCTCTGATCCAGACTGCGGTCGACGGCGCCGCCGCTCTAGGTGCTTCGGCAGCCCGCATCGAGAAGCAATCCGAATTCGTCTCAAAGGTGACTGATGCGATGAAGAGCGGCATCGGTGCGCTGGTGGACGCTGATATGGAAGAAGCATCCGCCCGATTGAAAGCGTTGCAAACCCAGCAACAGCTGGGTGTACAGGCTCTGTCGATTGCCAACTCGGCACCACAGACCCTGCAGCAGCTGTTCCGTTAAACGGCCTGATCTGGGGCGCGCCAGACGCGCCCCGGTCCTTTATTCTCAGAGAACCTGAAGAAATAGTACGTTAGGATAACACGTGAATGCCCTTCTGAATGCGAAGCGCGCCTATTCGGCGGCGAAAGCCCCGACCCGCACACCAAAAGACCTGGAGTTCGAGGCAATCGCCCGGATCACGCACCGTATGATCAGTGCTTCCAAACAAGGGTCAAAAGGCTTCACTTCACTTGCCGAAGCTCTCCATGACAACCGAAAACTTTGGCAGATTTTCCGCTCGGATGTCGCCGACTCGGACAATGGGCTTCCAGAAGAACTTAAAGAACAAATCGTATATCTCGCAGCGTTCACAAGCCAACACACCAGCCAAGTACTCTCCCGTAAATCGGGAATTGGCCCCTTGGTAGAAATCAACACAGCCATCATGCGTGGCCTTCGCAGTGGAGCAACCTAAAATATGAGTGGACTTGTTCTGAAACTCGCCCCGAAAGAGCGCGTTCTTGTTAACGGCGCTGTTATTGAAAACGGGGATCGTCGTAGCCGCCTTTCGATTGTAACTCCAGACGCAAACATCCTGCGTCTCCGGGACGCGATCCGTCCCGAAGAGGCAAATACCCCCGTCCGCCGCGTCTGCTATGCAGCGCAGTTGGTCCTGACAGGTGACAGCAATCCCGAAGAAGACCGCCTGCCGATGCTGCGCCGCATCGAAGAGCTCAGTCAGGTTTTCACCGATTCCGACAGCCGTGCGGCATTGGCCGAGGCCACGGAATCTCTGCTGAATGACAACCATTATCGCTGCCTGAAAGCGCTGCGGGCCTTGCTGCCGCGCGAAGAACGCCTGATGGCCATTCGCCCGTCATGATCCTCTACCAGCCAATCATACCCGCCGACGGGATTGTTGGATGGAGAATTCTGCAGGCGACCTACGACAAGCAGTTCGAAACGTTCTCCAACGACACCCTGCTCAAACGCGAGAGCGACTATTTCCGCGAGAATATCGGAAATATCAAAACAGCTGGCGATTTGGTGAAAGACACCCGCTTGCTGGGCATCGCTCTGGGGGCTTTCGGCCTTGACGATCAGCTCCCTATGAAGGCCCTCGTCCAGAAGGTTCTGGAGGAGGGGTCTTCGGCGGATGATGCATTGGCGAACAGATTGGGAGACGACCGCTGGGTTGCCTTCACCGAAGCATTCGGGTTCGGTCCCGGTGACACAGTCAAAACCGGGTCCGTGGAGGACATGGAGAACATCATCTTCTCCAACAAAACCCAGTCTTTCGAAGCCGCGGTCGGCGTACAGAACGAATCCATGCGGATTGCGCTGTTTGCCGAGCGCGAACTGGTCAATATCGCAACCGACCTAAACGAGGACGGCGAGCCAACCTCCATTGATACCAAATGGTACAATATCATCGGTCAGCCCGCCCTTCAGAAGATGTTCCAGACAACGTTCCACCTGCCGCCGAGCTTTATTCAGCTGGACGTGGACCGTCAGCTCGAAATCTACAAGGATCGCGCGCAGAACTTTCTTGGGACCGACGATCTGGGTGTCTATGCCGATCCTGAAAAGATGGAAGAACTGACAACACGCTACCTGGCTCAGGCGCAGCTTGCCGATTACCAATCCTCGCAATCAAGTGCCTCGACCGCGTTGCGGCTGCTCCTTGGCTCCTAGGCGACAAGACACATCCAAACCATGCAAAAGGCGCCTGTCGGTATTGTTCGACAGGCGCCTTTGTTTTTACCATCCTATTGAGACCATCCAGGCACGGCGCGTCGGCCGTGCCTAGGTCCGTTTCAACGCGCGCCTGCTGCGGCGCGGCGCAAGAGCAGTTTCAGGCGGTCGAAACTGCTCTTCACACCGTTGGGGTCGTCGCGGCCAAAGAAGCCGTCCAGCTCTGGCCAGAGTTTCACTGCCGTATCGAGAACCGGATCCGTCCCTTCTGAATAAAGGCCAGCGCGGATCATGACTTCGGACTGTTCATAAGAGCCGAGGTATTTCCGCACGTCGAGGATCAGGTCGTTCTCTTCCTTGGTCGCCGCGGCTGGCAGGCTTCGTGACACCGACCGCGACACATCGATCGCCGGGAACCGGCCGCGTTCCGCGATTTCGCGGTTGAGCACGATATGGCCGTCCAGAACCCCGCGTAGGATGTCGGCAATCGGTTCATCCATATCGGAGCCGGCAACCAAAACGCTGAAGACCGCGGTTATATCACCCTGGTCTCCGGTGCCGGGACCTGCTCGTTCGCACATGCCCGTGATCAGCGGCGTGACCGAGGGTGGGAAGCCGCGCAGGGCCGGCGCTTCGCCGGAAGCCGCCGAGATTTCGCGGTGGGCTTCGGCAAAACGCGTAACCGAGTCGGCCAGCAGCAGGACGTTCTTGCCTTGGTCGCGGAAATGTTCCGCAATCGTCATCGCCGCCCAGGCACAGCGCCGTCGCACCAGCGGCGATTGATCGGATGTCGCGGCAACAACAACCGCGCGGCGCATGCCTTCCGGCCCCAGAACCTGCTCAACAAAGTGATTTACTTCGCGCCCACGCTCCCCGATCAGCGCCATGACGACCACATCGGCCTCCATATGCTGTGCCAATTTTGCCAAAAGCGTCGATTTACCAACACCAGACCCCGCAAAAAGGCCAATCCGCTGACCACGCACAATCGGGAGAATCGTATTGAACACCGACAAACCCGTATCCAGACGCTCTCCCATATGGCGGCGTCCGGCGGCTTTTGGCGGCGGCGTCATCAGGTCACGTGCTTGTGACCCCCGCAGCAATGGCCGCCCATCAAGAGGCTCTCCGAAAGGATCGATAACCCGACCGATCCAGTTGTCACTTGGTGCAAACTGCGGCGCAGGATAGAGAAGAACCGCATCCCCGATCGCGACACGATCCGGAGTTTTGTCTGACAACATACTGATTTTGCTTGCTTCAATCTTCAGAACCTCGCCATGAAGTTCGTCATTTGGACCGCGACGCAACACCAGGCGATCCCCGATGCGGGCGATATTCTGCAGGCCTGCAATCTCGATCTCACCGCCAACAATACCAATCACACGCCCGACCGGCGTCGACAGTCGTTTGCTGGCGATTTCTTCAGTCATGGCTTTTAGCTCAGCAATCATTGTCCTGGCCTCCAATTGTTTCCTGCAACAATTTCTAAAGGAATCGGGGTTAAGCCTTGATTGAAATTGATCGAGGGAGAAGCCCCGGTGTTTACGGAACTGAATGTTTTTAAAATCGCATATGCCATGGCGACCCATGCGGGTAAGCGCCAGGCTCTGGTGTCGCAGAACGTCGCGAATGCGGACACCCCTGGCTATCATGCCAAGGACATCAAACCCTTCAAGGAAGTCTACGCTGCAAAGGCACGGCCCGGCGACATGATCGCCAGCCGCGGCTCTCATCTGAATGGCGCCTCCGGCGTCGGCATGGATTGGGCCGTGACAGAATCGGTAGATGGCAGCGACCCCAACGACAACTCCGTCTCGATCGAGACAGAGATTCTGAAAGGGGTCGAAACGAAGCGCCAGCACGATCGGGCACTGGCGATCTACAAGTCGTCGATGAACGTCCTGCGCACCAGCATCCGCACCACCTAGACCGAGGGCTGATCCATGAGCGAATTTGCCAAATCCCTGAGCGTAACCGCCAGCGGCCTTCAGGCCCAAGCCAAACGTCTGCGCCACGTATCTGAGAACATCTCCAACGCCGACACCCCCGGTTACCGCCGCAAGACCGTGCCGTTCCAGGCCGTGCGCGACATCAACACCGATGTCGAAAGTGTCAAGGTCGGCCGCGTGTCGCTGGACCGCAGCGAATTGGAACAGGTCTATGACCCCTCGCACCCGCTTGCCGATGAAAGCGGCCACTACAAGGGCTCCAACGTAGATCTGATGATCGAAATCGCAGACGCCCGAGAAGCCCAGCGCAGCTACGAAGCTAACCTCAAAATGTTCGACCAGACGCGGCAGATGTCCTCGTCCTTGATGGACCTGTTGAGAAAATAAACTCCCCCTGAACCAGGAGATCCAGAATGGATATTCGCACTCTTTCCGCCGCAACCGGCTATGCCGCCGCCCGCCCTGCAACGCAGGCAGATCCGGAATTCACCGGCGCCACGCCGGGTGAACGGGCCAAGGCGAGCTTTGAAAACTTCACCAACACACTGCAGCAGGGTGAACAGATGTCCGTGCAGGCCATGACTGGCAACGGCGACCCCCACGCGCTGGTGCAGGCGCTGGCACAAACGGAACTGGCGGTAGAAACCGCAGTGACCGTCCGCAACAAGGTGGTCGAAGCCTACCAGGAAATCCTGCGGATGCCGGTCTAAGCCATGATGAGTGAGGGCGTTTTCTACGACACGTTGCGGCAGGCCCTTTGGGCAGCCGTGGTGATGTCGACGCCGATTCTGGTCGTGGCACTGGTCGTCGGCCTGGCCGTCGGCCTGTTTCAAGCTCTGACATCGGTCCAGGAAATGACGCTGACCTTCGTGCCCAAACTCGTCGCGATCCTCATCGTCTTCTGGATGTCGATGGGCTTCATGACACAAACACTCGTGGCGTTTTTCAACGGCCACGTCATTCCAATGATTTCCGGAGGTTCGTGATGGAAACCGCAGGGTATGCAACACTGTCCCGTCAAACCGGCCTGATGCGTGAAATGCGGGTGGTGGCGAACAATATCGCCAACTCCGCAACCACGGGCTATCGCTCCGAAGGGCTGATTTTTTCGGAATACGTGCAATCAGCGCCAGGGCAGCAATCCATGTCGATGGCACGCGCGAATATTCACAACACCTCGATGGAGCAGGGCCAGCTGACCAAGACCAACGGCACCTTCGATTTTGCGATCGAAGGCGATGCCTTCTTCATGGTCGAAACCCCGCAAGGTCAGCGGCTGACCCGCTCCGGCGCGTTTTCATCCAATGCCCAGGGGGATCTGGTCACCATGGATGGCCACCGGGTGATGGATGCCGGTGGCGCACCGTTGTTTGTGCCGACGGATGCCGAATCCTTCCAGGTCGGCTCTGACGGCACGCTCAGTGCCGATGGCCAGCCCCTGGGCCAGATCGGTTTGTTCAAGCCGGTCGAGATGCACACCATGTCCCGCGAAGACGGGGTGATGTTCCGCGTCGATGGCGAAATCGAACCCGCGCTTGAAGGCCGGGTCCTGCAAGGATTTCTCGAAGGATCGAACGTTAATGCCATTCAACAGGTGTCGCGCATGATCGAAATCCAACGGGCCTATGAAATGGGCCAAAGCTTTCTGACAACCGAAGACGAGCGCATCCGCGCCGCCATCAAGAACCTGATCAAGTAGGAGAAACACCATGCGTGCCCTTAAAATCGCGGCCACCGGTATGAGCGCGCAGCAGCTGCGTGTCGAAACCATTTCGAACAACCTCGCGAATATGAACACCACCGCCTACAACGCGCGGCGGGCGGAGTTCGCCGACCTGCACTATCAGCAGGTGTCGCGGGCGGGCACGGTGAATGCCTCGGATGGGACCGTTCTTCCCACCGGTGTTCAGGTTGGCCTTGGTGTGCGTCCCGCTGCCATCTCGGTTCATCTGTCGCAGGGGCCGCTGCAGGAAACCAACAATGACCTGGATGTGGCCATCGACGGCAAAGGTTATCTGGAAGTCACCCTGCCCTCTGGTCAGACCGCATACACCCGCGATGGTGCCTTGAAACAATCTGGAGAAGGGCTGATCGTCACCTCTGACGGCTATACCGTTTCTCCTGAAATCACCATTCCCGATGATGCCCGCAGCATTTCGATCAACGCCGAAGGTGAAGTTTACGCCTATTTCGACGAAACCGCCGAAGGTCAGATCCTGGGCCAGCTGACCCTCGCGGGTTTCTCCAACCCCAAGGGGCTGGAGGCGATCGGCAGCAACCTCTTCACTGAGACCGAAGCTTCCGGGGCACCTCTGGTTGCCACCGCAGGCGAAGACGGTCTTGGCACCCTGCGCCAGGGTTATCTGGAGGCCAGTTCGGTCGATGCGGTGCGCGAAGTCACCGAACTAATCGAAGCGCAGCGCGGCTATGAAATGAACGCCAAGGTCATCTCGGCAGTCGACCAGATGATGGGCGCAACCACACAGGTCCGCTGATGAAACTCAAGCTCGCCCTCCTTGTGACGCTGATCGCGCAGACCGCCTGGGCCGATATCCTGGTCCCGGTTCGCACGGTACGCCCCAAGGAAATTCTGACGGCATCGGATCTGGCGCTCAAACCCGGCGAGGTTCTGGGTGCCCTGTCCGACCCCGAAGAGGTGATCGGTCAGGAAGCCCGCGTTGCGCTTTATCCGGGTCGCCCCTTGCGGCCCGGCGATGTTGGCCCCCCGGCCATCGTCGAGCGCAACGACATGGTGATTCTGACCTTCGTTCAGGGTGGGCTTTCCATTTCCGCCGAAGGGCGCGCGCTTGGACGCGGCGCCGAGGGCGAACTGATCCGCGTGATGAATCTGGCATCACGCACCACTGTAACCGGACGCATAGCAGCCGACGGATCCGTCGAGGTACGAAAATGAAACACACAGCATTCACTTCCAAAGCCGCCCTGGCAGGGCTGATCATTCTCGGCGCTTGTGGGCGGGCTGATCACCTTGGCAAGCCACCGTCGTTTTCGCCGGCCAATGAATCTTCCGAACATGTCGCGATGCTCTGGCAGGGCCTGCCGCAGGACAGCCAACCGCGGCGCGCTGTCGATAGCGCCTCTTTGTGGAGCGGTTCGCAACAGTCCCTTCTGGGCGACCGCCGCGCCATCAAGAAGGGCGACATCATGACCGTGGTCATCGAGATTGATGAAACGGCAGAGATCAAGAACGACACCGCGCGCTCCCGCTCCGGCTCGGAAAGCATGGCACTGCCGCAGCTTCTGGGGCTGCCTCAGCGCCTGGATCGTCACCTTCCGGATGGAGCCAGCGCCTCGAACGCGGTGGAACTTGGCAGCTCCAGCTCGGCTGCGGGCAAGGGATCGGTGAAACGCAGCGAAAAACTGGAACTGCGGGTGGCAGCCACCGTGGTTGACGTACTGCCAAACGGAGTTTTGGCGATCAGCGGCTCGCAGGAGTTGCGAGTGAACTTCGAAATGCGCGAACTCCTAGTGTCCGGCTATGTACGGCCGCAGGATATCAGCCGCCAGAACGAGATCACCTACGACAAGATCGCGTCGGCCCGCGTGTCCTACGGCGGACGCGGCCAGATCACCGACATGCAGCAACCGCGTTACGGCCAACAGGTCCTGGACGCCATCCTGCCATTCTGAGGTAAACCATGCTTGCAAAGATACTGCCTCTCATCCTGCTGATTGTGGGCACCGGCGCTGGAATTGGCGCCGGGATCATGATGGCGCCCGAACCGGCCCCCGAGCATGAAATGGCCTCAACCGGGGAAGAACACATGGCCCCGCCGACGGAAACTATGGACGACGGGCATGGCGCCGCCGAGTCCATGGAGGGTGGAGAGCATGATTACGTCAAGATCCCGAACCAGTTCATCGTTCCCGTTGTTGAACACGACGAACTGACCTCTTTGGTTGTGATCACTCTCAGCCTGGAAACAAAACCCGGTATGGCGGATAAAATTCGCACCTTTGAACCCAAACTACGCGATGTATTCCTGCAGGTACTGTTTGACCATGCAAACATGGGCGGCTTCAAAGGCGCGTTCACTCGCTCTGACGTGATGCACCCCCTACGCACGGCGCTGCGTGAAGCCGCACAGCGGCAGCTTGGACGTGACGTCTATGACGTCCTGATCATGGATATGACCCGCCAAGACGTCTGATACAACTTACCTATATACAACAAAAAGGCCGGACCTTGATTGGTCCGGCCTTTTGCGTTTCGCCTGTCACTGTTGCGTTTCGCCAATACGTTTCGCCTGCCACCAAAGCTGTGTGACCTTGCCTGAGACCTCTTCGCGCCGCTCTTGTTTCAGAGCTGGTCGGGCGCTCCCAGCACCCGGACTTAATTCAACAACTTTTCCTGCAGCGCCTTAATACGCGCGGCCTTGTGCAGATCGCGTTCGGCCTTGGCCATGTCCGCAATGGCGGTCTTGCGGCCAAAGGATTTGCGCAGTTTGTCCATTGCCATCAGCTTCTTTGCCGTGACCTGGGCCAGTTCGGTGTTCAGTTCCCGCTTTGCCCGGGTGTGCCAGCCTTCCCACAGCAGATCAGCGCCCAACGCTTTCATCATGTGGTTTTCATCTGCTTCACTGCGTGTGGCCTGCACATGGGCGTTCAGCTTGGTAAGCTGCCCACGCAAACGGGCTTCCTCATCCAGAATCGGCTTCACCCGCGCATGTTCGCGCAGATATTGCGCCGCAGTCACCGCTGCCATTTGATCCAGCATCTTCTGTTTCATCAGACCCCTCCTTTCGCCCGCTGGCGCATGGCCTCGGCAAACCGGATGGCCGCCGCAACAGGAGCATAGTGCTCTTCCATGATTTCCTCACCGATTTCGATGGTGGCGTGCAACGCCCGGGCAGTGGGCGGATCACTGTGGATCGGTACCGCATGTTCGTTGGCAACCCGCCGGATTGCGGCGGCAACCTCATCCACCCCTTTGGCAACGCATTTCGGGGCAGAGCCTTTTTCCCGGCTCCACTGCAGCGCAACCGCATAGTGGGTCGGGTTGACGATCACCACATCGGCCTTGGGAACATCAGCCATCATCTGACCCATGGCGATTTGTTGGCCCTTCTGACGGCGTTGCCCCTTCACATGTGGATCGCCTTCGGAATCCTTCACTTCATCCTGGATTTCCTGGCGCGACATCATGTTCTTACGTATGTGCTCGGCGTGCTGAAACACCGCATCCACGACACCGACCGGCAATGCGAGCAACAGGGCGATAATAAGAAATTCCATTCCCAGCTGCGCCAACATCGCGACGACGGAAAAGGCACCCGTTCCGGAGGAGGCAATCATCTCTGGCAACCGGTAACTAAGATAGACACCAAGACAAATCGAATAGAGAACTAGCTTTACGAAGCTCTTGAGAAACTCAAACAATCCAGCACGGCCGAATTTGTTCTTCGCGTTCGAAATGATAGAGATCTTTGACATCTTCGGCTCCAGCTTGCTGGGCGCAAAGACCAGCGCGCGCTGTGCCAGGATCGACAACAGCACCGCACCAAAGGGCAGAATGAAGATCGGCAAAATAGGTATCACCAAAGCCATCAGGATCCCGCCGACGGGGGCGCTTGCGGCGCCGGTGAACATTTGCTGGGCCAGCCGGTCGGGTTGATCCAACAGGGATATCAGCACCGTTCCGAAGCCCTCGACCATGCCACTGCCAGAAACATATAGAGCCACGACCAGCCCCAGATAGGCAGCCGCAACCGACAGATCGGTGGATTTGGCAACCTCGCCTTTTTCCCGTGCCTTCTGAAGCTTCTGCGCCGTCGGCTCGAATGACTTATCTGAGTCGTCGTCACCACCGCTCATGGTATGTTGCCTCCCGGATTTGCAAGGAACGTCATCAACGCCCGAACCCAGACATCCAAGATCACCGGGCTGCCGACCATCAAAATAAACAAGCCGCCAAAGGTGATCACCGGCGCCCCGACAAAGGCCACCATCAGCTGTGGCATCGCACGGTTAATGACGCCAAGTGCCAGATTGTAGATCACCGCCGTAATCAGGAAAGGTGCCGCAAGGGTAAATGCCATGTAATAGCTTTTGGCAACCCGGTGGACGCCCCATTCGGAAAGACCGCCCGCCGCCGGGAAAACCCCGGCCGGAAAGGCGTCGTAGGAATAGATCATGAACTCTGCCACCCGCACGTGCAGGCCCATCATCACTGCCAGCGCCAGGCCAGAGATCAATAGAACAGCGCCAAGGGCCGGCATCGGTTCTGCGCCGATACCGCCCAACACCTGCGACAGCGAGGTACTTTGCGCGGCGATGGTGCCGGCGGTCTGGAGACCGTGAACAAAGAACCGGATCCCGACACCAAGCGCCAGCCCGACGACAGCCTCGCTGGCGGCGTACCCTGCAAACTGCAAGGCGCTTGTGGGCTCGGGGATTGCGGGCAGCGCAGGGGCCACAATCGCGGTAAAGGCAATGGATAGCGCCAATTTAACCCGCATCGACACATATTGCTCACCAAAGGCGGGCAGCACGGACACGATCGCCGAGATCCGTAAAAACACGATGGCCGCGTGCCAGAAGCCCGCCCCCAGAAGCGCAACCAGCCCTGGGGGAAGATCCAGCAGGTTCATGCTTGCACCATCCCCACGAGCGCCGGGCGGGCCTCCAGCCCGATTTCCTCGAAGGACAGCACCGGGTTGGTAATGCCGCGCGACTTCAGGATCGTGCGCAGATAACGGCGGCGGCGGGTCGAGGTGACAACCGCAGCAAAAATCCCCTGCTCGGTAATCGTGTTGAGCCGCTCGCTCAACCCTTCGGCCAAGCGGTTGAACATGTCGGGCGGCAGCGCGATATCCATCCCCCCGCCCTGGATGTCCACCTGATAGGTCGAGAAGGTGTCTTCCCATTCCGGCGCCAGTTGGATCAGCGGAATGGTACCATCTTCGCGCTTCATCTCTGCCACCAGTTGGAACCCCATGCGCTGACGCACGTGCTCGCAGATCAGTTCGGGCTGGGTGGTGTGCACCCGTGCCTCTGCAATGGCTTCAAGGATCAGCGGCAGATTCCGGATCGACACGCGTTCATCCAGCAGCAGGCGCAGCACCGAATGTAGCGTGTCCATTGGCACCTTGTCCGGCACCAGATCATCCAGGAGCTTGCGGTTTGCCTCGGCCCGGAAAGCATCCGACAGCTCGGTCATTTCGTTCAGCAGACGGCGCAGCGATTTCAGGGTCAGCAGCCGCGAGAAGTTCTGTTTGATCACCTCAAGCAGGTGGGTGGCCAGGATTTCGGGCGGCGTTACCACGGTCGCGCCCGCAACGGCAGCCGCATCCTGATTCTGGGCTCCGATCCACCGGGCGGGAGCGCCGTAGACAGGTTCTGTCACATCGGTACCGGGCGGCAGTGCCGAATGGTTGTCCGGCATCAACGCCAGCACCATATCCGGGTGCAGCGTGCCACGGGCCTGTTCCACACCCTGAACCTTCACCACATAAGTTCCCATCTCAAGATCCGCCTGATCCGTCAGCCGGATTTCCGGCAGGATCAGACCGAAACTGGTGGCGATATGGGTTCGCATATTGGCAATCCGCGCATCCAGCCCGGTGCCCTCATCCAGAACCATGCTCACCAGATCCGGTGCGAACTCCAGGTGCAGATCGTCAAGGTCAAGAATATCACCAAGCGCCTTGGACGGCGCCGGATTGGCCGCCTCTTCAAGCTGTTCTTCAACCTCGGCCTCTTCGGCGCTCTGTTTTTTCATCTGAATGCGATACGCCGCAAAGCCCAGAGCCGCGCCGCCAACGATGAAGGGCAGGAACGGCAAACCGGGCACCAGCGCGAAGAGAACCATCAGAACCGCAACGGTGGTCAACGCCGCCGGGTGTTTGCCGAACTGTTCGAACAGGGCGATATCGGTGGCGCCGGTGGCACCGCCGCGCGCCAGCAGCAGGGCCGCGGCAATGGAAATGATCACCGACGGGATCTGCGAAACCAGACCGTCGCCGACGGTCAGGATGGCGTAGGTTTCAAAGGCGCTGCCCACCGGCATGCCATGCACCAGAACACCCATCACCAGACCCATCACCAGGTTCAGCAGGGTGATCAGCAGACCGGCAACCGCATCGCCTTTGACAAACTTCGATGCACCATCAAGCGAGCCAAAGAATGTGGTTTCGCGCTGGTCATTTTCACGGCGAGCCCGGGCGGTGGCATGGTCAATGGCACCAGCGGACATATCGCTGTCGATGGCCAGCTGCTTACCAGGCATACCGTCCAGTGCGAAACGGGCGCCCACCTCGGCCATCCGGGCCGCGCCCTTGGTGATGACCATGAAGTTCACGATCAGCAACACCCCAAAGACCACAAGGCCCAGGAAAACACTGCCGCCCATCACGAATTGGGCAAAGCCCTGGATAACATCACCAGCCGCATCGGTCCCGGTGTGACCCTGACCAATGATGAGTTTCGTGGAGGAGACGTTCAGTGACAGCCGCAACATCAGAGAGGCCAGCAGGATCGTCGGGAAGGACGAGAAATCCAGTGGTCTTTCAATGAACAGCGTGATGGTGAAGATCAGAATCGCCAGACCAAAGGAGGCAGCAAGACCAACGTCCAGCACCCAGGACGGCATCGGCAGAATCATCATCACGATGATCGCCATCAATGCCAGCGCCAGCAGCACGGTGGGGCTAAACAGCTGTTGAGGTGTGATTTTGGGCACCTGTAATGTCCCCTATTTCAAAGATGTCAGTGCAGGCCGGGCAGGTGCCACGGCATGCTGGGAATATGTTGAAGACCGCACGGCAGAGGGCAGCTGCCCGGTCCTGGACCGCCGCCGCGAGCGTAGCGAACGGGAAGGACGCAGCGCGCAGCTGTTCGTGCGGGGGAGACCAACCCCTGCCTGTTCAAGCGTTGAGAAAGCGGAGAAAGCGACAGCCGTGTCGCCGGGGCGCAGCCTGTCGAGTGAAGCAGAATCACCCAAGGACGGCGGGACCTGCTCAAGGTGCAACGGCTGCCCAAAGCGCCGCCGCCCAATCAGGCGTATTCTATGTTGTTTTTCCGGCATTCTGCCCGTTCCAATTGCGGATTCATCCGCGGTTCAAGCTAGGCAAAGACGGTTTACAAACCGTTATCGCCCAACGCAAAGACCGCCCTCAAAAGAGAGCGGTCCATGATCTAAAGGAGCCTTCGATTACTCTGTTTCAGCGCGTGCGGCTTTCAGCTGTTTCAGCAGATCTTCGATCCCGCCGCGGGTGCCCTGGCTGCTTTCGACAAGTGCACGGGCATGGGCCAGCGGTGTCAGACCTTCGGGATCCTTCGCAGTCTCGCCGATTTCTGTGGTCATGTCGGCAACTTGCCGGAACGGAGTTCCCTCATCCGCTTCCAACGACTGGATCGCTTCCAGGTTCTCGGAGTGCCAGAAGCCGCGGGCCGCCGCGTTCTTGTCCTCTGCGACCTGCATGTATTCACCCGACCGGCCGTATTCACCATTGCGCCACAGCGCCTCGGCGCGCAGACGGTTGGCCTCGGTACTCTCCAGCCCCATCAGTTCAACCAGAGCCCGCTGAGGCTTATTCAACGCCAGAGCTGCTTCGGCCAGCATCTCGCGGCGTTTCTCGTTTTCGGGCTCCAGCGCCAGTTTCTTCAGCAGGGACATGGCCTGCTCTGCAAATCCGAGATCCAGCAACCGGCGCGCGATGATATCTGCGACCGGCGCCGCTTCTCTGGCGGTGGATTGCATCGCAAAGACGAGCGCATACTGAAGGAAGGTTACGTCGTCCGCGCGCTCTGTGAGAAGAGTCATCAAAGGTTCCAGAGCGGCCGTGCGGGCGGCCGGACCATCGCGGTTGCTGAGTTCCTTCAGCTCTTGGAATGCATCGTGGAAACGTCCGGTGAGCGCCAGGGCTGTGATCTCGGCCTTGCGCAGATCCGCCCCCAGTTCGCCGTCGCGATTCTCGTGCTCATAAGAGCCGACAACATCCGGCACGTCCGGCGACAGAGCCTTGTCTTCCTTATAGCTGAGCGCAATCAGCTCAATCAGGGCAACCGGAGTATTCTCTGTGCGTTCCGCAACAGCTTCGGTCAGTTTTTCCGCGGCCTTTTCCGTGTCCCCTTCCAGATCCGCAATCGCGGCCTCGGCCATATTCAATTCCGGCACGTGATCAACACCGGTCCGGTTCACCGACCTCAGGATCGCCCCGGCTACATGATATTGCTCTGCCTCGGAAAAGAGAGAACTAACCTTGGGGCCAAGGTGCACCCGCAGATGTACAGGCAAACGCCCAAACGCCTGCTGAATGGCATCGGTATTGGCACCTTTCTTGATTTCACCATCCGCCAATACCGACCACAGGGTAGTGTCGCCGTCACAGATTTGCTGTCCGGAAAACGGATGGTTTATCGGCAATGTCTCGCCTTCAACGAGATCCGCCAAAGCATTCAGGATATTTTTGTTTTCCGGTGTCAGCCGGTCCTCGGGCATGGCCTGGATCATCGCCTTGGCTTCGGCGCCAAAGCCGAAAAAAATGTAGAGTTTCGCCAAGGCCAGCACACCTGCCGGATTAACGTCGTCAAACTCGCGAACTAACGCACTGCGCAGCGGTCCCACCTGATCGGCAAAGGAGCTGTCATTGCCCCAGTTGTATACGGCGATACCATGATCAGGCAGGCACAATTCGGATTCATCCTCTTCGTCACGGGCGCGGGCAAGAAGCCCCGCCTCCCGATCGACTGCGGATGTAATGGAGATATTATCCAGTGGATCCAGTGGGCGCCCATCCCGGTCCAGCGGATTGATCTGCCGCTGTCCGGCATCGATCTGCCCACCTGCGATGGCGATGTCCAAAAGACCCTGGTTCGCGGCCCGGCCAATCTGACGCAGCAGGCGCTGTTCAGAGGCGTTCACGGTCGCAGCGCGGGCCGATTCTTCCATATCGAGAAGCAGATTCACTTCCGGCAACGTCATCGGCTCCTGCGGCTCGCCCATATTGGCCTTGACGGGATCCGGCGTCGGCACATTGCTTGCTTCGGCACGCGGCTCCAACGGCAATAGCGTCGGCAGACGTAACTGTTCGGCGCTCGTTGCGGCGTGCATTTCGGACTGGGCAACGGGCGCCTCTACACGAGTTGTACTGGTTGCTGGCGCGGGTGGTGCGCTGCGTTCCACCGCAGCAGCGAGATCCAGCGCCAGGCGGGCATCCGCGATGGCGCTTTGTCCCAGATTGAACCGGTAACCGGATGTCGGTTGCTCGGTTTTCGGCTCCTCGGCGGTTTGCAAAGGAAGGGAGGGCACGAAGGGCCGACCATTGCCTACGGCGGCACCACTGCCTGCCGTGGAATAGACTGGTTCATCGTTGCCATCACGGATATCGATCACGAGATAGCCATCGCGTTGCACGTAAGACCGGATTTCGCAGTTGCAGCCCAGATCCATCCGCAACGGCTGCCCGGGCGCGGCCTGCCCGATGGCCTGCAACCGGTCCCTCGGGATCAGGTTGAAAACGCGGGACGTGTCATAAACGATGTCCCGGGCGCCGATGTTCAATGTCGCACTTCGCCCACTTTGGGTCAGAGACCAGTCCGCCCCATTCGGCAGACGCATAACCAGCCGGGAAAATCCGTCGTGTTCACCTGAGCGGGCCACGATCGTCTGGGCCCGGGCTTCGCCCGAGACCAGAAGACTGGCCAAAACTGTGGCAGTTATCGCGAGTGCGCGCCAAATCATGCTGCGTCCTGTTTCACCGATCTGAGAGCTTCTTCCAGTTCCGAAAAACCGGGGCGGATGTGAGACGGGGTATTCTGACGCCCGACCTCGATGCAGATTGCTGCCGCGTGGTTATGCAGGTTGGCCACCAGTACTTCGCGGATCAGCTGATAGAAATGCGCGTCTTCCTCGGTCACCGATTTGACCTTGCTGGCGAAGGGGCCAACCAGGCCATAGGCCAGGAACACGCCAAGGAAGGTACCGACCAGGGCGCCGCCGATCATCTTGCCCAGAACCTCTGGCGGCTGGTCGATCGAGGCCATGGTCTTAATCACACCCAGAACCGCCGCAACAATCCCCAGGGCCGGCAGGCCATCTGCCATGGTCTGAAGCGCGTGGCTGCCGTGCATGGCGTGATGCAGGTTGGCTTCCATCCGCTTTTCCAGAACTTCCTCGACCTGATGCGGGTCGTCGTAGTTCATCGAGGCCGAGCGCATGGTGTCGCAAATCAGGTTCACCACCTCCTTGTCGGCCACGATTTTAGGGTATTTGTTAAACACCGACGAATTTTCCGGGTCTTCGATATGCTGCTCCACCTCGACCGGGTTCGCACGGGCGATCCGGATCAGGGAAAAGAGCAGGCACAGCAGATCCCGGTAATCATCCGGCTTCCACTTGGGGCCCTTGAAGACTTTCCCAACATCCTTGAGCGTGTGTTTGATACCGCTCATGTCATTGCTGATAAGAAAGGCACCGACCGCTGCCCCGCCAATCATCATCAGCTCAAAAGGAAGCGACTTCAGGATGATGCCCATCTTGCCGCCAGCCATCAGATACCCGCCAAAAACCATGGCAAAGATGACGACAATACCTATAATCCCGATCACAGGTTCACTCCGAATTGTGTTGCTTTATAGAAGCTTAGGTGAGTCTGATTAAAAAAGACTAATCAACTGGGCCAAGTTCGACCGGCCCAAGTTATTCCGTCGGTACGGCGCCATTTCTTCCGGCCAGCACAACGCTGATCGTATAGGCCGCTTCGGGGCTCAGACCGGCCATGATGCCAGCTGCTGCCTCGGGACGCATGCGCGCCAGAAATCCGGCCGCAAAAGTCGGATCCATCTCTTCAAACAGTGCCGCAGATTCTTTCGGCTTCATCTGTTCGTAGACGGTGGTCAGCCGGGCCACATCCGCCTCGGTCGCACCATCGGCCAGGGCCAGAGTGGATTTCAGCTTCTCCTCGGCATCCTGAAGCGCTGCGAGTTTGGTGTCGATCGCCTGGTCCGCGATCTCCAGCGCCTTCATACGGTCCTCGATTTCAGCCTCGCGGGCTGCAAGAGCCGCTTCGCGTTCCTTGAACGCAGCCAGCATCGCCTGCAGCTCTGCCGAAGACGGCATCGATTCGCTGCGCATCTCGCCTTTATCTGCGTGATCTTCGTTGCCTTCCTTTTGAAGGCTGGCAACTTCACGAGCAATCGCCGGACCTGCGTCGAGACCGAGGCGAAGAATCGCTGACCCCATCAGCAGCAATGCAATCATCATCAGGGTGCCGCTTTTTGCGCGAGCGCCCTTCTTTGATTTCTTTTTCTTCTCGCTCATCACGCCACCCGATTCTGACCACGAGCGTGACGGACAAACATCAGGCCGGAGGAGCTGGACGTATCCTCGGCCGGTTTTTCCGGCTCACCCTGCGATCCGTAGGCTTCCGCCAGAGCATCGTGCTCTTCGGTACCCTGGGCTGTGGGCTGCGGCGCTTCGGGCACTGCGGCTTCGGGCATGTCATGCATCGAGGCCATCATCAGCTCCAGCCGCTGGGCAACCGTCTCTGCGCGTCCGGTGAGCTGTTCCAACGCCTTGCTGGAGCCATCCGACACCTTCTGGGCCGATACGAGAGATTTGTTCAGGTCATCCACCTGCGCCGAAAGAACCGCGACGGCACCGCCGACGCCCTTTTCCAGATCGTTGAACCGTTTCAACCGGCGCGACAGCACCAGACAATAGAAACCAGCTCCAAGAGCTCCGGCTGCAAGCAGGATATCAGCAATAAGGTCCATCCTGTCCTCCTAGTTTAGTACGAAATCCATGATCAGCAGATCCCTCACGCGACCCTGTCCGGTCGCGATATTGATCCGCCGCAGCATCTGTGCGCGCAGTTTTGGCAGGGCCATCGGATCGGAAAGATCCTTAACCTCCAAAGCGCGTAGATAGCTGTTCAGAACATCGACAACTCGTGGGAGGACTTTTTCGACCTCGGCCTGATGGGCCAGATCGACCTCTAGTTGTGCACGGAACCGCAAATGCCGAATGCCGCTGGGACTTTGCAGCGATATTACAATCGGTTCCATTTCGATGAAGGCGAGATTGGCAATATCCTCTGCCGTCTCACCACTATCCACGCCTTCTGGCGCCTCTTCGGTCATATGCGCCGATTCGGGCGCTGCTTTGTGACCAAAAGGAAGAAGGCCTGACTGAACGGCGAAGAATCCGCCGCCCGCACCAGCTACCGCAAGCACAACCCCAATAATCAGGGGCATTTTGCTTTTTTTGGCTGGTTCTTCTGTATCTACTACAGCGTCTGTCATGGCTATCCCTAAAACGTCGTGCTCCTCTTCATAACCCGTGAGGAACTAACCGAATGTTAAGGCCGTTCGTTCAAAAAGGTTGCACGCCGGACAGAACGCCGGTGCGACGGAGGTTAATGTGCAGCAGATCAAGAATGTCTGGGCAGGTTTGGATACGCGGAAGCGCCTGATCGCAATTGGCGCGACTTTGGCCGTGATTCTCAGCATCCTGGCGATGTCCAATTTGGCAACCAAGCCAACAATGCAATTGTTATACGCCGGGCTGGAAAGCGGCACGGCCGGAGATGTGGTGAGCTCGCTTGAGCAGCGCAACATCCAATATGAAGTCCGCGGCGGCTCTATTTATGTGCCCTCGGACAAACGCGACGAGCTTCGGATGACCCTGGCAAGCGAGGGGCTTCCGGCAAATGGCGGGCGCGGTTACGAACTCCTCGATTCGCTCAGCGGGTTCGGAACAACTTCGCAGATGTTCGATGCCGCCTACTGGCGTGCAAAAGAAGGCGAGTTGGCCCGGACCATCGTCGGCAGCCCGCATATCACCCAAGCGCGAGTCCATATTGCCAATACTGGAACGAATCCTTTCCAGCGGACCGCAGATGCCACCGCATCGGTATCCGTGGTGCCGATGGGGTCGCCCATTACACCGGCGCAGGCCAACGCGATTCGCTTTCTGGTTGCCTCGGCCGTCACCGGCCTTGCGGTGGAAAACGTCGCCGTCATCGATGCCAATGGTGCCCTGATCGGATCCACCGAGGCTGCAGCAGCAGCGGGTGCAGGCTCCGATGACAGGTCGCAATCCATCCGCGATCGGGTCATGCGCCTTGTTGAGGCCCGAGTCGGCCATGGCAACGCAGTGGTTGAAGTCAGTGTCGAGACCGTAACCGACACCGAATCCATCCGCGAAAAGCGGGTCGACCCGGAAAGCCGTGTTGCGATCAGCACGGATGTGGAAGAACGCGCCGACTCGTCTCAGAACCAGGCCGGAGAGGTGACCGTCGCCTCGAATATTCCCGATGGGGATGCTGCATCAGGCCAGGGTTCCAAGGCGAACACCAGCGCAACGCGGGAACGGGTAAACTACGAAATCTCTGAAACCGAAAAAGAGATCGTGCGCGGCCCCGGTGCCATCAAGCGTCTCACCGTCGCGGTGCTGGTCAACGGTGGCATGGCGACCAACGAAGCCGGTGAAACCGTCTTCGAACCGCGCCCCGAAGAAGAACTGCAAGCCCTGCGCGAGCTGATTTCGGCCGCTGTCGGATTTAACGCGGACCGCGGTGATGTGATTACCCTGAAGTCGATGGATCTTCCCTCTGTCGAGCCGCAGGGCACGGTGGCAACCAGCTCCTTCATGGACAATCTGTATTTCGACGCCATGTCGCTGATCCAGATGGGGGCCCTGGCACTGGTTACCCTAATCCTTGGCCTCTTCGTTGTCCGCCCGATTCTGTCCAACAAAGGATCCTCTGTCGCCGCGCTGAGCGCACCTACCGGCGGTGCATTGCCTGATCTGCCCGCCTTGGGCGGAGGTGGCGACTTCATGTCGAACCCGGACATGGGTGCGAATCTCGCCCTGGACGGAGAAATCCAAGACAACATGGGCGGCGATTTTGCTCCACTTGGCGATATGCCCGGCATGGGTAGCGGCCTGGACGACCTGGGCGGACTGCCCGCACTGGGTGGTGGCGGCGAAAACCCCGTCGACAGGCTACGCTCCATGATCGGTGAACGTCAGGAAGAAACCGTCCAGATTCTGCGCGGCTGGCTGGAAGAGAACGAGGAACGAGTCTGATGAGTATCACGCACCTTCTGGAAGACTTCGGCGGCGGTTCAGCCGTCGAAGCCCCCGACCCCGGGCTTTCCGAGGAGGCCGTCGAAGAACAAAGGCTGGTGTCCTTTGAAAAGGGATACAGCGCTGGCTGGGAAGACGCCATCAGCGCAAAGGATCAGGAAACAACGCGGATTTCGGCCACGCTGGCCAGTTCGCTTGAAGACCTGAACTTTACCTACCACGAGGCCCAGGCCCAGCTCATCGAATCGCTGGACCCGATGTTCAAGGTACTGACCAGTTCGGTCCTGCCGGATGCGATGTCAGCCACCTTTGGCCACCACATCGTTGATCAACTGACCGATATGGCCCGGTTCCAGACCGATCAGGCGATGCAGATCGTGGTGTCGCCGAGCGAAAGCCATGCGGTCCGTGCCCTTGTTGCAGAAAACATCTCGGTTCCGGTGAAAGTTCAGGAAGACGATACCCTGGCCGAAGGTCAGGCCTATCTGCGTGTCGGCGCCTCCGAACGCGAACTAAACAGCTCCGCGCTGCTCGAATCTATTCATGGTTCGATCGACGCCTTTACCTATCATGTCAGAGAGGACAGCCAGTATGGATAATGCAGCCGAACTCAATATGAAAGCCACCGATGCAAGCAACCCCTTCGTATCGGTTCCAGTGGAAGTGGTTGTTTCGGTCGGCAAGGCCCGGCCACTGATCCGCGATCTGGTCAACCTTGGCGAAAACGCGATCCTGACTCTGGACAAACGGGTCGAGGATCCGGTTGACCTTTATGTCGGGGATCGTCTGGTCGCCCGCGGTCAGCTGGAAGAAATGGAAGGCGATCAGGCTGGCCAGCTTGCCGTGCGCCTGACCGAAATTGCCGATCTGCAAAACGGGCTGGGATGACACACAAACCTATCGCCTATGCGGCGCTGGCGCTTTTTCTGGCGCTGGCCCTGCCGCAGGCCGCCGTTGCTCAAGAATTGAGCCTGTCATTGGCGGATGGACAGTCGATTTCGGCGCGGTCCATCCAGCTGATTCTGCTGATCACCGTGCTGAGCCTCGCGCCCGGCCTTTTGATCATGGTTACCTGCTTTCCGTTCCTCGTAACGGTGCTGTCGATCCTGCGCCAGGGCATGGGTCTGCAGCAGGCGCCGCCAAACATGCTGATGATTAGCCTGGCGTTGTTCCTGACCTATTTCGTGATGGAGCCGGTATTCAACGAAGCTTGGGTGAACGGGATCAGCCCGTTGATCGAAGAACAGGTGGACGTCGAAACCGGCATTACCCGGGGGCTGGAACCCTTCAGAGCCTTCATGGCAAACCGGCTGGATCCAGACACCTTTTATGCCATCGCAGATCTGCGCCCAGCCACCCAAGGGATCGATCCAACAGCCGATGCGCCGCTGTCTGTTCTGGTCTCCAGCTTTCTTCTGTCGGAAATCGCGCGGGCATTTCAGATTGGCTTTCTGGTCTTTCTCCCCTTCCTGGTTATCGACCTGGTGGTCGCCGCTATCCTGATGTCCATGGGTATGATGATGGTGCCACCGGCAGTGGTCTCACTGCCGTTCAAACTGGCGTTCTTCGTCGTCGCCGACGGCTGGAGCCTGATCGCAACCGCCCTGGTACGCAGTTACTATCCATCCTAGCCAGACTGGCAGACAATCAAGACAGATCTCAGCCCTCCGAACAGCGATTCGGGGGGCCTTTTATGTTATGTTCCGTGACGCGCTCAGTTTGTTTTTGGAGAAGATCCTCGAATCCTCGATTCCTTTGAAACTGCTCCGTGTCTGCTTGCGAAACGATGCGCATTCCTCACCACGTGCATCAGCCACAAGCAACGAAGCAGGGTCTACAAAACATGTAGGTTTATTGTGCGGACGTTGCCGCCGTTGAAGTGACGCGGGCGGATGGCAGCTTTTGCTGCGGCTTGGCTACTGGTCCTGAAGCAGTAGATGCACGCTGCTTGGGCACGCCATATTGACCTTGGCCAAAACGTCCGATTAGAGAAACTGCCGTGCTCCCTAGATTTGGAATGTCCCGTTCAGGCCTGACACTCAGAATATTGATTGAGCATCGAGATTTTTTTATTCAGTTGCAACCTGACTTCGGGCGATTGGGATGATCAACGCTTCCGGGAGCTCTGAGTTCGCAGACCCGCGATAATAAGGTTTCGAAGTTTTCATTGGGAGAGATTGCGTATTCGATGAACGATTGGATAGCCAGGCTTTCTCTTTCTGCCATTTGTAAGGGCGTTTCTTCGAGACTGCTCCAGACCGTCCAGACAGCGATTAGACGGCTGTCTATGCGCATCGCAGCCGTGCAGAATCTTGTTCCCGAATTAGTGGCGGTGCCATCGCATTCAATCGAAGCGGTTTTTCGATGAATCTCCATCGCCCGAAGTTGGTCGCCGACGCGCTCTTTTCCGACGGTCCAGTGATTGTCAAATGCCGCCAGTGCCTCAGCATCACTGAGATAAAACCGGTTGCGCGGCAGGGCTTGAGTGAGAGGGGCCCAGGGATCGTCGCAAACTGACTTTGCCCAGTGCGTCGTCAGTTGACTACAAATATTACTGAATGATGGATTAAAATCATTCCACCCAAAAGCTCGCACACGGATTTCCAGCTTGTCGAGTTCCGGGGCGGTTTCGCGACGATCCGCTGCCTCTCGAAAGGCTTCCAGGCGAGCTTTGGACCGCTCGCGGTCCCCAGAGCGGTCCAAGCTAAAACTTTGCTTCGATGCTGTATAACCAGGGAGCGCTATATATGGAATTCGTATAGTACGCTCGCCAACTATTACGTGGGCGTCCGAAGCCAAGAACGCAATATACTCCGTTTGTTTCCGTTCATCATTGACGCGATTACTGATCGTCCAGGCCGTCCAGGCCGCTGCGGCTATAGCGAGCAAGAAAAATATGCGAACAACTCCCAAATCAAACTCCTGCCCACTCAGGCTGCCAACATGGTAACTGGGCGAATTCTTAGTCAACTGTTTCAAATTATCTTTGGAGAAGTTTTGCAGAAAACGTGCAGCGCTGAAACGCACCTCTTGATAAATACCCGACCTTCGAACGTCATGCAGCATCGGGCGATAAGGGCTCAAAGCCGAAAAACGCGCTTTGCATACTTGGCCAAAGAAAAGCCCAGACCGCGCAAGCGATCCGGGCTTTTGTAATGTGCTTTGGCTGGCTTCAGCGCACAACGAATTCCGCGTGCAAAGCTCCCGCCGCTTTCAGGCTTTTCAGGATATCGATCATGTCCCGTGGAGAGACACCCAGCGCATTGAGCCCTGCAACGACCTCGGACAGAGACGTGCTCTCCGGAACCTCGGCCAGTTGGATGCCCTCCTCCTCTTCGATGGCAGCACCAGTGCGCGGAACGACAACCGATTCGCCATTTCCGAACGGGTTGGGCTGTACCACAAGCGGTGCTTCTTCTATCCGGAGGGTCAGGTTACCTTGAGCCACGGCCACCCGCGAAATCCGCACGTCGCTGCCCATTACAATGGTGCCGGAAGCCTGATCAATGACAACACGCGCCTTGCGCTGCGGCTCGACAAGGATGTTTTCGATCCGGCCGACCGCATGGGCCGTGGATCGCGCCCGGGTGCGCTGAATATCTACCTCAACCGTGCCAGAGTCCCGCATCAGGGCAACGCTGCGGCCGAATTCAGCGTTAATGGCCCGTTCGATCCGGCCTGCGGTGGTGAAATCCGGTTCACGCAGCGCCAGACGCATCGACGAAAGAGAGGACAGATCGAAATCGATCTCCCGCTCAACCCGGCCACCTGCCGGGATCACACCAGCGGTCGGCACGCCCTGCGTCACACTGGCGGCCTCCCCCTCGGCGACGGTGCCACCGGCCAGGATGGTCCCCTGGGCCACGGCATAGATCTGACCATCGGCCGCATTGAGTGGCGTCATGATCAGGGTGCCGCCCATCAGGCTTTTGGAGTCGCCAATGGCCGAAACCGTCACATCGACGTTGCCGCCAACCCGCGCAAACGGTGGCAAAGTTGCCGTCACAAACACTGCGGCCACGTTCTTCGGACGGAATTGTTCGCCCGTCACGTTAACGCCCAGGCGCTCCAGAATGTTCGACATGATTTCTTCGGTGAAAGGCGAATTGCGCAGACCATCACCGGTGCCATCCAGCCCCACAACCAGGCCGTAACCAACCAGATCATTGCCGCGCACGCCATCAAACTCCACCAGATCCTTCAGCCGGATCGCGCTGGCCTGAGCCATCGCAGGCAGAAGCAGACAGGCGATGAGGAGACGTAGAAATTTCAACATTACATGTACCTCAGCAGCGACAGTTGGGAACTACGCGAGGTCACCGAGTAGAGGCTTTCCAGCTGCAGCTGAGCTTCTTCTAGGCGTGTATGCGTTTCATAGGGGTCCGCGTTGATCAGGTTGTTTTTGGCGATGCTCAGGCTGGTTTCGGTCGCGGTGTTGCGTGTACTCACGCGCTCCAACTGCCCTTCGATAAAGCCGATGCTAGCCTGTTTATCGATGAGCTGTTCGGTGCTGTTGAGCAGTTCCGTCCCAGTCATCTTGGCAAGCTCAACCTTGGTGGTGTCGCTCAACCCCAGCGCGCTTTCGTTGACCAGAGCCGCGATGGCAAAGCTTTGCAGCGGGTGCTTCAAAGCAGGATCATCGGCGCGCAACGCAAGCGATACGGTTTCCCCATCGGCGACCTCGACCGGTGACAGATCCTTGGTGGAGCCCACATACATGGCATCGTCAAACCCCATCGGATCGGCGAACCAATCCTTTACCGCCTGCACGATGTCCGTTGCGCTTGTCAGCCCCGAAACCTCGGACACCAGTTCGGTCATCAGCGTACCTGCATCATTCAGCGGCGAGGTAGAGGTGGCGGTGCCGGCAAACAGGCTGCGGCCACCAGCCCAAGAATTCAGCTTGCTGATGGCATTATCCAGCTGGATCCGTCCTTCCGCACCGAAACGCTCTGCATCGTCAGGCTTGAGCGTTGGTGTCAGGCCCAGCAAATTGTCACGCATGGTCTGAGCCGAAGATTGAATCAGTTCCAGGCTGCCCTGCATGCCCGTTGCAAAAAGCTTTGCCTCGTTGGTGGCAATCACATGGCTTTCCAGGCGGGTCAGGTTGGTTTCGATATCGGAAAGATACGTGAAATCACCACCCAGCCTGGCGGTAATATCAGAGAGTTTCCCGCTGGCAAGCTCTTGCCCCAGCCTTTCGATATCCTGCTTCAGCTCGGCGTTGCGGTTACGCAAGAACATATGCTGCGCCATGTCGCCATAGGACTTAATAATCATTGATCAGATCCCCAGAATAGTTTCCAGCAGGCCATCCACGACGGACAACACCTTGGCATTTGCACCATAGGCTTTTTCATACAGCATCAGGTTCTGCAGCTCGGCATCGGTATCGACACCAAAGCTCGCCTCGGTCTGGGCCATTTCGGTATAGCTGGCTGCCGCAAAGGTCAGCGTGTTCGACGCGCTGTTGTCGTCGCGGGCAAACCGGGACAGCAAGACGGAACTCAGCGTCGAGGCATCGCCACTGACACTGCCAAGACCTGTCGAACTCAGAGAACGGTTTTCCTTCAGGGCCTCTGCGTAGCCATTGATCAGACTGCCGTCACCGGGATCACCCTGCGTGGCTGCGTAAAGCCCGTCCCGGAAACGCCAGGTTTCCGCCTGACCATCCATGGCAACCAGATCATTTAGCTCCAGTCGGCCGGAAATCCCAACCGTGTCGGCGCTATCGAAGAAGTTGCCACCATCAGTGAAGATACCCGCATCCGTGGCGCCGATCGTGGAATCGAGTGCCGGATCCTGGAACCGTTCGATCAGATCGCGGGCAAAGGCATCAAGATCGTCCTGCGCCTTCACGGCCAGCACGTCACGGACCTGGAACTGAGCAACCAGTGTTCCGCCTCGGATGGGGCCGTTTGCGCTTGTGCTGATCGGTTTGCCATTCACCTCAAGCCCTGACAACAGCCCGTTGTCCTGGGTCATATGAGGCAGCATGTCACTTTTGGGAGAGAAGCTGAGCTCAGAAGCTTTACCCTCCAAGAGCGCAGTGCCACCGGAGGAATAGAGCGCGATCCTGCCACCATCCCGGTTGATAACATTGACCGGGATGATCGCGTTGATTTCATCAACCAGCATGCTGCGTTGGTCAAGCAATGTCGTGGTGTCGGCGCCCGCAGCTTTGGCCACGACAACGCGGGCATTCAGCTTTTCAAGCTCCTTCAGGGTGGAATTCACCTTGTCGACCTGAATACCGATCGAGGTATCGGCCTGAACCCGCATATCGCGGAGCCCGTCAGCCGCGTCGGTGATCGAGCGGACCAGAAGGTCCGCCTTCACCGCCAGATCGTTCAAACGCGGCGTGGAGTCGGGCCGAGACAACGTCTCGACCAGACTGCCGTCGAAGTTGGCCATCTGCGATGCGATCGAAGATTCATCGTCAACGCTGCCGACAAGGCTACTCATCCGCGCGTAAAAAGTCGCGTTGACCTCAGCCACGGCATATTCAGCCTCAGAATCGCGGCGCGCAGAGACCACCCCCGGATCGACCATGCGCTGGACCGCACCGATTCTCACCCCCGGAGAGTAGGCATTCGCATTCAGATCCAGTGTCCGCCGCGTGTAACCCGGGGTCAGCGCGTTGGCGAGGTTCTCGGACACGATCTGTGAAGATCGCGACGCAGCATTCAATCCGCTCATCGCGGAGTTAATTGCACTTGTGATAGACATGATCAGCCTGCTCTTTCTAAGCCGGGGTCATTGCGCATCAGCGCCTTAACGCTTGATGTTGGTGGTTTCCTGAAGCATCTCGTCGACGGTCTGAATGACCTTCGCGTTCGAGGAATAGGCCCGCTGCGTCTGGATCATGTTGGTCAGCTCACCCGCCACATCGGTCGAAGATTCCTCACGCGTGAAGCCAGCAATTTCACCGGTGGGTCCATCGCCCGCATTCCACAGGAAGAACGCACCGCTATCTGCTGACGGGAGGAAGGTCTGATAGTCCATCGACACCATACCATTGGGGTTAGGCATATCGACCAGCGGGATCTTGTAGAGGATGCGGCTGGCGCCAGTGCTATAATTGGCCCGGACAAAGCCCGACGTGTCTACATCAACCCCCAGAAGGTTGCCCGCAGTCGCACCATCCTTGGTGATGGTCGCGGGTGCAAAGGTATCGGAAACTTGGGTGAAACCATCATTTTCGCCGATCAGGCCGATATTGATTTCGATCGGGCCGCCATCGACATCAACAATCACACTGCCGGTCGAGGAATCATAGGCACCGCCGGCCGAACCCAACGTGACCGAAGCCAGATTGCCACCATCAGTGCGGCTGTCGTCAAACTCTAGGGTATATTCACCGACAACCGCGCCACCGCTGGCAGTGTCGGTAATGGTCATCGTCCATGTGTTGGATTTACCGGTCGCGGGCACCGTCGGAGTGAACTCGATATCCAGATTTTCCGAGGATCCAAGGTTGTCGAAATACTCGATCGACAGGGATTCAACTCCTGAGGTTGCGCCAGCCTCCGTCGCTGTCGCAGGCAAGTTGGCACCAATCTGCATTGAGGTGGTCGGTTCGCCGACCAACTGGTTCTTATTCAGATATACCGGCTCCAGACCATCGCTCGAGTCGACAGCGCCGGCCAAGGTGTTCCCCGCGGCATCTGTCGGCCATCCAAGCAGTGCCAGCCCCGATTCCGTTGCGAGATAGCCATCGGAATTCATGCTGAAGGCCCCTGCAGTCGTCAGCCGCATCGTCGGTGCGCCATTGCCTGCTGCAATTTCCGAAAGGGTCGTCACAGGCAGGAAGCCGCTGCCACGCACTGCCAGGTCTGTCGGATTATCTGTCGTCACCAGGGGACCGCGCTGATCAACCAAACGCACATTGGTGGTCCGCACACCGCCCGCACTATAGGCACCGCCAGAGGACCCCGCCACGATCGAATGGAAATCCGTCTGGACGCGCTTGTAGCCAGCGGTAGAGGAGTTCGCGATGTTATCGGAGATGGAGGCCAGTCGGCTGGCATTCGCGCCGAGCCCGGATACACCCGCATATAGCGACGAAGAAATGGTCATAGCACGCCTTTCTGCTGCTTCAAATTCTTGATGCAATAGCTAGCGCACGAGCACTTAACGGGCGGCTAACAGATAAAATCCAATCTATCTGTCGCCGCCCGGTGGTGGTTAATTGTCATGTTTTACTTGCGCAAAAGGGTGATTTCGACGCGGTTGTTGCGAACCCGCATGGGGTTTTCAACGGCCAGAGTACGGTCGGCATAGCCCGTGATCCGATGGATTCGGCTAGATTTCAGACCACCCGATTCGAGTAGCTGGCGGGCCGCATCAGCGCGGGCGTGCGACAACTCCCACACCGGGTTCTTGGCAAGCACCACAGGCTGGGACCGGATGTGCCCGCCAATGGCGATACCGTTGGCCACCGTACCGCTGACCCGGGCCACCATGCGCACCAGATCGCGGAACAAGGGCGTCGGTTCTGCTGTACCATCTTCGAACAGCGCTGCGTCTTCGGTTTCGAACAATTCGATGATCAGACCTTCGTCGGTGACCCGTGTCACGATATGGCGCGCCAGGTCGGTCGAGACCATGCTTTCACCGCCAAGCCCTTTCAGCTCCTCTTCGACGACCCGGAAAACCTCCTCTTGGGCGGACTGCTCGCTTGCATCCATCAGCCCGGTCGCGCCTTGAGCCTGCCGCGCATTTGTCGGGTGTTCGTCCGTCGCGCCAATGCCGCTTTGCGGTTTGACGTCCTCGGTGAACATGCTGTCCCCGCTGAACGCGCCGTTGCCGCCACCGGAGACCCGGCTGAGCGGAATGGACGGCGAGAAATAGTCAGCCAGACCTTTGCGCTGCTTTTCAGTGGTCGCATTCAGGAGCCACATCAGAAGGAAGAATGCCATCATCGCGGTCACGAAGTCGGCGTAGGCCACCTTCCATGCACCGCCGTGATGACCATCGCCACCACCTGACTTTTTCTTCTTGATAATTATCGGAGCTACATTGCTTTGAGCGCTCATTTCAACCACCACTTTTTTTCACCCACAATCGGGGTATCAGGCAGTGTGTTAATCAGATCTTAACAGCTAAAATTGGCTGCTATTAAGACATCTAAACAAATGATTTAAGGGCATAAATGTGGTTTTCAGGGGTGAACCGAGACGACCTCAAGTCAACGATGTGGCAGCTTTGTGGCGAAGGTGTGGCGGAGGTCTGACCCCGCCACAAAAAGGGCGGGATCAGAAGGGCGTTTCAAGCGTCCAAAAGGATGTCGCCGAATGATTCGCGCAGCTTGTTCTTGAGCACTTTGCCGGTGCCGCCCAGCGGCAGATCATCGGTAAAGACCACGCGGTCCGGAATCTGCCAGCTTGCAACCTTGCCTTCGTAATGCGCCAACAGCTCTTCTTCGGTCAGACTTTCGTCGGAACGCACCGCAATCACCACCGGACGTTCATCCCACTTGGGGTGCCGGGCCGCGATGGCAGCCGCCTGGGCGACCTTGGGGTGGGACATGGCGATGTCTTCCAGCTCCACCGTCGAAATCCACTCTCCGCCCGACTTGATGATGTCCTTGGACCGGTCGCGGATGATCATATAGCCATCGGCATCGATGGTGGCGACATCGCCGGTATCGAACCAGCCATCCATGGTCAGCGCGCTGGTGTCATGGCCAAAGTAGGTATCGATGATCCAGTGACCACGGATCTGCAACTCGCCCTGGGTCTCGCCATCCTCGGGCAGGCGTTTGCCCGCCTCGTCCACGATGCGCAGTTCGACACCATAGGGCGGACGCCCCTGCCCTTCGCGGATCTTGCCCTTTTCCTCGACGCTCAGGTCGTCGTGTTTCTGCAGAAGGTTGTTGAGCGTACCCAGCGGGCTGGTTTCGGTCATGCCCCAGGCATGGATCAACTCCACCCCGTATTTGTCGCGGAAGGTCGGGATCATAACCGTCGGCAGGGCCGAGCCGCCAACAACTGTACGCTTCAGGCTTTCTGCCGTGCTGCCGGTCTTCTCCAGCGCCTGCAACAGCCCCATCCAGATGGTCGGCACACCCAGCGCAAGGGTGACCCGCTCGCCATCGATCAACTTGACCAGGCTTTCCCCATCAAGATGCGGCCCCGGCAGAACCAGCTTGGCGCCGACAGCGGCCGCAATGTAGGGAACACCCCAGGCGTTGACGTGGAACATCGGCACCACCGCCATAACCGTATCGCGCGCCGAGATCGCCAGCCCGTCCGGCTGGTTGCCGCCCATCGAGTGCAGAACCGTGGTGCGGTGGGTATATTGCACGCCCTTGGGGTTGCCGGTGGTGCCAGAGGTATAGCACAGGCTCGACGGCGTGTTTTCATCCAGGTCGGGCCAACTGTTGTCATCGCCTTCGGCGGCCAGCAGTTCGTCATAGAACAGGATGCCTGGCACGGCCTCGGCGGCCGCCTCATCCCGCGGGCCCATCAGCACGATGTGCTTCAGCGTTTTCAGGTGCTCTTTCAGCTTGCCCACCGCAGACACAAAGGTGGCGTCAATGAACAGCACCTGATCCTCTGCGTGGTTGATAATATAAATCAGCTGTTCCGGCTTCAGGCGCGGGTTGATCGTGTGACAGATCATCCCGCCACCGGAGACACCGAAATAGATTTCCAGATGGCGGCGGTTGTTCCAGGCGATGGTGCCGCAGCGCTCTCCTGCCTTGATGCCAAGACGCTTCAGCGCGGCGGACAGTTTGCGGGCATTCGCCTCGATCTCACCCCAGTTGGAATGCACGACCTCGCCCGAGGTTTCGACCGAAGTCACGGTGGTGTTGCCGTGGTACCGGCCCGCATGTTCGATCAACGAGCTGATCGTCAGCGGTTTGTGCATCATCTTGCCAAGCATTTTGCCTTGCTCCTCCAAAATTCACTCGGCGGCCAGAGCCGCCCGGTTGCGGATCAGATCCGCGGCTTTTTCTGCGATCATGATGGTCGGTGCGTTGGTGTTGCCCCCGATCAGCCGCGGCATGACCGATGCATCCACAACGCGCAGGCCCTCCATGCCGCGCACTTTCAATTCCGGATCGACGACCGCCATTTCGTCCTGCCCCATCCTGCAGGTACCCACCGGATGATAGATCGTATCCGACCGCGCCCGGATGTGCTGCTCCAACGCTGCGTCATCCGGCTCACCTTCGATGAACAGCTCCTTGTGGATGTAGCCCTGCAAGGGTGGCGTCTGCATGATCTGCCGGGTCTTGCGCACGCCCCTGATCAGGGTGGTCAGATCCTCGGGATCGGACAGGAACTGCGGATCGATCCGCGGCGGCGCCATCGGATCGCCCGAGGTCAGCCCGACCGAGCCACGCGATTTCGGTCGCAACACACAGATGTGACAGCTGAAGCCATGGCCCAGGTGCAGCTTGCGGGCGTGGTCATCGACGATGGAAATGACGAAATGCAGCTGCACATCGGCGCGCTCCAGTGTCGGATCGGTTTTCAGAAACGCCGCCCCTTCGGCAAAGGGAGTCGCCAGCATCCCCTTGCCCGTCTTGCGCCAGTCGTTGATGTGCTTCAGCAGGCTGACGCTGCCCGGCAAAGAGATCCCGAAATTGTCCCGGTCCTTGCTTTTGTAGGCGAGGGTGAAATCGAGATGATCCTGCAGGTTCTGCCCGACGCCGGGCAACTCGTGCACCATACCAATCCCATGCGGCGTGATATCCTCAGCGCGCCCCACCCCCGACAGCTGCAAAAGCTGCGGTGAATTGAAGGCGCCACCGCAGAGGATCACCTCGCGCCCGGCGTTGACCGTCAGATCCTGCCCACCTTTCCGGTACGCAACGCCGGTGGCGCGCTTGCCCTGAAACAGCACCTTGGTGGCGTGGGCACCGGTGATCACCGTCAGGTTCGCGCGATCCATCACCGGGTGCAGATAGGCTGCCGCGGCCGAGCAACGCTCGCCATTCTTCTCCGCCGCGTGGAACTGCGTCACCTGATAAAGGCCGATGCCTTCATTATCTCCAGTATTGAAATCCGCCGTCTCGCGGATCTGCAGCGCCTTGCCCGCCTCGACAAAGGCGCGTGTGATGGGGCGCGGGGATTTCTGGTGACTGACCTGCAGGGGGCCATCACCGCCATGCACCGCATCGCTGCCAGCTTCGTTGTTTTCGGCGCGCTGGAAATAGGGCAGCACGTCACTCCAGCCCCAACCATCACAGCCCAGCGCTGCCCATTCATCATAGTCACCCGCATGACCGCGGACATAGAGCATGGCGTTGATCGCGCTGGAGCCGCCCAGCGCCTTACCGCGCGGCTGGTATCCCTTGCGCCCGTTCAGCCCCGGCTGCGGCACAGTCTCAAACGCCCAGTTGTTGATCTTGGGACGGCCCGGCAACATGGCAACCACCGCCGCCGGTGCGCGTACCAGAATGCTGTCACCGCGCCCGCCTGCCTCCAGCAGGCAGACGCTGGTGTTCGGATCCTCGCTGAGCCTTGAGGCCAGAGTTGACCCTGCTGAACCGCCCCCCACAATCACATAGTCGAACTGCATCGCTCCCCTCCCAAGGCTGCATCCTGTTCCAAGGTGAGCGCAGGAAGGGGTATCCTGTCCACGTTTACTGTGCGTAAACCATGATTGCGCGGATCCCGGCTTAGCTGCCCTCGCGCGCGCCGGTTACCGGACGGGCCGAAGTCGCATAGCGCTCCGAGGCTTCATAATAGTCGTCAAATCCGATCCGGCGGCGCAGCTCCATGAAATCCATCAGGTTGCTACGTGGCTGACCCACTTTCATCTCGGCCAGCGTCTGCATCATTGCCTGCATCGCCGAGGCCATCAGCGACAACGGGTAGGCCGCAATACGGTATCCAATCTCCTCCAGCGCCTCGGGCGGCAGGTCGGGGGTTTCGCCACCTTCGACGATATTGGCCATATTGGGCGCATCCGTTGCCGCGCAGACCTCGCGCATCTCCGCCTCGGACCGGGGCGCCTCGACAAAGATGATATCGGCGCCCAGCTCACGGAACTTCTGCGCGCGGGTCAGCGCCTCATTCAGCCCGTGATCATGACGGGCATCGGTGCGCGCGAGGATCAGGATGTCCTGTCCCTCGTTGCGCGCATCCACAGCGGCGCGGATGCGGTCAAAGGCTTCCTCGCGGCCCACCACGGCCTTGCCCGGTGTGTGACCGCAGCGTTTCGGCGCCAGCTGATCCTCGATCATCACGGCGGCGCAGCCCGCATTCGCCATCCCCTGTACCGTGCGGCGCACGTTCATCGCATTGCCATAACCGGTGTCCCCGTCGGCAATCAGCGGCATGGTGATGGCACCCGCTATATTGCGGGCCTGATCCAGCACCTCACCATAGCTCATAAGGCCCAGATCCGGCGCCCCGATCCGCGAGGCAGAGGCGCCAAACCCGGTCATGAAGGTCAGATCGAACCCGGCCTGTTCGATCAGCTTGGCAGACAGCGCATCATAGGCGCAGGGCATGGTGTGAAGGCGGGGCTGCGCAAGAAGCGCGCGCAGGCGGTCAGCAGGTGTCGTCATGTCACTCACAATTTGAAGGGGATATAAAGGGCAAGGTCGGGCACCAGATAGAGCAGCACCACACAGAAGAACATCAGGAGCAGGAAGGGGATCGCCCCACGCGCCACATCGCCAAGCGTGGCCCGCGCCACGGCCTGGATCACGTAAAGGTTCAGCCCCACCGGCGGCGTGATCAGGGCCGCCTCGACCATGACCACCATGAAGACGCCGAACCAGATCGGATCAAAGCCCAGCCCCATGGCAGCAGGCAGCAGCACCGGGGTCATGATCAGCACCATCGACAGCGCCTCCAGTACCAGACCCATCACCACGAGGATACCGGCCACCAGCAGCACGAACATCACCGGGCTGGACACCGCGTCCGAGATGAAGGCGCTGATTTCCTGCGGGATGCGATACAGGGTGATCGCCTTTCCGAACACCTTGGCACCCGCGATGATCAGCAGGATCGCGACCGTGGTCGCCATGCTGTCCACCGCCGCCTCCCAGAAGGCTTTCCAGGTCAGCGTACGCAGGACCAACGCGGTGATGACCACGGCAAAGGCAAATCCGATGGCCGCGGCCTCGGTCGGGGTAAAGGCACCGGAATAGATGCCCGCCACAACCACGGTGGCCAACGCAATCGACGGCAGCGCCCGCAGGGTGGCGCGGCGGCGTTCGGCGCCGGTCGCCTTTTTACTGCGGCCCATGCCCTTCATCGAGGCATAGATCATCGAATAGCCCGCAAACAGCACCAGCAGCGCCAGACCGGGGCCGACACCGGCCAGGAACAGGGCAATCACCGATTCCTCGGTGACGAAACCGTAGATGATCATCGGGATCGACGGCGGGATCAGGATCCCCAGTGTGCCGCCAGCGGCCAACAACCCGTAGACAAAGCGCCGCTCGTAGCCGCGGTTAATCATTTCCGGGATGGCAACGGTGCCAATGGTAGCGGCCGTCGCCACCGAAGAGCCGGAGATCGCGGCGAACAACCCGCAGGAAATCACCGTCGCCACGGCCAACCCACCAGGCCAGTGGCCGACCCAGGCCTGCACGGCGGCATATAGATCACGCCCAACGCCGCCTTTCAGCAGCACATTGGACATCAACAGGAACAGCGGCACCGCCAGCAGAATGAAGCCATCCAGAGTGGAGAGGATCGCCTGCGGCGCCATCAGCGGAGAAAACCCGCCAAGGATCAGCATCGACAGCCCGAGCCCACCAAGCGCAAAGGCAACCGGCACACCAACAAGCAGCAGCGCGAACAGGGCGAAAAGGATCAGGAAAACCGTCATTATTCATGCTCTCCTTCAGCCGCGATATGCCCCTGCGCCGCGCGCCAGACCTCGATCACGGATTGCAGCAGCAGCACCGCAAAGCCGAAGGGCAGCGACAGTTCGACGTACCACATGGGCATGTCCAGCATGGTGCCGGTGGTGCGCCCGCGCATGAAACTGTCGTGGAAAATCTCATATCCGTAGACCAGCACGACAGCGGAGAACACCGCCACCACCGCCATGGCAAAAACATCCGCACCGATCCTGGGACCACGCGGCAATCCGGAGATCACCGCCGTGATGCGGATATGGCGCCGTTCGCGCAGGCACCAGGGCGCCGCGATCAGCGATCCCCAGATCAGGCAGAACTGGCTCAGCTCCGCCGCCCAGATGGTGGGGCGGACAAAGAAATAGCGGGCCATGACCTCATAGGTCAGCATGACCCCCGCAAGAACAAAGAGGACCGCCGCCACAAGGGCCAGCGCGGTCACGAACCTGGCAAAAACGTGCATGGAATTTCCCGAAGAATAAGATGGACCGGCCCCGGATGCGGCGCCAGTCCGTGACTGTCAGGCTCAGAATTTCTCGGCAGCAGACAGGATTTCTGCGCCCAGATCACCGGCCTTGGCGCGGAAACCGTCATAGACGGGCGCGGCAGCCTCTTTCCAGGCAGCGATCTCTGCGTCGGTCGGTTGGTACACCGTCATCCCGGCCTTTTCTGCCTCGGCATAGGCGGCAGCCTCGATCGCGGACATCTCGTCCCGGACCGCGATTTCAGCCTTGCGGGCGGCATCGGCCATAATCTTCTGATGCTCAGCCGACAGACCATTCCACCAGTCGGTGTTGGCCACGACGATGAATTCGATATCGGCGTGGTTGGTGACGGTGATAGTGTCCATGACCTCCCACAGTTTGCGGGATTTCACGCCCGAAACACCGGTCATGCCGATATCAACGGTGCCGCGCTGATAGGCCAGATACTGCTCGGAGCCGGAAATCAGCGTCGGTGCACCGCCGGTCGCAGTGACGAAATCACCCAGCGTCTTGCCGAAGACGCGGGCCTTCTTGCCCTCCATATCAGCAGGCGTTTTCACCGGACCGTCCTGGGACAGCATGATGGCGCCGCCATAGGCCTGCCACCACAGAACCGTGGCCCCGGTATCGGCGATGGCCGCATCGATGGGTCCGCGCACCGGGCTGTCCGGCGCAACCGCCTTGCGCACCTTTTCCTCTGAGTTGAACAGGAACGGCATATAGAAGACATCCACCGCCGGAATATCCCCGACATAGCGCGTCAGCGAAGCTACGCCCATCTCGATGGCGCCAGAGCCGACAGCGGCAGGCACTTCCTTGTCCTTGTAAAGCTGCGCGGAGTCGTAAATCTCCACCGCGATGTCACCGTTCGAGGTCTTTTCGACCTCTTCCTTGAACATCAAGAGGTTCTGGCCAAGGTGGCTTTTGAGCGGCAGCTGCAAAGAGATACGTGCAGTCACATCCGCAGCAAATGCGGGCAGTGCAGTGCACAGCGCCAGCGCGGCGCCTGTCAGCGTCGAAGTCAGTTTCATGAATTTTCCTCCCGTTAATAAAAGAATGTTCCATCAAGGACTTACCTTTGGTCAAGGAAAATGCCGGGGGCCTGCCGGGTGCGATAGTCGAACTTTAAAAAATTTATACAATTCAATTATTTGACTGGTTTTGCAGCTCAATTTTTTTTGGGAAGGCCGCATCCAAAGCGCCCTCAGCCGGGCGATAACGCGCAGCGGCTGCAACAAAAAGAAAGGCGCCGCGCAAATTGCGCGACGCCTTTCTTTTTGCCGGGCCCAACGGGAGAGGATCCTCCCGCAGGGGATCCGATCCGGGCGGGAGCCCCCCGCCCGAGGCGCATCCGGACCTCAGCCCAGGGTATTAGCCCAGAACCGCTTTCACGGCCCGCGCGGTTGCCGCAACCACGGTGTCGGCCTCTTCACGGGTCAGGCAGAAGGGCGGCGCAAAGCCCAGGATATCACCCTGCGGCATGGCGCGGGCAATCACCCGGTCCTGCTCCAGGAGATTGGCCGAGATCTGCGGACCGATCTTGTCAGCCGCGTCAAAGAAGGTGCGGCTATCCCGATCCTTCACGAATTCCACCGCACAGAGCATGCCTTCGCCGCGGATGTCGCCGACATGGGCATGATCGCCCAGCGCGTCCTTCATCGACTGGTTCAGGTAGGCGCCCACGCTGCCTGCGTTTTCAACCAGATTCAGTTCATCGATCAGCTTGAGGTTGGCAACGCCCGCCGCAGCACCGATGGGGTGCGCCGAATAGGTCCAGCCGTGGCCGATGGGGCCGTTCTCATCGGTGCCCTGCTCCAGCACCTTCCAGACCTTGTCGGATACGATCGAACCGGACAGCGGCGCATAGGCCGAGGTTAGGCCCTTGGCGATGGTGATGATATCCGCTTCCAGCCCGTAGTGATCGCTGCCGAACATGGTGCCGAGACGGCCAAACCCGGTGACGACCTCATCCACGACCAGCAGGATGTCGTGCTTTTTCAGCACGGCCTGGATCGCTTCCCAGTAACCGGCGGGGGGCGGCACGATGCCACCGGTGCCCAGAACCGGTTCACCGATGAAGGCGGCGATGGTGTCGGCGCCTTCGCGCTCGATCAGCGCTTCCAGTTCTGCGACGCAATGGGCAACGAATTGTTCTTCGGTCTGGTTCTGATCCTCGCGGCGGAAATAATAGGGCGCATCGGTGTGCACCACCTGCGCCAGCGGCAGGTCGAATTTCTTGTGGAACAGCTCAAGCCCCGTCAGCGAGCCGGTGACCAGCCCAGAGCCGTGATAGCCGCGCCAGCGCGAGATGATCTTCTTCTTCTCGGGGCGACCCAGTATGTTGTTATAATACCAGATCAGCTTGACGTTGGTTTCATTGGCGTCCGAGCCGCCGAGGCCAAAATAGACCTTGGACATATTCGAAGGCGCCCGGTCCAGGATCATCTTCGAGAGGGTGATCGACGCCTCGGTGCCATGCCCGACATAAGAGTGGTAATAGGCCAATTCGCGGGCCTGATCTGCGATGGCTTCGGCGATTTCCTGACGACCATAGCCCACGTTCACGCAGTACAGCCCGGCAAAGGCGTCCAGCAGCTTGGTGCCGTCGCGGTCCTCGATATGCACGCCGCTGGCGGTCTTGATCACCCGGTTCGGGCTTTCACCGCGCGCGTGCTGCGCCAGATGGGTCGAGGGGTGAAAGAAGTTGTCGCGGTCCCATTGGTCCAGTTGATCGTTTTTCAGCATATCTAGTCCTTCTGCGTTTCCCGGTGCCCGCACGGCCCGGGTGTGATCGTTTGATATTCAATTGCCCGGCAAGGGGCCCGTCACGCCCAGTCGCGGCAGACGTATTTGACCTCGGTGAATTCTTCCATGCCCAGACGCGCACCTTCGCGACCCAGACCGGATTGCTTGGCGCCGCCAAAGGGGATCGGCGCACCGGTCACCTTGGTCCGGTTCACGGCCACCATGCCAAATTGCAGCGCCCGCGACAGCCGGTAGATACGGCGCGGATCCTGCGTATGCACATAGGCCACCAGCCCGTATTCGGTGTCGTTGGCACGCTGGGTGATTTCCTCTTCGCTGTCAAAGGGGGCCACCGGCGCCACCGGACCAAAGGTTTCCTCGTGCATGATCTTGGCATCCTGCGGCACGTTGGTCAGCACGGTCGGCTGATAGAACAGCGGCCCCATGGCGTGGCGTTCGCCGCCGCAGGCCAGTTTGGCGCCCTTCTCAATCGCGTCGCGCACATGTTCTTCCTGCTTGGCCACGACCCGGTCGTGCATCAGCGGCCCGATGTCCGGGTCGTCCATGCCTAGACCAACGGTCAGTTTCTTGGTCGCCGCCGTCAGACGCTTGCAGAACTCCGGGTAGACGCTGCGCTGCACGAAGATCCGGTTAGCGCCGAGGCAATCCTGACCCGAGGTCGCGAACTTCGCCTTCATGGTCTCTTCGACCGCCTGATCAAGATCGGCATCCTCGAAGACGATCACCGGTGCGTGGCCGCCCAGCTCCATCACCAGCCGCTTCACCGTATCGGCGCTTTGCCGGTACAACAGCTTGCCCACTTCGGTAGAGCCGGTGAAGGACAGCGCCCGCACACGGGTATCTTCGGTCCAGGGTTTGACCACAGTGGGCGCATCGCCGGTGACGACGTTGAACACCCCGGCAGGCACGCCCGCGCGTTCGGCCAATTCGGCCAGGGCCAGAGCGCTGAACGGGGTTTCCGCCGAAGGGTGCGCCACAACGGTGCAGCCCGCCGCCAGCGCCGCTGCTGCCTTGCGCGTCAGCATTGCGGAGGGGAAGTTCCACGGCGTGATCAGCGCCACCACGCCAACCGGCTCGCGCCACAGCTCGACCTCGGCATCGGGCAGGTGGCTGGTGACGCCTTCGATGTTCGGACGCTTGGCCTCTTCGGCGTAGAACTCCACAAAGCCCGCGCCGTAGTCGATTTCGCCCATCGCCTCGGACAGGGGTTTACCCTGTTCCAGCACCATGATCCGGGCCAGATCCTCCTTATGATCGAGCTGCAGCTGATACCACCGGCGCAGGATGGCCGAACGTTCCTGCGGCAAAAGCCCCGCCCAAGCGGCGAAAGCATTCTGCGCGGCATCGACCGCAGCAGAGGATTCTTCTGCCGAAAGGCTCGCGACATGGCCAACCACATTTCCGGTTCCGGGGTCCTTCACGGCAAAGGTATTGCCGTCTTCAGCCGTCTGCCACCGGCCATTCACATAAGAAAATGAACGGACTAGCGTTTTGTCCGCGATATCGCTGCGGGCAGAAAGGGCGGTGTCGGCCATGGCAAATCCTCCTGAAGTTCAGGAGGACATTCCTCTGCCAGACCCAGAAACAGTAGCCAAAGTTCCCCCATGAAGGAGAAGATTCAGCTGCCAGCCCCCCGTCCCAGCAAAATATCCAGCGGCGGACCGCCCGGACCTTTGACCGGTTTGGTCACGATATAGGTGAAATAGCGCGACAGGCCGATGCGGGCATCCAGCATCGAATCGATCAGCCGCTGATAGGCATCGATGTCATGGGTGACGATCTGCATCAGGTAATCGAAGCCGCCGCCCAGCGCCCAGCAGGCCGTGACCTCATCATAGCGCTGGATCGCCAGCTCAAACGCCTGAAACCGGGCCGCCGTGTGATCGGCAATTTCCACCGCCACAAACACCGTTATATGCGGCGCCAGTTTGCGCAGGTTGATGCGGGCGCCGTAACCTTCGATCAGCCCGGCCTTTTCCAGCTTGCGCAGCCGGTCCCAGCACGGTGTCGGAGACAGGCCGATGCGTTCGGCCAGGGCCGCTTTGGTAATGCGCCCCTCCTGCGTCAGCACGCGGAGAATGGCGATATCCCGGTCATCAAGACGTATCATGCGTCAGGGCTGTATCACGGGTGTGATCACTGGAAAAGCACCCCGCGAATCTGTGAACACTGCGCCACCTGCCGTGCCGGAGAGAACACAGGTGACCGCGATACCGGCGTAGGTTCTACTCTGGACCAAAACTGTCCAAAGATTCGCCAGTTGTGCACAACAATCACGCAACCTGCCGCTCACGACGTCGTAAATGCCGATTATGCGTGTCGTTTTGAGCAAATCCTTTGCCGCGAATAGATCGGAATCGGAGGATGTACTCATCTACAAAGATTACAGTCCCTATTTCCGACACCCCTCCTTTGAACAGAGGTCCCCATGCCACTGGAACTTGCTCCGTTTACTGAGGGCGAATACGCCCGCCGCATCGCCAAGACCCGCAAAGCCATGGAGGCTGCCGGGATTGACGTTCTGTTCGTCACGGATCCGTCCAATCAGGCCTGGCTGACCGGCTATGACGGATGGTCCTTCTATGTGCATCAGGGTGTCATCCTGGGGCTGAATGGTGATCCAATCTGGTGGGGCCGCACGATGGACGCCTTTGGCGCCCTGCGCACCGTCTGGATGGAAGAGCGCAGCGTCATCGGCTACGACGACCGCTATATCCAGTCGACCACCTGCCACCCGATGGAAGATCTGGCCGCGCATCTGACCCGGCTCGGATACGGCAAGGCCCGCGTCGGCGTGGAAATGGAAAACTACTATTACTCTGCCAAGGCCCACGCTGTCCTGCAAAAGAACCTGCCCAACGCCAGCCTGCATGACGCCACCGCGCTGGTGAACTGGCAGCGTGCGGTGAAGTCCGACGAAGAGCTGATGTTCATTCGCCGGGCCGCCCGCATCACCGAAAACATCGTCAATCTGGCCATCGAACGCGCGCGCCCCGGTCTGCGCAAGAACGAGCTGGTCGGCGACCTGCTGCAAGCCGGCACCTACGGGGTTGGCGAAGACTGGGGTGATTACCCGGCCATCGTGCCGCTGACGCCCTCTGGCCTGGATGCCACCGCCGCGCATATGACCTGGGACGGGCGCGAGATGCAGACCGGCGAGGCAACTTTCTTTGAACTCTCTGGCTGCTACCGCCGTTACCACGCGCCGCTGTGCCGTACCGTGCACCTGGGCCAACCGCCGCAGGAGATGCTGGACGCTTCTTCCGCGCTGAACGAAGGGATCGAGGCCGGGATCGAGGCTGCAAAGGCCGGCAACCGCGCCTGCGACATTGCCAATGCCCTGAATGGCGCCCTGAAAAAGGCCGGGATCGACCGCAACGGACGCTGCGGCTACCCGATCGGTCTCAGCTACCCGCCGGACTGGGGGGAGCGGACCATTTCGCTGCGGGACACCGACGAAACCGTGCTGATGCCGGGGATGACCTTCCACTTCATGCCCGCGCTCTGGATGGACAGCTGGGGGCTTGAGACCACCGAGACGATCCTGATACGCGAGAACGGACCAGCCGAAGCCCTCTGCGATGTGGAGCGTAAAATCTTTGTGAAAGACGAGGTTCTGAATGACCTTCCTGCCCCGAACGACGGATTTGTTGGGAGAACTCATCGCGCAACCGACCGTGTCCGCGAGCAGCAACCTGACATTGATGTCGCTATTGGCGGACCGGCTGGATAGCGCAGGCGCACAGGTTCATCTGTGGACCGACGACACCGGCAGCAAGGCCAATCTTTTCGCCACCATCGGTCCTGATACCGATGGTGGCATCGTTCTCTCGGGCCATTCGGACGTGGTGCCTGTGACCGATCAGGACTGGTCCAGCGATCCCTTCGAGATGGTGGAGCGCGACGGCAAGCTGTTCGGGCGTGGCACCTGCGACATGAAGGGATTCATCGCGGCAGCAACCGCGATGGCGCCGCATTACGCGGCGCTGAACCCGACCCGACCGATCCACTTCGCCTTCACCTATGACGAAGAGGTCGGCTGCTTTGGCGCGCAGGCTCTGGCCAAGTCGCTGAAAGAACGGGAGATACGCCCCTCGGTCTGCATCGTCGGAGAGCCTACGATGATGCGCATCATCGAAGGCCACAAAGGCTGCTATGAATATTCGACCCACTTCACAGGGCTCGAAGGACACGGATCCGGGCCGGATCTGGGGGTCAATGCTGCGGAATACGCGGCGCGCTATGTCGCCCGCCTGCTGGAGCTGAAGGACGCCCTGCGCGCCCGCGCCCCCGAAGGCAGCCGGTTCGAACCGCCCTGGACCACAATCAACACCGGCGCGCTGGTCAGCGGCCACGCCCATAACGTGATCCCCGGCAAAGCGCGGGTCGACTGGGAAATGCGCCCGGTGCAGAAATCCGATGCCGACTTCGTCAAAGAAGACCTGCACCGGCTATGTACTCACTCCCTGATCCCGCAGATGCAGGCGGTGTTCCCCGAGGCAGGCATCGTCACCGAGGTGATCGGAGAGGTCGACGGTTTGGAGCCAGTGACCGACAACGAGGCCCGCGAGATCCTGCAGGAGCTGACCGGGGCAAATGGCGCCGATCTGGTGGCATTCGGCACCGAGGCCGGGATTTTCCAGGGGCTTGGTATGAATGTCGCCGTCTGCGGACCGGGATCGATCGAACAGGCGCATAAACCCGACGAATACGTCTCGCTCGACCAGCTGTCGCAATGCCTCGGGCTGCTCGAAGGGCTCTCTGCCAAACTGGTCTGAACAGATATTTGCGCCGACGGGCGGGGACAGGTACACAGGCACCCAACCAAGGGAGGCCTCCAATGACCTCATCCTCGCCCAACATGGCGCTGGATCTCGACAATGCCGACTATAGTGCCCGTGACCGGTTCGAATTGATGCACCGGGAAATCCGGGATCGCATCTGTCTGCTGGACTATGCGCCCGGAACCCGCCTGTCGGAAACCGAACTGGCCGAGGAATTCGGCGTCAGTCGCACCCCGCTGCGCCGGGTTCTTGCCCGGCTCGAAGACGAGGGACTGGTGCAATCGGTACACGGCGTAGGCACCTTCGTCACCGATGTGAACCTTGAGGAACTGGCGCAAACCTACCAGCTAAGGATGGAACTGGCCGGCATGATGGGCCACATCATGCCCCTGCCGCCCAGCGACGCGCTGCTTGCCGAGTTCCGCGCCCTGTCGGATCGCTCCCAATCCCTGCTGCAGGACCCGGCCCCGCGCGAATTTGCCCGGCTGATCACCGATTTCTTCCTCGCCACGCTGAAACTGACCGGCAACATGCCGCTGCGCACCACGGCCGAGCGGCTGTATTACCAGACCTCGCGGATCTGGCTGACCTCGGTGATCGATTCCGTCATCGACCTGTGCGATGAAATGCGCATCTTCGATGGCGAGATCAGCACCGTCACAGCAGCGCTGGAGGCTGGCGACCTTCAGGCTGCCGCGATGCTGCAACAGGCTCATATCTCGATGAGTTTCAGCCGCATGAGAGCTGGATAAAGACTGCCGGATCGAATGCTTTGGCAGGTTTCCTATTTGGCTGACCTGCCTTAAACCGCATGTTAGCAGAAATATCGTCCAGTGCTGCCCGACACCAAGGGCGGGGCTGGGCTACAGTTGAGTTCAGAGGCTTTAGCCCCTATTTCGGCAGAAAGGCGGGCCGCGCGCCCTGCCCAGACAAAGGACCGCTCCATTGGCCAATCATCTTTACAAAAACGACCTGCCGGACGGGCTTGACCTTGGCCCGGTTGTTGCAATCGATTGTGAAACCATGGGGCTCAACCCCCACCGCGACCGGTTGTGCGTGATCCAGATGTCCGGCGGTGACGGCAACTCTCATATCGTTCAGATTGAGAAGGACCAGAGCGAGGCACCGAACCTGTGCCGTATGCTGGAAGATCCAAATGTGCTGAAGCTGTTCCATTTCGGGCGTTTTGACATCGCCGCCATGTACCACGCCTTTGGCGCGCTGGCAGCGCCGGTTTACTGCACCAAGATCGCAAGCCGCCTGATCCGCACCTATACAGACCGCCACGGATTGCGGAACCTGTGTCAGGAGCTGATCGGTGTCGATATCTCGAAACAACAGCAGATGAGCGACTGGGGTGCCGAAACCCTGACCGAAGCGCAGCTGGACTATGCCGCCTCGGACGTTTTGCACCTGCACCGCCTGCGTGAAGAGTTGGACAAACGTCTTGCCCGTGAAGGCCGCACCGACATGGCGCAGGCCTGTTTCGACTTCCTGCCGATGCGCGCGCGCCTTGATCTGGCGGGCTGGCCCGAAACCGATATCTTTGCGCACTCATGAGCGGGCCGGAACACTTCCTCGCCACGGCGCGTCAGGTCGTGACCGACGAAGCCCGCGCATTGGATGCGCTGGCTGCCGGTTTTGACGAGCGGTTCGCCGATGCGGTGCGCCTGATCCTGAAGGCCGAAGGGCGGGTGATCGTCAGCGGCATCGGCAAATCCGGCCATATCGGTCGCAAGATCGCAGCCACATTGGCCAGCACCGGCACCCCTGCCCATTTCGTACATCCGGCCGAGGCCAGCCACGGCGACCTTGGCATGCTGTCCAAGGGCGATGTGGTTCTGGCCATCTCCAACTCGGGCGAAGCGCCGGAGCTGGCCAACCTTCTGGTCTTTACCCGCCGCTTTGACATTCCGCTGATCGGCCTCTCCAGCAGGCCGGAAAGCACCCTGATGACCCAGGCCGATGTGCAGCTGGAAATTCCGGCCCTGGGCGAGGCCTGCGGATACGGGATCGTGCCGTCGATTTCGACCACGCTGACGCTGGCCATGGGCGATGCGCTCGCCATTGCCATTATGAAGCACCGCGATTTCCGCCCCGAGAACTTCCGCGATTTCCACCCCGGTGGCAAACTCGGCGCGCGCCTGTCCAAGGTCCGCGACCTGATGCACGGCGGAGATGCCCTGCCGCTGGTCGGTGAAGCCAACCCGATGTCCGAGGCGCTGCTGGAAATCAGCCAGAAGGGATTTGGCGTGGCCGGTGTCACCGGTGCTGAGAACGCCCTGACCGGCATCATCACCGACGGCGACCTGCGCCGCCACATGGACGGGCTGCTGAGCCAGACCGCTGCCGATGTCATGACCTCCTCGCCGACGACCATCGGCCCCGACGCCCTCGCCGAAGAGGCGCTTGCGGTGATGAATGCCCGCAAGATCACCTGCCTGTTTGTGGTGGATGCTACCCAGGGTCCGCAGGCACTGGGCCTGATCCACATCCACGATTGCCTGCGCGCGGGCCTCGGCTGAACCGCAACGCCAAAAAGAGAAAGGGGACACCGGATGGACCGCTATTCGCGCACAGTCGCCTATCTCAAGGTGCTGCTGCCGCTGGCCGCGCTGGCGCTGCTGTCGACGCTGTTCCTAATTTCGCGCGGTGTCGACACCGAGGCGGTCATCCCCTTTGCGCAAAAGGAGATCGAGGAACGCATGCGCGGGCAGCAGGTTACCCGCCCCTTCTTTTCCGGCACCACCGCGCAGGGCGATGAGATCATGGTTATGGCCTCGGTTGCTCAGCCCAACAGCGACAGCGGCGGCGCCACGGCCACCAATCTGCAGGCCGAAATCCGCATGGCCGAGGGCGGCCGGATGACGTTGGTCTCTGACAGCGGGGCGGTGCATCCCGATCAAGGTCTCGCGCGGTTCAGCGGCAACGTCAAACTGACATCCGCGGATGGTATGACGGTTGAGACCGAACTACTGGAAACCGCCCTGGACGGAGTGCGCGCAGAAAGTCCCGGACCGGTTCATGCCACGGGCGCCCTTGGTGTTCTGACTGCGGGGCAGATGCTGGTGACGGCAAAAACCGAAGGCGGGCCGGTGCAAATGGTATTCAAAAACAGAGTCAAGCTGGTATACGATCCCAATACTAAAGAAAGATAGCCCGTGTTCAGATTGCCCACCTTGCTGATTTTCCTGTCCTGCGCCCTTGCGTCGGTTGCTCCGGTTGCGATGGCCCAGACGGACGTGATTGCCTTTGGCGAGGTCAAGGCCGATCCCAAGGAGCCGGTCGAGGTGACAGCCGATGCGCTGGCGGTCAACCAGGCCGATGGCTCTGCCGAATTCACCGGCAATGTGCTGATCATCCAGGGGGTGATGCGGCTTTCTGCGAACCGGGTACTGGTGATCTACAAGACAGACGACACCGGCAAACGCGGCATCGACCAGCTTGAGGCGACCGGCGATGTGCTGCTGGTCAGCGGCCCGGACGCCGCAGAGGCCGAAAAGGCAGAATACACCATCGATAGTGGCACCATCGTGATGACGGGCAATGTCCTCCTCAATCAGGGCGACAGCACGCTGACCTCGAACCGGCTGGAGGTGAACCTGACCACCGGCACCGCCAATATGGCCGGACGGGTCAAAACCATCCTGAACCCGGATGGCGGCAACTGATGGCGGCAAAACCCGAGCTGAAAGTCACCGAAGGCTCTTCCGGCCTCAGGATCGACCACCTGCGCAAAAGCTATCGCAAGAAGGTGGTGATTCGTGACGTGACCATGCGCCTGGATCGCGGCGAAGTTGTCGCCCTTCTGGGGCCGAACGGGTCGGGCAAGACCACCAGTTTTTATGCCATCGCCGGCCTTGTCTTTCCCGAGGCCGGCACGGTCACCATCGACGGTCAGAACGTCACCACCCTGCCCATGTACCGCCGCGCGCGGCTTGGCATCGGTTACCTGCCGCAGGAAATGTCCATTTTCCGGGGCCTGTCGGTCGAGGACAATATCTCGGCGGTGCTGGATATCGCCGTCAAGCACGAGCACAAGCGACGCGAGCGGCTGGAAGAACTGCTGTCGGATTTCTCCATCGAACACCTGCGCCGCGCGCCTGCGCTGGCCCTGTCGGGGGGTGAACGGCGCCGGGTGGAAATCGCCCGCTGTCTGGCTGCGGATCCGAAATACCTGCTGCTGGATGAACCTTTCGCCGGGGTCGACCCGATTTCGGTTGGCGATATCCGCCATCTGGTCGCGGACCTGAAAAAACGCGGCATCGGCGTGCTGATCACCGATCACAACGTACGCGAAACACTGGAGATCGTCGATCGCGCCTATATCCTGCACGACGGGCAGGTGCTGATGTCCGGCACCCCCGAAGAGGTGGTCGAGAACGAGAACGTGCGCCGCGTCTATCTGGGCGACAATTTCCGCATTTCCTGACCTCCACCGGAGGCCTCTTGAATCCGGCTTTTTCCTGCCGTTTTTCTATTCCTTCACCATCCGCATCGCTTCTCCATTGACTCTTTTCGTCACTTGGCATGGAATTGAGTTATGGCAAATGTGCAGTCCGATGCAGTCCGCAAGCTGGCCTTGGCAACAGGGTCCGCATGCTTGCTTCCGGCGTATTTGCCTAATCCCCTCATCCGCAGCTGACGATAGTCTGCCGGGCTTGGCCCCGGCGGTGTTGCGGGTGGTATTATTGTGAAGGAGATCACATGCGTTACAAAATCAGCGGTCAACAGATCGACATCGGCGAAGCGTTGCAGTCCCACGTTAAGGATGAACTGGGAACGGCTGTCGCGAAATACGCAGAGCGCCCGACGGACGCCACCGTGGTCTTTTCCCGTTCGGCGCATGAATACGTCTGCGAGGCCACCGTTCACCTGTCCACCGGTCTGACCGCTCAGGCCAAGGCTCATGCCACTGAAATCTATGCGTCTTTCGAAGGCTGCTGCAACAAGATGGAAAAACAGCTGCGCCGCTACAAACGCCGCCTGAAGGACCATCACCGCGACCGCAGCGAACCGGTTGAACATTTGGGCGCCAGCTCTTATATCCTCGCCTCTGATGAAGCGGAGACCGGGACCGAACCCGACTCGCTGCAGCCGATCATCGTGGCCGAGATGGAAACCAAGATCCCATCCCTGTCCGTTGGCGAAGCAGTGATGCAGATGGAACTGGCTGGGGCGCCCGTTCTGGTTTTCCGCAACGAAGGCAAAGACGGATTGAATGTGGTTTACCGCAGGGATGATGGCAACATTGGTTGGATCGATCCTTAAGCAGTAGCCCAGCGGCCCACCGGATAAGGTGGTCGAGCGGAGCAAATGACCGAGATGCAGATTTCCAAGATCCTCAAACCGGACGCCGTCCGCGTGATTGGTGCAGCCTCAAGCAAGAAGCGGCTGTTTCAGGAGATCGCCGAGGTTGGGCATCTCGCCTATGGTCTCAATCCGCAACCCACGGTTGAAGCGCTGCTTGATCGGGAAAGCCTGGGCCCGACAGGGGTAGGACACGGTGTTGCCCTGCCCCACGCCCGCCTTGATGGCCTCTCCGAGGTCTGCGGCGTCTTCGTGACTCTGGAAAAACCCTTGGATTTCGCGGCTGTCGACCGGCAACCCGTCGATATCGCCTTTGCGCTTTTCGCGCCCGAGGATGCAGGCGTTGAACATCTAAAGGCGCTGGCTCTGGTCTCTCGCACCCTGCGGGAGCAGAATTTCTGCACCAAACTGCGCGCCAATAACGATCCGGCGACGCTGTTCACCATTCTCACCGAAAACCAGCCGGTTCAGGCTGCCTGAGAGCGGCATTGAACAGTCTATGGGGAAACTGCCCTTGTTCAGGGCAGACACTCGTCAGCGCTGCGGCCTCCAGGCATCGAACCCCAGCATCATATAATCCCGCTGATAGAGCGCTGTGATCATCTCCTCCAGCGCTGCATCATGAATATCGCCCAGCGTATAGGGCTGCGATCTCGGCTGTGACGGCGCATAGGCGGGCGCGGAGGCTGCAAACCTTTTGGCTAGTTCGGGAAGTTCAGTCGCCAGCTCCTCTTCGCGCAGGATCAGGTCGGGCGGGCCAAGTTCGGCAAAGCCCGACAAGGCCTGTGACTGGCTGGACCATTCGGCATCGACCCGGATCGAGGTCTGCCCGGCAAGGTTGGCTTTGACAAAGCTCAGGAACCCTTCAAAGGCGGCGCGGTGATCGGCGCGGGAATAATTCTCATCCGGGCCGTCCTGGGGCAGCGGCACCTTGAACTGGCGGCGCAGGGTTTCGCGAATGGCGCCATAGCTGCCCGGCCCCTTTTGCAGAATGCGGTGACAGAACACCTGGTGAATACGCTCGGCTGGATGGCGCAGAACGGTAAAGCTGCGAAAGCCTTTGTTCTGAGTTTTCCACTGGCGGAGCTCTTTCTGGTTCATTCCGGAGATCAGATCCTCCGACGCCACACCATCCAGCGCTGCCAGCCATTCCGTCACGGCTTCCTCGGGCCCGCCCCGCATCGGCATGTAAAGGAGCGGCGTCTTGGCGGCGGCCAGATAGCCGCGCACCGCCGGACCACGGCGCGGTTCGAAATTAGGCGTGCGCGACAGGTTGAACCAATCCATTGCCGCAAGTGCTGCCGTCATCTCATCCGGGTTGGCCACCTTGGACAGGGTCGGCGCCGGGTTCTGCCGCTTCAGCTTGTCATCCAGTGCCACCAACCGGGAGTTGACGCCCAGCCATTGTGCCAGACCGTTCATCAAATTGAGGTTCTGCAGGTCTTCATAATCCACGTAGAATGCGGTCTGGCCTGAGGACTGAAGCCGGTTCATCAACGTGATCTGAAACGCCTGAAGATCCTCGACATGGCGGGAAAACTCCACCGCATCGAACTCCGCCTGCGCTTCTTTGCGGCGCTTGATATTGGTCAGCTTCCACTGGCCGGTGGCCGCAGCGATCTTGCGCGAGACGTAGCTCTCCAGCGGGTTGCGGGTCAGGATGATCTTGGCGCAGCGAGGATCGTCCAGCGCAATGTCCAGAACCCGCGGATCGTGATCGTGGAAATACCGAAAGCCGCCAAAGGCATCGGGCTGCGACCGGATCCGATCGATCAGCTTGCCAGGGTCCGCTTCGCGCATCTCCTGCGTCAGGCCCAGGATTTCGGTGCGGTTCGGGTAGCCGATGAAATGAGGATTAAAGGCCTCTCCGTGGCAGATCACCCCTTCTAGCGCGTTGAGGTTGGCCTCCAGAAAATTGGAGCCCGTGCGCATTTCGGCAAACACAACGAAGTAATCAAAGGGTTTGGTCATCAGAACCTATCGCACCAAATAAGGTTTTCGGGGGGACTTTGGCATGCTCACCGGCCCTTGTTCCACCGGGAAATCCCCCATCAGATAGGGGTGCATGCCCTGGTTCTTGAGGTTCTGCAGAAACTGTCCAAAGCCCTCCAGATCCGCCATCGTCGGCGCCTCGTTCAGATGGCGCGGGCCCTGCGCCCCAAGATCGTCCAGAATGGCCTGCAGGGGCTCCATCGGTGCCTCGACAAATTCCGCCATGGTCCAGATGCGGACGCGGGCCTTGGTATGCTGATCACGCAGCAGATGCAGATGCGCAGCCTCGATCCGCTGCAGGCGCGCCGCGATGCGCCGCAATTCGGAAAAACTCTGCGTCGAGCGGAACAAGGGCACCGCCCAAGCGCCGCTGATCACCGACACATGCGCATTGGGATCGCCTGCGATAAAGGCGCCGATTTTCTGGTTGTCCTGCGGGCCAAACTGGAAGCTTTGCCGTTGCCCCCGAGTATTCCAGATCAGATTGGTGAGGAAGCTTTCGGGATTATAGTCGCGCAATTTCGCCGTATCGCTGAGTGCGCCATTGATCATGCTGTCGCCATCGGCGAATTCGGCCCTATCCGGCGCAAACAGATGGCCATGCACCCGGCTGCCCGTGGTCCGGTTCAGCCAGCTTTCAAAATCGACGAAGAGTTCAGCAAAGCCCTGGAACACCGAATAGGGATTGGCGGTCACATTGCTCACCGACCATTTGCTCGGGAACCGGCTTTGCATGTAAAGACCCGGTCGCCCCCGGGTGCGCCGCTCCACCGCCTTAGAGAAGACCCGGTCGATCTTGCCTGGGTTGGGTTCCGTCCGCTTCATCGTACCTGCCGGATCGGTCAGGAAGGCATCATAAAGCCGCTGCGCTCGTGGCCAGATCTTGCGGGCGACGAAACAGTCGGACCGGCGCAACAGCTGTAGGTGATCGTCATAGAAGATATGCGGTTTGCCCTCGAAATCGAACTTCGACAGGGTCAGCGAACGGCTTTCGATCTGCGCCGAATGCTGCCGCGCGAGGGTCTGGAAACAGCTTTCGTCGGGGATCCAGACCTTCTTGAAGTAGCGATCATGGATTGGCCGGTCCGGGTCCTCAAGAATCGCCGACAGGGTGCGGCGGGTCAGGCACCACCATTGGCTGCCCATATGGGGCACCAGACCGGGCGGGATGCGCCGCTTGATCCGCAGCCTGCGCTGCAGATTGACATAACCATCGAATAGCGCGCGCTGTTTTTTCCAGGAAAAGGGAAAGCGCAGGGTGAAACGTTCCACATCCAGACCACCCACGATCCAGGGCACATCCGCAGTGGTCGCGCTCTCGATGAAATCGGTTTGCGGGCGTGCGGCCAGATAATCGACAAGTTCCTGCACCGGTCTGAGCGGCAGGCAGGATCCCGACGACAAGTAGACGTGGCGCACGCCGGGACAGGAGCGCAGCATCATCTCCGACGCCGATTGCGAGGCGGCGACGATGCCCCAGGTGCCCCATTCGCAGGTGTGGCGCGGCGAAAACCGGATCAGCTCCTGATCCGACAGCCCGTCGCGGAAGGTTTTGAACGTGCTCTGCGGCACCTTACGGTCCACATGGATCACCACGGGGCAACCCGCCGCCGCCCAATGGCGCGCCACCTGTTCCGCCCGCTCCAGCGCCGTATGCACCAGCATGACGATGCCGACCGTGCCCTTGGTTGCCTCTTGATCGCCAAGATGGCTTGCGCTGCTCATGCCCAGTTGCCTTTGGACATGAGGCCCAGAATCTCAAGCTGGCGCCAGTTGATGTATTTCTCGCTCCATTTGCACCACAGGTCCGGTTGTTCTGCCAGGGCGGCGGCATAGGCTTTGTATTCGGCCGATTGGGCATAGTGCTGGCTGCGCGTCACCTCTTCGCGGGCCTTGTCGCCGAAGGTGTCCAGAAACTTGGTATGAAGCAGCGCCCCGCTGGTCTTTTCGCCGCCATTGGTTTCATAAACTCGGTTCAACCCGCGTGGCAGAAGTGCGTGGGTCGAGCTGACATAAGCGTATTTTCGGTCCCATTTGACCAGTGGTATCTTGTTCAGCGCCGGTGCCTTCTTTGGCCGGTCGGCAAAGAACATGCGCGCACGGGGGCCGCCCTGGATCCACAGGTTGCCATAGGTCGGGTTCGGGCTGATCGTGTAATTTCCGCTGTCGAACCAGTTGGCGATTTCCAAAGGATCCTGACCGGGCTGATAAGCCGCATCGGTGACCTGCCCCTTGGGATAAACATCGATCAGCATGGCGGCAAAACTGCGGATCGCGGAATTGTCCAGCCAATCGGTCAGCGCCCGGATCGGGCGTGTGTCGCAGAAGGGATAGATGAACAGCTCATCCGGGTCGACCACCAACACCCAATGCCCATGGGCATAGCGGCGTTTCAGCGCATTCATCCAGTCCACGCCGTAGTTTGCCCGCCGGTAGCTCGCGTCGCTGTGCCAGAGGGACACATCCGGCATGCCCTGCAGATAGTCACAGGTGCCGTCCTGCGATCCGTTATCGACAAGGAGAAAGTGATCGACCCCAAGGTCCCGGTAATAGTCGAGAAAATAGGGCAGGCGGATCTTCTCGTTCCGCATCGTGGAAACCAGCAGGATATCATCCGGCCGGATCTGGCCGGTGTTGTCCTGAATGGTCTTGAGTTCACGGGATTTGCGCAAGGCCCGGGCCAGCCTGTACCTGCGACGCACACGCATGCGGTATGAATCCCAAAGACCCACGGCTACTCCATATCCGTCTGTTTCCGACCCCGTATGACCCGCGCGGGCACGCCCCGGCGCGCGACTGCCTGCGCGCAATATGTCACGCGCCGATTCTATTAACAACGAATTTAGAAACAGTTACGGGGGCTACACGCACCACCGAACTCGGGTAATTCACACCCTACCACTCGGGCGCCCGCATCAACCCCAGATCGGCCAGTTGCTCTGGCCCCGTGTATTTCAAAGCGTTCTCAAACCACAGGTCCGGGGCCGAGGTCAGGTGATCGTAATAAGGATCGAAATCCTCGGGCGTATGGAAGTGCTGTTTTCGCTGCTTTTCTGTTGCCGATTTTGCGACAATTTCGGGCAGGAATTTTGTGTGCAGCAGCACGCCCGACGGCTGCGGCCCGCCCGGCCCGTCGTATAGGGCGTTCAGCGCCGGCGGCAGCGCCGCATGAGTCGAATTGACATAGGCGTAGCGGCGGTTCCAGCGGATCAGCGGGATCTTGTTCAACGTCGGAGAGCGATGTGGCTCCCCGGCAAAGAACACCCGCTCCCGCGCGCCGCCCTGCAGCCACAGGTTTCCCATCGGGTGCTGCCGGACCGCACGGTAAGGCACCGCATCGAACCACTGCAAAACCTCCAGCGGGTTCTGACCCGGCCTGTAGCTGACCTGATTCAGCGGCCCGCGCGGATAAAGATCCAGCATCATGGCGCCAAACCCGACCTGCCCGCTGCGGTCCAGCAGTTCGGTCAGCGCACGCAGATCATGGGTGGCAATGCCGCCATAGGTCAGCAGTTCATCCGCATCCACCGTCAGGCACCAGTGATCCCTGCCATAGGTCATCAGCAGGAAGGTCAGCCAGTCTAGCCCAAAGCGGGAGGCCTTGTAGCCCGCGGAAGTCTGCCAGAGTGAGACATCGGATTGCTGCCGCAGCATCTCTGCGCTGCCATCATCACTGCCGTTGTCGATGATCAGGAAGTGCCCGACGCCGAGGCGCCGGTAATAGTCCAGGAAATACGGCAGCCGCGTCGCCTCGTTACGCAGCACAACAAAGGCCAGAATGTCCTCTGCCCCGATTGCCGCTGTCTGATCGCGCAACAGGCTCAGCTGGTGACGAGAGCGCCAGGAGCGCCACAGAAGCCGCCGCCGTTTCCACCGCATCCGGTAGGCCGCACGCCAGCCGATATCCGGCATCTCGGCGGCGGGGCGGAGCGGCTCCATGCTCAGGCCTCGTAATTGCCCGTCTGATGCCATTTCCAGGCATCAGCGATCATTATCTCAAGACTGGAACGCTGTGGGTTCCAGCCCAGATCTGTGATCGCCCGGGTCGATCCCGACACCAGTTTGGTGCAATCGCCCGCCCGGCGCGGCCCCACGGTGCAAGGTACCTTGCTGCCGGTGACCTCTTCAGCCTTGTCCATGACCTCGCGCACCGAAAACCCGCTGCCGGTACCGAGGTTGAAGATCTGGCTGCCCTTGCCATCCTTCAGCCACTGAAGGCCCAGAACATGGGCATCCACCAGATCGCAGACATGCACATAGTCGCGGATGCAGGTTCCATCGGGAGTGTCGTAATCAGTACCGAAGATGGTCAGCGCATCGCGCTTGCCGTCGATCGCATCCAGCACCAGCGGCACCAGATGGGTTTCGGGACGGTGGAATTCGCCGACTTCCGCCTCGGGATCGGCGCCAGCCACGTTGAAATAGCGAAAGATCACCGAACGCAGCCCATAGGCGGCACCGAAATCCTTCAGGATATCCTCGACCGCGCGTTTGCTGGCGCCATAGGCGTTGAGCGGCAGCTGCGGTGTGTTTTCATCCAGCACCACGTTATCGTGCTCGCCATAGGTGGCACAGGTCGAGGAGAATACGAAATCAAGGCACCCGGCAGCAACCGCGGCTTCGATCAGGTTCAAGGATCCACCTGTGTTATTGGCCCAGTAGCGGCCTGGCTGGCTCATCGCCTCCCCGACTTGACTAAGGGCCGCAAAATGCATCACCGCGACCGGCTGATAGGTGGTGAATACCTCGTCGAGACGAGCACGATCCGCAAGGTCGCCCTTTTCAAACGGGCCGAATTTGACCGCGTCCTGCCAACCGGTGACCAGATTGTCATAAGTGACGGGTGTACACCCCGCCGCCTTCAGCGCCTTACATGCATGCGAGCCAATATAGCCGGCACCGCCGGTCACCAGAACATTTGCCACTGTCCGTATACCCCTAATTCGATCCTGTATTACCCGGTCTCAAAACCAGAGGCTGGCCAGTGTATCCTACTCGGCAGCCTGTCCGACCTGAGCGATTTCGGTGATATACTGCAGCAGCTCATCCCGCAATTCCTCACGCCCCAGGGCAAAGGCGACAGTGGCCTGCAGGAAACCTGCCTTGGAACCGCAATCAAAGCGCTGGCCGCGGAAGCGATAGCCATAAACAGGCACATCTTTTTGGATGTCCTGGGCAATGGCGTCGGTCAGCTGAATCTCTCCGCCCGCACCCTGCTTCATCTTGTTGAGATTGCGCAGCACCGAGGGCTCCAGAATGTAACGGCCAATCACCGCCAGATTAGAGGGCGCCTCGCCCATAGCCGGTTTTTCGACCATGCCACGGGCCTCGACCACCGATCCCATGTCGTTCTTCACATCCAGAACACCGTAGGCACCAGCCTTCTCCGGCGCGACTTCCATTGCGGCCACCATGTTACCGCCGGTTTCAGCATAGGCCTCAACCATCTGCTTGAGACAGGGAGTTTCCGCCGCGATCACATCGTCGGGCAGGATTACCGCGAAGGGCTCGTTGGCGATCAGCCGCCGCGCGCACCAGACCGCATGGCCCAGACCCAGGGCCTGATGCTGGCGGATGTAGGCGATGGCGCCGCTTTCCATATTGGTGTGCTTCAGAGTTTCGAGCAGCGCATCCTTACCTTTCTTGCGCAGTTCCTGCTCCAATATCGGGGCCTGGTCAAAATAGTCTTCCAATGCCCCCTTACCGCGCGAGGTCACGAAGATGAATTCCTTGATCCCCGCCTCGCGAGCCTCGTCGATGGCATATTGCACCAGGGGGCGATCCACCAGCGTCATGATTTCCTTGGGCACCGATTTGGTCGCAGGCAAAAACCGTGTACCCAGACCCGCCACAGGGAAAATCGCCTTCGTTACTTTTTTACGCATGGTGTTCTCTCAATTATTTTCGGGGCATACTGCCCTCACTGGTTCCGGCCCCACAGGGTCGCGCACTTCACCTGCTGCGCAATCCCTGTCCGTTTCACCCTATACAAAAACACCAAAAAAAGGGTTTTTGATGACATTGGGCCATGTTTTACCCCTATTCAGAGACCTCCCGTTGGCCACCCTTTGGTTAGGCCGCTCCCATTCGAGACATCATCTCCTCTATCCTGGGCACATCTTCCGGATTGTTCAGCTCCCAGAATTCGCGCCCCCGCGCGGTGACCTCGACACACAGAACCTTGCGACCGTTTTCAAGAAAACGAAGCTGCTCCAGCCCTTCCAAGGTTTCCAGCGGCCCTGTCTGCCAATCAGGATAGGCGGCAAGTGCGTCGGGACGGTAGGCGTAGACGCCGACATGGTGGAAAACTGGCGTATTTTCGCCATCCTTATAGGCATTTGCACAAAAAGGCAGCACTTCTTTGGAAAAATAGAGTGCGCTGTGGTCCGCCGCGAAGACTGCAGTGGTGCCACCGACGCGACCCGCGCGCCGATCTGCCAGAAGACTGTTGAGCGTTGCGCCATCACAGCGCAGCACCGGCGTCGCCAACCCCATGCCCGGGGCTGCGCGCAGAGCTTTGACCAAATCTTCGATGAACCAATGCGGCGTCAGCGGCGCATCCCCCTGAAGGTTCACGACGACCTCGTAACCGCCGCCCAGCGCCGCATGGGCCTCGGCGCAGCGCTCGGTGCCGTTGGCGCAGCTTTCCGAGGTCATCACGACCTCGGCGCCAAAACCTTCTGCCGCGCTGCGAATCCTGTCGTCATCCGTCGCGACAACGACCCGGTCGACCCCATCGACAGCACAGGCCGCCCGCCAGGATCGTTCGATCAGGGTCTGCTTTTCACCGGTGGCTCCGGTCAATTCCACAAGCGGCTTGCCCGGATAGCGTGTCGACGCGTAGCGCGCGGGGATGACGATCAGGACAGACATCAGGCCTCTTTCAATTCAACGCCCGGAGCGTAAGCGATGAAAAACGGGTTCGCATAGCCCTCTTTGCCGTAAACAAGGGGGGAATGATCGTCGAAACGCACCACTTTGCCACCTGCACCCGACAGGACCGCGTGGCCGGCCGCTGTATCCCACTCCATGGTGCGGCCCACGCGGGGGTAAAGATCCGCTTCGCCGGTGGCCACGAGGCAGAACTTAAGCGAAGAGCCCGCGCTCTTCATGTCCTTGACGCTGTACTTGTTGATGTAGTCGTCGGTCGCCTGATCCCGGTGCGATTTCGAGGCCACCACCATCAGCGCCGCATTGTCGCTGGAGGCAACGCGGATCGGAGATGTGGCTCCAACAGTCTCAGGGTCAAAGGCACCGGTTTCCTCTACCGAAGAGCCATCAGCGAGAGTGAAGAACATGCGCTCCTTGGCCGGGGCATAGACGACGCCGCGGGTCGGCACGCCTTTTTCCACCAGCGCGATGTTCACGGTGAAATCGCCGCGGCGGTGAATGAATTCCTTGGTGCCATCCAGCGGGTCGACAATCAGGAAGGTGTCACCGCGTTCCTTGTGCGAGGCGCTCTGCTCTTCGGTGACCAGCATCATGTCCGGGAACGCCGCGCGAAGACCTGCAGAGATCAGAGCATCCGCGGCCTCGTCAGCGGCGGTGACGGGGCTGTCGTCCGATTTCACCTTCACATCGAAATCATCCGAATTGTAGATCTCCATGATCTTGTTGCCGGCTTCGATCGCCAGCCGGCGGATCACGGGTACGAGCTCTTCATAGGTCAATTCGGCGTCTCCCAGACCAGGGGTTAATTGAAAATTTTCCTGCGCCCCCTTATGGTGGCTCTGTTTTGGAACGGCAAGCAGCCCGTCCCCCAATCCGCAACAAACGCAGATTACAGGCCACATGTTTCAGGTTCGCACGCAAAAAACGTCGGTTTCCGGACTCATCGCCATGGGCGAGGTGGTCTTTCATTCGGTCGTGCGGAGCGTACGGTCGAAACACAACAACGCGCTGATCGCTCTGGGGCTCAACCTGTTGCAGGCTGTTCTGTTCGTCGCGGCCTTTTACATCATGTTCGCGGTTCTGGGCATGCGCGGCTCTGCCATTCGCGGCGACTTTCTGCTTTATGTGCTGTCGGGGATCTTCCTGTTCCTCACCCATACCAAAACCGTCAGCGCCGTCGCCGGCGCAGAGGGGCCCAGCAGCCCGATGATGCAGCACGCGCCGATGAACACCATGGTGGCGATCCTGTCAGCGGCGCTTGGCTCGCTTTATATTCAGGTGCTGTCGCTGCTGATCATCCTGTTCGTCTATCACGTCGCCTTTACCCCGGTGCATATCGAACAACCCATCGGCGCCTTTGGTATGGTTCTGCTGGCTTGGTTCACTGGCGCGGCGGTCGGGCTTGTCTTTCTGGTGATGAAGCCCTGGGCGCCCAGCCTCGTTGGTATCTTCTCGATGATCTACCAGCGCGCCAACATGATCGCCTCGGGCAAGATGTTCCTCGCCAATACCCTGCCGACCTTCATGCTGGCCATGTTCGACTGGAACCCACTGTTCCACTGCATCGACCAGTCGCGCGGCTATGTCTTCATCAACTACAATCCCCACCACAGCACATGGCAATACGCCGCCTCGGTGGGGCTGGTGCTAGTGATGATCGGCCTAATGGGTGAATTCTACACCCGCCGCCACGTCTCGCTCAGCTGGAGCGCGCGCCGATAGTGGCGCACCCACACCACGTTCTTGCTTCGGTCAACCTGCCTGACGGCACCAACAGCATCTGCGTCGATATCTTCCGGCGGGATGATGGCTCGTTCGGGTTTGACCTGTTCCGGCGCGAACCCGAAGACGGACGTGGCTGGTTCTCCATCGGCTATTTTGGTGATCGCCGTTTCAACAGCGCCGCAGGGGCAGCTGTGGCAGCCTGCGCCGACGTACATTGGCTGGAAGACGCAGCCCCAGACCTGGCCCAACGCTTTAAGTCACAACGCGCAGCGTCAGATTGAGCCGCCCACCTTTGGGCAAGAGCCGCGAAGACTTGAACCGGATCCGGTCCACCCCATGATAGGCCAGCCGCGCCTCTCCGCCCATGACCACCACGTCGCCGGAATTGAGCCAGAGCGAATCCGTCTTGCCGCCGCGTGTCGGATTACCAAGGCGCAGCAGACCGTCATCACCAAGGGAAATGGACACAACCGGATAGGAGAAATCCGCCTCGTCCTTGTCCTGATGCAGACCCATGCGCGCGTCTTCGCCGTAGTAGTTGATAAGACAGCAATCGGGCAGACGCTCCAACCCCGTCAGTTCCCGCCAGATGTCGAGAATCGGTTCTGGGATCGCGGGCCAGTCGCTGCCGCGCGGGTGCTTTGGAGCGTAGTGGTAGCCCTCGGCGTCGGAATACCAGCCGAACGCCCCAGCCGAGGTCATGCGCACCGACATCTGCCCGCCTCCAGGCACCACAGGCGAAAACAGCGGCGCCGCCTTCAGAACCGGGCGCAACGCCGCGATCAGGTTCCGCTGCGCATCGGGGGTCAGATGGCTTTTGTAAATCTCGAACCCGCGCAGGCGCAGCTTGCTCATCGCCGTTATTCCATTCTTAACCACGGCCCATGCAAAAAAGCGCATTGAATCGTCTTTCTCGACGCGTTCAGGCGCTTGCAGGGGCAAATTCCGCTCCCTATATACGCCGTGACGCCGGGAGATGCAGACCTCCTGGCACCGAAATCGGGGTCTGGATGCCAAAACGGGTCCAGGTCTCGGGAAATCGCCTTGAAAAGAAAAGGGATCGAAAATGAGCAAAGTTATCGGGATCGACCTCGGGACCACCAACTCCTGCGTTGCCATCATGGATGGTTCGCAGCCGCGCGTGATTGAAAACGCCGAAGGGACCCGCACCACTCCGTCCATCGTCGCATTCACCGACGAAGAGCGTCTGGTTGGCCAGCCCGCCAAACGTCAGGCCGTCACCAACCCGGACAACACCATCTTCGGCGTCAAGCGCCTGATCGGCCGCCGGTTTGACGATGCGGATCTGGCAAAAGACAAGAAAAACCTGCCGTTCAACGTGATCAGCGGCGGCAATGGCGACGCATGGGTCGAAGCCAAGGGTGAGAAGTATTCGCCGAGCCAGATCTCGGCCTTCATTCTCGGCAAGATGAAAGAGACCGCGGAGTCCTACCTCGGTGAGGAAGTGACCCAGGCCGTCATCACCGTGCCTGCCTATTTCAACGACGCACAGCGTCAGGCCACCAAAGACGCAGGCAAGATCGCCGGTCTTGAAGTCCTGCGTATCATCAACGAGCCGACAGCCGCCGCGCTGGCCTATGGCCTCGACAAGGAAGACACCCAGACCATCGCGGTTTATGACCTTGGTGGTGGTACCTTCGACGTGACCATTCTGGAAATCGACGACGGCCTGTTCGAAGTGAAGTCGACCAACGGCGACACCTTCCTCGGTGGTGAAGACTTTGACATGCGCATCGTCAACTACCTGGCAGATCAGTTCAAGAAAGAGCACCAGGTCGACCTGACCAAGGACAAGATGGCCCTGCAGCGACTGAAAGAAGCCGCTGAAAAAGCCAAGATCGAACTGTCCTCCAGCTCGCAGACCGAAATCAACCAGCCGTTCATCTCGATGGATCCGTCCTCGGGCCAGCCGCTGCACATGGTCATGAAACTGACCCGCGCCAAGCTGGAAAGCCTGGTTGGCGACCTGATCAAGGCTTCGATGAAGCCCTGCGCCGCAGCTCTGAAAGACGCCGGTCTGTCCGCGTCCGACATTGATGAGGTGGTTCTGGTCGGTGGTATGACCCGGATGCCGAAAGTCATCGAAGAGGTGACCAAGTTCTTCGGTAAAGAGCCGCACAAGGGTGTGAACCCGGACGAAGTGGTTGCCATGGGCGCCGCCATTCAGGCCGGTGTTCTGCAGGGTGACGTGAAAGACGTTGTTCTGCTCGACGTGACCCCGCTGAGCTTGGGTATCGAAACCCTGGGTGGTGTCTTCACCCGCCTGATCGACCGCAACACCACCATCCCGACCAAGAAGTCGCAGGTGTTCTCGACCGCGGAAGACAACCAGAACGCCGTGACCATTCGTGTATTCCAGGGTGAGCGCGAGATGGCTGCCGACAACAAGATGCTCGGTCAGTTCAACCTCGAGGACATCCCACCGGCACCGCGCGGCATGCCGCAGATCGAAGTGACCTTTGACATCGACGCCAACGGTATCGTTTCGGTCGGCGCCAAGGACAAGGCGACCGGCAAAGAGCAGACGATCACCATTCAGGCTTCGGGCGGTCTGTCCGATGACGACATCGAAAAGATGGTCAAGGACGCCGAGGACAACGCCGAGGCGGACAAGGAACGCCGCGAACTGATCGAAGCGAAGAACCAGGCCGAAAGCCTGATCCATTCGACCGAGAAGTCGCTCGAAGAGCACAGCGACAAGGTGGACCCGTCCACCGTCGAAGTGATCGAACTGGCGGTTGCCGCGCTGAAGGACGACCTGGAAAGCGACAAAGCCAACGCCGAGAAGATCAAGGCTGGCATCCAGAACGTCACCGAAGCGGCGATGAAACTGGGCGAAGCGATCTACAAGGCGCAGGCTGAAGAAGGTGAAGAAGAACCCACAGCCGCTGACGAAGCCAGCGGCCCGGGCGACGACGACATCGTGGATGCCGAATTCGAAGACCTGGACGGCGACAAGCGCTAAGGTCTGAATCATTGGCTTGACCCTCGGGCCGGTCCGGACCCCGGACTGGCCCGTTTTACGTTGAGGCAGAAGGGGTAAACCGATGTCAAAACGCGACTATTACGACATTCTCGGGGTGGCCAAAGGCGCCACCGCCGAGGAAATCAAAAAAGGCTATCGCAAGAAAGCCAAGGAACTGCACCCGGATCGCAATGCCGATAACCCGGATGCCGAAGCGCAGTTCAAAGAGGCCAACGAGGCCTACGAGGTTCTGAAGGACGCCGAGAAGAAGGCAGCCTATGACCGCTATGGTCATGCGGCCTTTGAAAACGGCATGGGCGGTGGCGGCGGTCCCCGTGGCGGCCATCCGGGCGGCGGAGATTTCTCCTCTGCCTTCTCCGATGTCTTCGACGACCTGTTTGGCGATTTCATGGGGGGCCGTGGCCAGGCCGGCGGGCGTCAGCGCGCATCGCGCGGCGCGGATCTGCGCTATAACCTGCGCGTCACCCTGGAAGAGGCCTTCTCCGGGCTGCACAAGACGATCAAGGTTCCGACCTCGGTCGCCTGTACCTCCTGCGAGGGAACCGGTGCCGAAGGTGGGGTCGAACCCACCACCTGCCCGACCTGTTCGGGCATGGGTAAGGTCCGTGCGCAACAGGGCTTTTTCACGGTGGAGCGCAGCTGTCCGACCTGTTCGGGCCTGGGCCAGATCATCAAGAACCCGTGCAAAACCTGCCACGGCCATGGCCGCGTGGAAAAGGACCGCTCGCTGTCGGTGAATATTCCGGCGGGCGTGGAAACCGGCACACGGATCCGTCTGGCGGGCGAAGGCGAGGCGGGCCTGCGCGGCGGGCCTCCGGGCGACCTCTACATCTTTGTCGAGGTTTCACCGCACGACCTGTTCGAACGCGACGGCAACAATCTTTATTGCCGGGTGCCCGTGTCGATGGCCAAAGCTGCCCTGGGCGGTGCCATCGAGGTGCCGACCATCGACGGCGGCCGTGGACGCGTCCAGATCCCCGAAGGCAGCCAGTCGGGCCGTCAGATGCGCCTGCGCGGCAAGGGTATGCCCGCGCTGCGTGGCGGCAGCCCCGGTGACATGTTCATCGAGCTGGCCGTGGAAACACCGGTCAACCTGACCTCCCGACAAAAGGAACTGCTGCGCGAGTTCGAAGATCTCTCGGAAGAGAACACGAACCCGGAATCCCGCAGCTTCTTCTCCTCGGTCAAAAGCTTCTGGGACGGAATGAAGGGGTAAGCCCCTGAACCCTCCCCGGCTTTCGGGTCGAATACCATCGCAAAAACGCCCCCTCGTGGGGCGTTTTTACTTTGTGCAGCCCACTGCGCTGGCCCTTAATACCGAGGACAGGCCTGATACCTTCAACGATGGTGATCGTGGTGAAAGCTGGCGCATTCCGGGACAAGACCCTGCCACTGTTTGATTGCAGTGACGAAGCGCGCGATGCGCTGGTGCCTGCCGGACGCCTACCGTCCTATATCAAGGATCACCGCGCCCGGCTGCGCCTGCGGTTCATGGAGGGCGGCGCGGCAGCCATGCCAGATTATGAGCTGCTTGAGCTGATACTGTTCCGGTCTATCCCGCGTCAGGACGTCAAACCGCTGGCACGCCGACTGATGGATACCTTTGGCGATTTCAACCGGGTCATCACCGCCCCGGCAGAGCGCCTGTTGCGGGTGAAAGGCATCGGCGAAGCGGTGATCACCGACCTTAAGGTGCTGGAGGCCGCCGCCCACCGAATGGCGCGTTCCCGCATCATGCAGCGGCAGGTGCTATCCAGTTGGGATGCGCTGCTGGACTACTGCCACACCACCATGTCCCACTCTGAAGTCGAGCAATTCCGGGTGCTGTTCCTGGACCGCAAGAACGTGCTGATCGCGGATGAGGAACAGGCCCGCGGCACCGTCGATCATGTGCCGGTCTACCCGCGCGAGGTCGCCAAACGGGCGCTGGAGGTGAACGCCAGCGCTGTGATTCTGGTGCACAATCACCCCTCGGGCGATCCGACCCCCTCGGAAAGCGATATCAGCATGACCGCAACCATTGAGAACGCCCTGACCGCGCTTGACATCACCCTGCACGATCACCTGATCATCGGAAAATCATCCGAACTCAGCTTTCGCAGCCACGGGTATCTGTAGCTCTGGCACCCACCGCAGGGGTCAGCGTACCCAGACTTCGACCCGGCGGTTCACCTCGCGGCCCCAGGCGCTGTCATCGCAGGCCATGGGCAGAGCCTCACCAAAGGCAGCCACGTCGATCTCTACCCGGTCGAGATTGGCGGTCTCTGCCGCTGCCGCCACCGCATCGCGCACCGCATTGGCCCGCTTGATGGCGATCTTGCGGTTTGTCTCAGCCGGTCCCACTCCGTCGGAGAAGCCGACGAAGAGCAACCTGTGCGAATCGTAGATCCCGGCCTCCAGCGCCCGGCCCAATTGCTCGATATTGCTGCGGGACTGGGCATCAGGGCGGGTTGAACCCGGTTCAAACCGGAAGGATGTTGTCAGCCTCTGGAGCCCGCGCAGAGTAGATGTCAGCCGCTGCAGTTCTTCCAGATCCACCTCTGGCCCTGCCGCCTCTATCGCGTTGGCCAGCCGGTCCCCCTGAGCAGCGATCGACACGCGTTCCGGCGCCTGATCGACGAATCCCGCCCTGCGGATCACAATCTGCGCGCCGGGACCACGCACGTAGCTGAGGAAATCCCGCGCCACCTTGGGCAGCCGTCGTTCCGGCAGGTAAAGGAACATGGGAGAGGTCAGCGGGTAATCCTCAGTCTTGATCGACCGGCGCGTCGCGCGCAGGGAGAACCCACATGGCCCGGTCAGGGTCAGCGCTCGCGCGGTGCCCGTATTGGCAAAACTGCCGATAGCGAGTGCGAAGGGGTCCGTGGCAACCATGCGCACCATCGTGCTGTGCCGGTCATGGCGACGCAGATCAGGCATTAATGTCGCCTTGGCCGGGGCCAGCAGCTTGTCCTCAACCGCCTGGGCCAGGCCGGAGCCTTCGACCGGCAGGTGCAGGGAAATCGGTGCATCGGCGCCGCCCAGCTCGGACCAGTTGGTGATCTCACCGGAAAGGATCGCAACCAGCTGCGGCAGAGAGATACGCTGCACCGGGTTTTCCGGCGACACCAGCGGCACCATCGCATCAAGCGCCAGAACCCGGCTACGCGACGGGCCCGTCATATCCCCCATGCCAGCCGCCTGCGCGTGTTCGCGCTCGGCCGGGCGGATTTCCCGCAGCGCCATGACGATATCGGCCTCATCCGCCAGAAGATCAGCAAAGCCTTCGTCGGTATTGCTGACGAAAAAATCGAACCGGGCGGCGGGACGATCCCCGCGCAGCAGAACATATTCGAAATTGTCGCCGGGCAGCGGATCGCGGCGCGTCTGGTAGCCGTTGCGCAGGGCAAACCCTTCGATCAGGGCGGGCAGCAGGACCTCTGCCATGGTCGAGGACCCCGATAGAGTGATCTCTGCCACGTAATCCGACAGGCTGGGACAGCCCGGCCCGTCACAGCTGACCCCGGATCCGTCGACGGTCAACTCGCCGAACTTGGTGTCGACGCGGTAATATTCTCCGTCGAATCCCAACAGGTTGCCGGTGATTTCCACGGCCCCATCGGGAGAAGACAGCGTGACATCCTGGGCGGCCAGCGATGTGACAGTTCCGGACAGAAGAAGTGCGGCGCAAATCGCCGCACGAAAGAAAGCCATGAGAAATCCTGGAATGAATGCGGATCAGTTGGAGGCGATTTTCAGGTTTTCCAACAGATTATTCAACACCAGAAAGTCACCCTTGGCCGCGCAATCGGGGATTGCCAGCGTCAGGTCACGGGTCTGCAATTTGCTCTGCCCGCCAGCCCGATGCAGGGTCAGGGCCTGCGCCTCAACATCACGGCCACAGTTGATCGCGGTGATCTCTGCCTCGACGCTGATTTCCACCGTTTCACCGGCTTGTTCGGCGGCGCGCGGGAAGCTGTAAACCTCGGCCAGACGCGGCGCCAACTGGCTGTCATCACCCAGCCGCACCATATGGCCCATGCCAGAGGCCGGATCAGAACCATGCCAGACATGCCCCGGCGCGCCATAGTCGGCGCCGTTTTCGCGGGCATGAATTTCAAAACCGCTGTTGCCGGTCCATTGCAGCGCGACGCGGTCGATTTCGGAAAGGTCCGGCACCGGTACCACCGCGACTTCGGCCATCCCGTCCTGCGGCTCGATGATGAATACCGCCGAAGTGGCCAGGGCTGGCACCTCTTGTGTCAGATGGCCCGCATCATCCAGCGCTACCGTGAACATCATGCCCTGATGATGCACCGTCAGCCGCTTTCCCGCCTGGCAGGGCGCGGATACGTCGAGTTTAACCATGGCACCGGGCAGTGCATTAGCTGCGACCGACAGGGCGCAGTCATCCTTGGCGACGACCGCTTCGGCCTGCACGGTCTCTGCCTGCTGCGGCGCCGGATCTTCGTGCGGAACCGAGGTCAGCGTGATGTTCTCGATGGTCAGCTCGGACAGATCCGGATCGGCCGGGACCTGCACCGACGCGGCACTGATCTCCGGTGTTTCATAGATACGCGGAGCGGCGGACTGCTGCATGAAAAAGCCGATCCCCAGCGCACAGGCCACGGTTCCGCTGCTCAAGATCAAGATACGTTTGTCCATCATCACACACTCCACACCCTGGATAGGTTAAGGAAGTGTAGCATGGGAAAGGCGGCTAGTTTGTGGCCGCCTGCGGGAGAGATTCGGGCAGAATAAAGAGAATTTTAATATCTCTGTCTGAATGGCCCCCGCGTGCGGTCAGGCCAAATCAGGGGCCGATCCCCGGTCAAAACGGCTGGCGTTCAACCGGGGATGCAGGCGTATCTCAGGCCAGACGCCCGTGGCAATGTTTGAACTTCTTGCCCGATCCACAGGGGCATTTGTCATTGCGCGACGGGTTGCCCCAGGTTTCGGGATCATCCTCGACAAATCCGGGCGCGGGCTCTTCCGCGAGTTCAGCAACAGCTTCGCCTTCTGCAGCAGGCGCAGGTGCGCCGCCAGCGGAGGCCATTTGCTGCATGGCGGCCTGGCGGGCTGCCATTTCCATCATCATCTGGCGCTGCTCTTCTTCGTTCATCGGACGCACGCGGCTCAGCTGCTTGGCAACGTCTTCGCGCAGGGAGTCGAGCATGCTTTCGAACAGCTGGAAGCTTTCGTTCTTATACTCGTTCAGCGGATCACGCTGCGCATAACCGCGGAAGCCCACGACCGAGCGCAGATGCTCCAGCGTCAGCAGATGTTCGCGCCACTTGGCGTCGATGGTCTGCAGCAGCACCTGCTTTTCGATGTTGCGCATGTTTTCCGGACCGAAGGCTTCGGTCTTTTCCGCCATCAGCGCATCGCTTGCGACCTCAAGCCGTTCGCGGATCTGTTCGTCGTCGACGCCTTCCTCGGCAGCCCATTCGGCCACCGGCGCGTCGATGCCCAGCCCTTCAAGCACAGCAGCCTGAAGGCCTGCGGTGTCCCACTGTTCGGCGTAGGTCTTGGGCGGCATGTAAGTGTCGATCAGGTCGTCGATCACCTCGTGACGCATATCATTGACGATCTCGGACAGATCCTCTGCCGCCATGATTTCACGGCGCTGGCCAAAGATCACCTTGCGCTGGTCGTTCATCACGTCGTCGAACTTCAGCACGTTCTTGCGCATGTCGAAGTTGCGGCCTTCGACCTTGGCCTGGGCACGTTCCAGCGATTTGTTCACCCAGGGGTGAATGATCGCTTCGCCTTCTTTCATGCCCAGCGAGGACAGCACCTTGTCGAGGCGCTCGGACCCGAAAATCCGCATCAGGTCGTCTTCGAGGCTGAGATAGAACCGTGTACGGCCCGGGTCACCCTGACGGCCCGAACGGCCGCGCAGCTGGTTGTCGATACGGCGGCTTTCGTGGCGTTCAGAGGCCATCACGAACAGGCCGCCCGCGTCCAGAACCTTCTGCTTTTCTTCGGCGTGCTTGGCTTCCTCGGCGGCGCGTAGCTCGGCAGGATCGGCATCGGGGTTGGCCTCAAGCGCGGCCATCACCTTGATGTCGACGTTGCCGCCCAGCTGAATATCGGTACCCCGGCCAGCCATGTTGGTGGCGATGGTCACCGCACCAAGCCGCCCGGCATCGGCGACGATCTGCGCTTCCTGCTCGTGGTGGCGCGCGTTCAGCACGTTGTGTTCGATGCCTTCCTGCTGCAGCATCTGGCTCAGCAGTTCGGATTTCTCGATCGAGGTGGTGCCCAGAAGAACCGGCTGCCCCTTGGCATGGGCCTTCTTGGTCTCTTCGATCATCGCGCGGTATTTTTCCATCGCGGTGCGGTAGACCTGGTCGTCCTCGTCCACCCGTGCAATCGGCCGGTTGGTCGGAACCTCGACCACGCCCAGACCATAGATCTCGGCGAATTCCTCGGCTTCGGTCATGGCAGTACCGGTCATGCCCGACAGGCGGTCATAAAGGCGGAAATAGTTCTGGAAGGTCACCGAAGCCAGCGTCGTGTTCTCGGGCTGGATCTGCACCTCTTCCTTGGCTTCGATGGCCTGATGCAGGCCTTCGGACAGGCGGCGCCCGGCCATCATGCGGCCGGTGAATTCGTCGATCAGCACAACCTCGCCATCGCGCACGATGTAGTCCTTGTCACGCTGGAACAGTTTATGCGCGCGCAGGGCCTGGTTGACGTGGTGCACCACGGTGGTGCTTTCGGGGTCATAGAGCGAGGCCCCCTCTTCCAGCAGGCCGCGTTCGATCAGCTTCTGCTCAAGGTATTCGTTGCCCTCTTCGGTGAAGGTCACACCGCGGGTCTTCTCGTCGATCTCGTAGTGTTCCTCGCTCAAGAGCGGGATCACCGTGTCGATGGTGGTATAAAGCTCGGAGCGATCTTCAGCCGGGCCGGAAATGATCAGCGGCGTACGTGCCTCGTCGATCAGGATCGAGTCGACCTCATCGACGATGGCAAAGTTGTGATACTTCTGGAACACTTGGTCTAGGCTGGGCTTCATGTTGTCGCGCAGGTAGTCAAAGCCCAATTCGTTGTTGGTCGCATAGGTCACATCGGACTGGTAGGCGGCCATCTTCTGATCGTCGGGCTGACCGGACCAGATCACGCCTGTGGTCATGCCCAGCTGTTCAAAGACCTTGCCCATCCATTCGCTGTCACGTTTGGCCAGGTATTCGTTCACCGTAACCACATGCACGCCCTTACCGGTCAGCGCATTGAGGTAGGCCGGGAAAGTGGCGACAAGTGTCTTACCCTCACCCGTTTTCATCTCGGCGATATTGCCCTGATGCAGGAAGACACCGCCCATCAGCTGCGTATCAAAGGCCCGCAGACCCAGCGCCCGGCGGGCCCCTTCGCGTACGTTGGCAAAGGCTTCGGGCAACAGAGCGTCGAGGGCTTCACCATCCAGCGCGCGTTTGCGCAGCTCTTCGGTTTTCTCGATCAGACCCTGGTCGCTGAGCTTTTCGAATTCGGGTTCCAGCGCGTTGATCTTTGCGATCAGCGGCCGCGTCGCCTTGATTTTTCGGTCATTCGGTGTGCCGAAAATCTTTTTGGCGAGTGTTCCGATACCCAGCATGTGCTCTCCCACGGTCCTGTCATGGCTTCTGACCTAAGGCAGGCTTGCCCGCCCTGCCCGCAACCCATAAACAAAGGTGGAAACGACGGTCCTGCCATTGGCCCTTAGGCGATGTAAGCGGCAGGCATATAAGTGTCAACGCCGCGCCATGCTGCGGCCCGGGAATAGGAAGAATTGAATGCTGAAAGGTCTCACTTTTCTGCGAGGCGCGGCAACCGCGGCCGTAATGGCGCTGCCTTTGTCGGTACAGGCCGCACCGCATGCCAATACCGTGGTGGCCTCAGTCAACGGCGAAGAGATCACCTTGGGTCACATGATCATGGCCCGTGAAAACCTGCCACAGCAATACAAGCAACTGCCGGACGAGGTGCTGTACAACGCCATTCTGGACCAGCTGATCCAGCAGACGGCGCTGAAACAGCAATTGCATGGCGAAGTGCCCCATTACGTGGAGCTGTCGGTCGAAAACGAAAGCCGGGCGTTGCTGGCCGCTGATGTCATCGAAATGGTGATGGCCAACGCAACCGGTGAGGAAGCCCTGCGCGCGGCCTATGACCGTAAATACTCTACCGGCGATGGCGGCGATGAATTCCACGCGGCGCACATTCTGGTGGAAACCGAAGAAGAAGCCAAAAAGATCAAGATGGAGCTGGAAGACGGCGCCGATTTTGCCACCACTGCCAAGGCGCGGTCGACCGGCCCCTCCGGGCCAAGCGGCGGAGATCTGGGCTGGTTCGGGCTGGGTAGTATGGTTCCCGAATTCGAAGAGGCTGTACTTGCCATGCGGTCGGGGGATATCTCTGATCCGGTGAAAACCCAGTTCGGCTGGCACGTGATCCTGCTGCGCGAACGGCGCAAATCTGCCGCGCCCAGCTTTGACGAAGTGCGCGGCGAGCTGGAGCAGGAACTGCGGACACGCGCCGTCGAAGATCGCGTCAACGCACTGACCGCTGAGGCCACCATCGAACGACCCGAGATCGAAGGGCTGGACCCCGCGATGATTAAAGATCTTGGCCTGGTAAGGAACTGATCCGATGGCAAAACCTCTGCCCCGTTCTCCACTGGCTCCGGCCGGATTTCCCGATCTTCCCACGATCAAAGGCGTGCGGTTCGCCACCGCAGCCGCTGGTGTAAAATACCAGGACCGGACCGATGTGATGCTGGCGGTACTGGATCCGGGCACCACGGTTTCCGGGGTGTTCACTCGCTCCAAGACGCGATCTGCACCTGTGCGCGATTGTCAGGAGAAACTTGGGGCAGATCCTTCGGCGAGTGCCGCTATTCTGGTCAACTCGGGCAATTCCAATGCCTTTACCGGTCATCACGGGCAAACCTCGGTGGGAGAGATCGTCGCCGCCGTCTCCGGCATCACTGGGGCACCCGCGGGGCGCGTCTTTACCGCCTCGACCGGGGTGATTGGTGAACCGCTGCCGCATGATCGGATCGTCGCCAAGATCGCCGAGCTGAATGATGGGCTGAATGCCGATGCGCTGGAAGCAGCAGCCGCCGCCATCATGACCACCGATACCTTTGCCAAGGGCGCTGGCGCCACGGTCACCATCGACGGGCAGACCGTGAACATCGCCGGGATCGCCAAAGGATCTGGCATGATTGCGCCTGATATGGCGACCATGCTGGTCTATATCTTCACCGATGCCAAGGTCGAGCAAAGCGCGCTGCAGGCGCAGCTGGCCAAAATCTGTGACCGGACCTTCAACTGCATCACGGTAGACAGCGACACCTCGACCTCGGACAGCCTGATGCTCTGTGCGACCGGCGCATCGGGCGTTGATGCAACCGGGAACCCGGAGTTTGAGCAGGCGCTGGAGGGCGTGATGCTGGATCTGGCGCATCAAGTCGTCCGCGATGGGGAAGGCGCTACGAAGTTCGTCGAGATCCAGGTGACCGGCGCCGAAAGCGACGCAGATGCCAAGACCCACGGGCTGGCGATTGCCAATTCGCCTCTGGTGAAAACCGCAATCGCGGGTGAGGACCCCAACTGGGGCCGCGTGGTGATGGCAATCGGAAAATCCGGCGCTGCGGCGGACCGGGACCTGCTGTCGATCTCCTTCGGCGATGTTCTGGTGGCCGAAAAAGGCTGGGTTGCGCCCTCATACAAGGAAGAGGACGGCGCCGCGCAAATGAAACAGGACGAGATCACGATCAAGGTGGATCTGGGTCTTGGCGATGGCGCGGCAACGGTCTGGACCTGCGATTTGACCCATCAATACATCACCATCAACGCGGATTACCGGTCATGAAAACGGTTCTCGTCTCGGCCGTGGCCCTGATCGACGTCGAAGGGCGGATCCTGCTGGCGCAGCGCCCCGAAGGCAAATCCATGGCCGGGCTTTGGGAATTCCCCGGCGGCAAGGTTGAAGCCGGGGAGACCCCCGAAGTGGCGCTGATCCGCGAACTGGAAGAGGAGCTGGGCATCAACACCTGGCAATCCTGCCTGGCGCCGCTGACCTTTGCCAGCCACAGCTATGAAGATTTTCACCTGCTGATGCCGCTGTTTGCATGCCGCAAATGGGAGGGCATTCCGCAGGCCCGGGAAGGCCAGGTTCTGAAATGGGCGCGGCCGCAAGAGCTGCGTGATTACCCGATGCCTCCGGCCGATATTCCGCTGATTCCGATCCTGCGGGATTGGCTGTAGCGTTCAAAAACTGGCGGTCTGCCCGGCGGGTTGCCCTCTGCATACCCCCAACTTCCCCTCCAATCCGGACGCAATTTACTACCGGATATTGGAGATTTGTCGGTAGAAACACTAGCCATTGTAGCTTTGGCACATGTCGTCAAGATTTTGTTAACCAATTTGTCAAAAACTGGTTACACTATCTAGCAGTGAACCTTTTTGAACTTCTCCCTGACGAAGGATCAGACAACAAGTGGACCTATTTGGGCACATGTTTTCTGGTCCGGGACAGGTTCATGCAGGCACACATCAACGACCGCAACGGGGTGCCGGTAGGCGCGGCAGAACGCCTCCGAATACCACCGATTTTCGCGGCACACTGAAGACCAATCACTCACGGCAATAGAGGGCAGCCCGGCGGCTGCCCTCAGCCGTTTTGGCGGGCACTAGACCTCCCACCACCTCAAAGATGCAAAAACCCCGGCACAGAGGCCGGGGTTTTGACTGTTTCTGAGTGTCGCAGCGCCTTAGTCGAGCTTACGTTCAACTTCCTGACGCTCGAAGATCTCGATGACATCGCCTGCGCGAATATCTTCGTAGTTCTCAAAGGCCATACCGCATTCCTGACCGGACTGAACCTCTGCGACTTCATCCTTGAAGCGCTTCAGCGTTTTCAGCGTGCCTTCGTGGATCACAACGTTGTCACGCAGCAGACGCACACCAGCCGAGCGACGGGCAACGCCTTCGGTGACCAGACAGCCGGCAACCTTGCCGACGTTGGAGACCTTGAACACGTCCTTGATGGTCGCGTAGCCGATGAAGTTTTCCTTGATCTCGGCCGACAGCAGGCCAGAGGCCGCCGCTTTCACGTCATCCACAAGGTCATAGATCACCGAGTAATAGCGGATCTCGACGCCCTTCTGGTTGGCAGTGTTACGGGCCGAAGTATTGGCACGAACGTTGAAGCCCATGACCGGCGCACCGGAAGCTTCGGCCAGGCCGATATCGGTTTCGGTGATGGCACCAACACCCGAGTGCAGCACGCGCACGCGCACCTCGTCGTTGCCGATCTTCTCCATCGCCTGAACGATCGCTTCGGCAGAGCCCTGCACGTCTGCTTTGACCAGGATCGGCAGTTCGGAGACGTTTTCGTCTTCCTTAGCCTTGGCCATCAGCTGTTCCAGAGTGGTCGCAGCACCGGCTGCGGCGCGTTTGTCCTTGGCGGCCTGCTCGCGGTATTCCGCGATTTCGCGGGCCTGTGCCTCGGTCTCGGTCACGTTCAGCACGTCACCCGCTTCGGGCGTGCCGTTTAGACCCAGAACCTCGACCGGAACCGACGGACCGGCTTCCTTGACGCGCTCACCCTTGTCGTTGATCAGCGCACGGACCTTACCGTACTGCTCACCCACAACGAAGATGTCGCCCTGATGCAGGGTACCGTTCTGAACCAGAACAGTGGCAACCGGACCGCGGCCCACGTCCAGCTGTGCTTCGATCACGGCGCCTTGGGCGGCACGGTTCGGGTTGGCTTTCAGTTCCAGGATTTCCGCCTGAAGCGCGATGGCTTCCAGCAGTTCATCCAGACCCTGGCCGGTCACGGCGGACACTTCCACGTCCTGAACGTCGCCGGACATGGCTTCCACGATCACCTCGTGTTGCAGCAGCTCGGCACGCACCTTGTTCGGATCGGCGGCAGGTTTGTCGATCTTGTTGATCGCCACGATCATCGGAACACCGGCAGCCTTAGCGTGGTTGATCGCCTCGATGGTCTGCGGCATGACCGAATCGTCGGCAGCCACAACCAGAACCACGATATCCGTCACCTGAGCACCGCGAGAGCGCATCGAGGTGAAGGCCGCGTGGCCCGGCGTATCGAGGAAGCTCAGTACGGTACCGCTATCGGTGGTCACCTGATACGCACCGATGTGCTGGGTGATACCGCCTGCTTCGCCAGCCACAACCCGCGCATCGCGGATCGCATCCAGCAGCGAGGTTTTACCGTGGTCGACGTGACCCATGATGGTGATCACCGGCGGACGCGGCTGCAGATCTTCTTCCTTGTCCTCGACCTCTTTGATCACGTCTTCGACGTCAGAGTCGGAAACGCGGACAACTTTGTGGCCGAATTCTTCGATGATCAGTTCAGCCGTATCGGCGTCGATCGACTGGTTCTGAGTGACCATCATGCCCATGTTCATGAGCGATTTGACCACGTCACCAACGCGTTCCGCCATACGGTTTGCCAGCTCGGAAACAACGATGGTTTCCGGCAGCTGCACGTCACGGATGACCTTTTCACGCTCGACGGTGCCCATTGCCTTCTGACGCGCGCGCTCCTGCTTGCGCTTCATTGCGGCCATGGACCGCTGACGGCCACCTTCGCCGGTTGCCTGACCCAGTGTCAGTTTGCCGGAACGACGGCCCTGATCGCGGCCTTTGCCACCACGGCCACGCTCTTCGCGTTCGCGGTCGGCTTTGCGCGGGGCCTGGGCTGCGGGTTTGGCCGCAGAACGACCTGCGGCGGGACCGGCAGATTTTGCCTTCTCCGGCTCTGCTGCCGGAGCCGCTGCTGCACGCTTGGCCGCTTCTTCAGCTTCGAGGCGCTTACGCTCTTCCTCTTCCGCCTTGCGACGGGCTTTTTCCTCGGCTTCGCGCTGTTCGCGTTCCTTGGCTTCCTGCTCGGCGCGGCGGCGCTCACGCTCTTCGGCACGGGCCTTTTCCTCGGCCTCGCGCTGCGCGGCTTCTTCGACTTCACGCGCCTTGGCAGCCTGCAGCGCCTTCAGGCGGCGGGCCATTTCCGCGTCGGTGATGCCGGCAGGTCGACGGGATCCATCCGTCGCGGGAGACGCACCACTGCCGCCTTTACCCGCACCCGGCTTGGGAACCACAACGCGTTTGCGCTTGGTTTCCACTACGACATTCTTGGTCCGCCCATGGCTGAAGCTTTGTTTCACGTTCCCAGGCCGGGAACCACCACGCAAACCCAATGTCTTTTTGCCGTCACTATCGCTCATAAAGCTCTTTATCCTTCCGTGCGGCCCTTGCCGCCCACCATTTCGCGCAAACCCTGCAATCGTTGCGCTTCCTCTACAACACGTTTGCTGAGTCCACCAGAGGCCAGCGCCGCATGTATCACAGTTTGACGCCCAAATGCCATCCCCAGCTCATCCGCAGAGAGGCAACCGATATAGTTCCCCCGGTGCGGCGTGCTCAGTTTCGACTTTCCACGCCCGGATCCGTCAGCCGCCTGAATCAGCACACTCGCCTCTTCCTTCAGCAGCCAATCCTTGACTTTTTCATAGCCGCCGACCGCATCACCCGACTTGCGGGCCAGGCTGATCAGATCAACGAGACGGCGCAGAACCTGCCGCTCCACCTCGTCTGCAAGGTCTTCGGGCACCTTCACCTGGGCCTTGAAGCCACGGGCGAAGAGTTTCTTCTTTACCGCCGTATCTAACGCAGAACGGCTGGCGGTCACATAAACACCCCGACCGGGGAGTTTACCGAACACATCCGCAACGACCTGCCCGTCGGGGCCCATCACGAACCGGATGAGACCCTGCTTGGGCTGGATCTCACCTGTTGCGATGCACTTTCGCTCCGGGCCGTCTGACCGGTCTTTTTCGGCGCCTCCGCGAGCCATTCAGCGTCTCCTTTCAGGAGCAGCGGGGATCAGACCCCGGCCCCTGTGTCAGCGGCTTCTTCGTCACCTTCGGCCTCGTCATCTTCCGAGACTTCCGGTTCCAGTTCGGCGGGATCAACCCAGCCCAGCAATACGCGGGCTGTCATGACCATATCCTGTGCCTCTTCCAGCGACATGCCGAAAGGTTCCAGAATACCGTCGTCCTTGATCCGTTCGCCGCCATCCGTGGTCCAGCCGCCGGCCAGTTCCCAGTCCGCGCAGGTGGCAAAGTCTTCCAGCGTCTTGATGCCGTCCTTTGCCAGTGCCTCAATCATCTGGGGTGTCAGACCGTCAAAGTCAATCAGGCTATCCTCTGCGCCCAGCGCACGGGCCGCATCAATCGCCGCCTTGGCCTTGGCTTCGAGGTAGTCACGGGCCCGGGCCTGCAGCTCTTCGGCGGTGCCTTCGTCAACACCATCGATGACCAGCAGTTCGTCCAGCTCCACATAGGCAACCTCTTCGAGGCTGGTGAACCCTTCGGAGACCAGCAGCTGGGCAAAGAATTCGTCCAGATCCAGAGTTTCCATGAACAGGCCGGTGCGCGCTTCGAATTCCTTCTGGCGACGCGCCGATTCCTCTTCCTCGGTCATGATGTCGATGTCGAGACCGGTCAACTGCGAGGCCAGACGCACGTTCTGACCACGGCGGCCGATGGCCAGGCTCAGCTGTTCCTCGGGGACCACGACTTCGATCTTGCCGGCTTCTTCGTCCAGAACCACTTTCGACACTTCGGCCGGCTGCAGCGCGTTAACGAGGAAGGTCGGCTGATCTTCGTTCCACGGGATGATGTCGATCTTTTCACCCTGCAGCTCGTTCACAACGGCCTGCACGCGGCTGCCGCGCATACCAACGCAGGCACCCACGGGGTCGATGGAACCGTCATAGGAAATCACGGCGATCTTGGCGCGCGAACCGGGGTCACGGGCCACGGCTTTGATCTCGATGATGCCGTCATAGATTTCCGGCACTTCCATCTTGAACAGCTCGGCCATGAATTCCGGCGCGGTACGGCTGAGGAAGATCTGCGGGCCGCGCGGTTCGCGGCGCACATCCTTGATGTAGCAGCGGATACGATCGTTCGGACGATAGCTTTCGCGGCCGATCTTCTCGTTGCGGCGCAGGATCGCTTCGCCAGCGCCCACATCGACGATGACGTTGCCGAATTCTTCGCGTTTGACCAGACCGTTGATGATGGTACCGGCGCGGTCCTTGAATTCTTCGTACTGGCGGTCACGCTCTGCTTCGCGGACCTTCTGCAGGATGACCTGCTTGGCCGATTGGGCCGCGATACGGCCCATTTCTACCGGCGGAACCTCTTCCACATAGGTGTCGCCCACCTTGGGATCAGCCATGTACTGCTTGGCCTGTTCGACGGTCATTTCCGACTGGTAGTTTTCCAGCTCTTCATCTTCGACGACCGAGCGGACGCGGGTAAAGGTGGCCTTGCCGGTCTTGCGGTCGATGGACACACGGATGTCCATTTCGCTGCCGTAGCGGCTTTTGGCCGCCCGGGCGAGGCTTTCTTCCATGGCTTCGACCACTAGGCCGGGGTCGATCATTTTCTCGCGCGCCACGGCTTCGGCGGTTTGCAACAGCTCAAGCTGGTTTGCAGAGGTGATGGCCATTACTTGTTCTCCTCTTCGGACCCTTCGGTCACCTCGCCCTCAAGGGGCGTATCTTCGATAACGTCGTCAAAAGCATCTTCGTTCAGCGTGCCAGCCGCCTTGCGCTGGCGCAGCATTTCCTTGATCAGATCGTCGGTCAGCACCAGCTTGGCATCGCTCAGCCAGTCGAATTTCAGACCGATGGTCACGGGCTCGCCATGTTCCTCGATATTGATCAGAACCTCGTCATCCTCGACACCGGCCAGCTCGCCCTTGAAGCGGCGACGACCGTCGATCAGTTCGGCGGTTTCCAGCTTGGCCTCATAGCCTTCGAACATGTCAAAGTCCTTGAGACGCGTCAGGGGGCGGTCGATGCCGGGGCTGGAGACCTCAAGCGCGTAGGCGTCAAGGATCGGATCCTCGACGTCCAGAACTGCGCTGACGGCATTCGAAATATCGGCACAATCATCAACTTCGATCCCGCCATCGGGTTTGTCGGCCATGATCTGCAGGGTTGTCGTCTTGCCGGACATCAGCCGGATACGGACCAGCTCATAGCCCAGATCCTCGATCACCGGGGTGATGATCTCGGCAAGGCGGCGGTCAATCGCGGCTTTGGCAATCAGGTCGTTGGTCATTCGGGTTCCAGCTGTCTTTCGGACACAAAAAAACGGGCGCGCGGCCCGTTGAAAATCCCGGTGGAGCCTTGGACCAGAGCCCAACGCGCCGCTGTTGTGAAAGGCATATACGCTTGATGGGGCGAATCTGCAAGGAGAAGTTCGAAACCGGGCCTGCGCCCCGGTCAGATCCGCCACCAGCGTTCGGCAATACGGCCATCATCCAGCGCCGCGCGGCGGCCCACGGTGCGGGGCATGCCCACATCGCTGCGCGCCGCCAGCGCCATGTCGCTGGCCGAAGGATGATACAGGAATCCGCCCTTTTCGATCAGCCCCTCTGGTGCAGGCAATGCGGCCACATCCACATAGCCATCACGCAGCGCCTCGGTCCGCACACGGGCATCCGGGATGACGATCACCTCGACCGTATCCACCCAGCCTGCCTGCCCGGCCTTGTAGTGATCGGCCAGTTTTGCAGCGCGGAAATGCCGCCCGTCCTGCGCCCGCTCGACGCGGTAGCAACCGGTGCCCACTGCCTGTGCCAGTGGCAGGTCCACCTGCCCCGCCGGAGCGATGACATGCGCCGCATCCGCCAGAAGATAAGGAAGATGGGGGTTTGCGGCCGTTAGCTGGATCTCAATGCGGTGTTCCGCGACCTGCTGCACCAAGGCAACCTCGGCGCCGTCGATACCGCGCCCGCTCAGCGAGGCAACCACATCCGCCGCCGTCATGGCCGCACCATCATGGAACCGCACGTCGCTGCGCAGATCAAAGGACCAGGTCCGGGCCGCGTCGCTGCTGTGCCATCCCTCGGCCAGCTCGCCCCGCAACACGCCATCGGGCGCGATCTCTGTCAGGGTGTCGAAGACGGCGCCACGCGCCACCTGCTCCATCAGCCCATCCTGACGCGGCACCGCAAGACGCAGCACCCCGCCCGCCCGCGGCGCAGCCGCCAATGACGTGCCCGTCGCCGCCAGCAAGGCAGCCGCAGCACCAGAGGTGAACAGCGCGCGGCGGTCGATACGGGTCATGGCAGCATCTCCTCGGCAATCCGGTCCATCGTGCGCACCAGTTCGGCACTGATTCCCGGCTCCGACAAGGCATGACCTGCATTGCGGATCATTTTCAACTCGGCATTTGGCCACAGCTCGTTCAGGCGCCAGGCCGAGGTTGGCGGGCAGATCATGTCGTAACGGCCCTGCACGATGATGCCCGGAATATGGGAAATCCGCCCCATATTGGCGAGGATCTGCCCATCGAAATCCAGAAAACCGCCATTGATGAAATAGTGGTTTTCCAGCCGGGCAAAGGCGCGGGCATAATCGCCGGGGCTTTCGCCGCCATGACCGTTAGAATGGACCGAGGCCAGGGCGTTCTCCCAGGATGACCAGGCACGACCGAATCGGATTTCCTCGTTCACATCGCCGGAAAATAGCCGCTTGTTATAAGCGGCGATCATATCGTGTCGCTCGTCATGCGGGACCAGCGCGACAAACCGCGCCCAGGTTTCCGGCCAGAACCGCCCGGCGCCGCCCCCGTAAAACCAGTCGAGTTCGCTTTGTGTCATCAGGAAGACACCGCGCAGGATGATGTGCTGCACGCGCTCCGGGTGCGTCTGCGCATAAATCAGCGCCAGCGTCGCCCCCCAGCTGCCACCGAACAATAGCCAGCTGTCGATCTCCAGCAGGCGGCGGATCTCCTCCATGTCGGCAACTAGGTGCCAGGTGGTGTTATCCTCGCAAGAGGCATGCGGGCGCGAGCGGCCGCAGCCGCGCTGATCAAAAAGAATCACCCGATAGATATTGGGATCGAAATAGCGCCGCATCGCCGGGCTGCTGCCGCCGCCGGGACCACCATGACAGACAATCACCGGAATGCCCTTGGGGTTACCCGATTGCTCAACATAAATGCTGTGGCCCTGCCCCACATCCAGCATACGCTGGTCGTAGGCATCGACCGGAGGATAAAGATACTGCACTGCGCGCTTTTGGTCCGAGTATTTGTCCATTACTGACCTAACTAGTCTGTTAGACACAAAAGAACACACGGAGACAGGAATGCAAGCGCCTCAGTCCACGGTAGACCCGTCCGAGATCGCCAAATTCGAAGCAATGGCCGCGGAGTGGTGGGATCCCAACGGCAAGTTCAAGCCGTTGCATATGCTGAATCCCTGTCGGCTTGACTACATCACCCAGCAGATCGCCGGGGAATTCGGCCGTGATCTGACGCAGCCGGAGCCATTCAGGGGCCTGCGCCTTCTCGACATTGGCTGCGGCGGCGGGTTGTTGTCGGAACCGATGGCGCGCCTTGGCGCCGAGGTCGTGGGGGCCGATGCCGCCGCCGGGAACCTGCCGGTGGCGCGGATTCATGCGGAACAATCCGGCCTTACCATCGATTACCGCCACACCACTGCCGAGGCCCTGGCCGAAGCCGGTGAACAGTTCGACGTGGTTCTCAACATGGAGGTGGTTGAACATGTGGCCGATCCGCTGAGCTATCTGACCGCAACGCGGGAGTTGCTGAAACCGGGTGGTTTGCAGATCTGTTCCACCATCAACCGCAATCCCAAAAGCTATGTCATGGCCATCTTTGGCGCCGAGGTGGTGATGCGCTGGCTGCCGCGTGGCACGCATGAATGGAACAAATTCATTACCCCGGACGAGCTGTTCGAGCTGCTGCGCAAGGCGGGGCTGGAGCCAGTCGACCGTAAGGGGTTCGTGTTCAACCCGGTGACCTGGGGCTGGTCGATTTCTCCGCGCGATCTTTCGGTCAACTACGTCACGGCCAGCACCAAACCCGCCGCGTAACAAGGTGGCGGATAACCGCCTCCTATCCTTTCGTATAGGAGACCTAATCCCTCTGCGTACTTGGCGTTTGACTCGATTTAGTATAAAACCGTCCGATCGGTTGGGTTTTAGTCTGACCGATACCGGGCCTTGGCCCTTAACAGAGTGAATGCTGTACCCGATGGCCTATCGGCGCAATGCGAAATGATCGCTGCCACCACTCACGCGGCCAGATGGGAAATTGAGGAAGGGATGCCCGTTACACGGCATCCCTTTCTTTTTGGGGCACAGGCAAACGCAAGGGCATGGAGGCCGCGCCGGGCGGCGCTTAGTCGTCTTCCAGCTTGCTGCGCAACTCCCGCAGGATCGGAAGTGCGGCACGCACACGCTCACCGCCCAGCTCATCCACCACTTCGGAAATCACCGGCACGATACTGGCCAGCGCCGCATCGCGGGCCTGCCGACCAGCGGGGCTGATCGCCACCATCTTGCGACGGGCATCGTCCCAGTCGGGGCGGATATGCACATAACCCGCCATCTCCAGCTTGTTCAGCGTATTGGTCATGGCACCGCGGGTGACGTGAAACGCCTTCGCCAGCTGCGCCGGAGAGCGTTCCAGCCCGGCCCGTGCCAGATGGTTCAGAACCGAAAAATGCGACAGTTCCATTCCCTTGGGCAGGGCCTTGCCCAGCCGCGAGCGCGCCAGCTGGTCGGCCATCAGGATTTCACTGAACAGCGAAACGGCCAGAGAATGTGATTCTTCCATCAGGGTCCGTCGAACTCTCGATCATGGGTCAGCGCAGGAACACGTTTGCGTGCTTCTGCCACTTTTTCCATATCAAGATCAACGCAGACAACCCCGGGATCGGTCCCGGCGTCCGCCAGAATCTCTCCCCAGGGCGCCACAACCAGAGAATGCCCGAATGTGCGGCGCGATGCGCCCCTGCTGGCTGGATGGGTCCCGGTCTGGGCAGGCGCCAGCACGTAGCATCCCGTCTCTATCGCGCGGGCCTGCAGCAGCGTGTGCCAATGGGCGGCGCCGGTCACATGGGAAAATGCTGCCGGAACCGTCAACACCTGCGCCCCGGCCTGCGCCAGCGTCCGGTGCAGATGGGGAAAGCGCACATCATAGCAGATGGTCATGCCGATCTTTGCAAACGGTGTCTCGGCCAGCACCGCGCGGGTGCCGGGGCGATAGCCATCCGATTCGCGGTAGGTTTCCTCAGGCGTGACCTCCACATCGAACATGTGGATCTTGTCATAGCGGGCGGCGATCCCGCCATCGGGGCCGATCAGGAACTGGCGATTAGCAAAGCGCCCATCCGCATCGTGGGTCTTGATGCCGAGCGAGCCGAGCACCAGCCAGACGCCCAGTTTCGCGGCCTCGTCGCGCAGGGCAGCCAGGGTCGGATCGTCTTCTTCGTGATGCAGGACGGCTTTCTGATGCGCGCGGCTGGTCGAAAGGCAATTGGTGACCTCGGGCGTCAGCACGAAACCGGCGCCCTCGGCCACCGCTGTGGCCATCATGGCGCGCACGCTGCCCAGATTCTCGGCTGGATCATCGCTTGAGGTCATCTGCAACAGGGCTGCGCGCATCAGGTGGGTCTCCGGTTTCAGGCGGACAGCAACTGATCCAGTTTGCCGGCCTGTTCAAGCGCGTAAAGCTCGTCACAACCGCCCACATGCGTGTCGCCGATAAAAATCTGCGGCACCGTGCGGCCCCCGTTCGCGCGCTGGATCATTTCAGGTTTGCGTTTCGGGTTCATCATAACGTCGACCTCGGAAAAGGTCACACCCTTCTGGTTCAAAAGCCGTTTTGCGGCGTGGCAAAAGCCGCACAGAGGCGAGGTGTAGATTTCCACCGGTTTCATGCAGGTCTCCAATATATTCGGGTTTTTGCGTTTGTGAGGGATATGGGGCCGCAATGCAATCTTTGCCAGAGGCCCCGGCAAAGCGGTCACGCATGCGTGACGCGGGCCAGAACGACGATCCGCACCTCTTCCGCACCAGCGCGCAGGCAGGCATCCGCGCAGGCCGACAGGGTCGCCCCGGAGGTCATAACATCATCCACCAACAAGACGTTGCGACCGCTCAGGGCAGGCGCCTTGCGCGGCGGCACCCCGATCACATCACCCAACAGCCGGAACCGTTCGCTCCGCGACCGCCCGTCCAATGACGGTGTTCTGCGGTGGCGGCGCAGCAGATCGGGGCAATATTGCAGCCCAGCGCGGCGTGCCAACGCCCTGGCCAGCACGGCGGACTGATTGTAACGGCGTTTCAGAAGTCGGCTCCAGTGCAGGGGCACCGGGCAGACCAGCGGACTATCCTGCAGCAAAGGTTCCGCCACCCGCGCCATCCAGGCCGCCGCCGGAGGAGCAATATCAAGCCGGTCCCCATGTTTCAGCGCCAGCACCAGCTCGCGCGCCTTACCGCCATAGACAAGCGCGGCACGGCCCTGGCTCCACGGGCGGGGCGTCGCCATGCAATCATCGCATTCGATGCGAAATCCGTCGCTCTCCCCGGGCAGGGGCACCCCGCAGCCTTCGCAAACCGTGCCGGAAATGAACTCCGTCTCGCGCCAGCAGGGACCGCACAGGCCCGCGTCCTGCCCGACCACCCCACCGCAGCCCAGACAGCGCGGCGGATAGATCAGTGAAACAGCGGTTTGAAACTGCGCCAACAGCATTTAAGTAGCCCCCCATGACGCAAAACACACAACACCAGCCACAGCTGTTTGACAGGCAGGCTTTGGCAGCGCATCGGGCTCGGCGGCAGCAAGAGGCCCTGTTCCTGCACCAGATGGCACGGGACGAGGTCGAAGATCGCCTCAGCATGGTTAACAGAACCTTTACCGCCCCTGCGGTGGTGTCTCCTTTTGCGGAGATTTGGGACGGTGCCCTTGGCGGTGCGACCTGCGTGGCCGACGATGAAGTTCTGGATCTGCAGCCCGGCGCCCATGACGTGGTGATCCATGCGATGGGCCTGCACTGGGCCAATGATCCGGTTGGCCAGCTGATCCAGTGCCGCCGCGCCCTGAAGGAAGACGGGTTGCTGCTGGCGGTGATGCTGGGCGGGCAGACATTGCAGGAGCTGCGCGTGGCGCTGGCCGGAGCAGAAACCGAGGTACTGGGCGGGTTGTCTCCGCGCATCGCCCCGATGGGCGAGGTCCGCGATCTGGGCGCCTTGCTGCAACGGGCCGGGTTCGCCCTGCCGGTGGCCGATGTGGTGCCGCTGACGGCGGAATACCGCGACCTGATGCATCTGATGCGCGAATTGCGGGCCATGGGAGAGACCAACGCCCTTACATCCCGCCTGAAACGCCCGGTCCCGCGCCGCCTGTTCCACCGTGCCGAAGAGATCTATCGCCAGCACTTCGAGACCGAGACCGGCCGCCTGCCCGCCAGTTTCGAACTCATCTGCCTGACCGGCTGGTCGCCCTCTGAAAGCCAGCAGAAACCGCTGCGCCCCGGCTCGGCCCAGATGCGGCTGGCGGATGCCCTGAAAGTGCCGGAAACCAAGCTGCCCGACTAGGCCCGCGCCACTGCGGACAATAGGCAAACGCGATGGCTGCACAAATTTGATCCGATTGGTCTTTGACCGCGTATGCCATTACTATTGCGCCGAAACACAAAGCCTCAACCGCACAGGACACATCAATGCTGGATTCGACCTCAACTGCAAAATGCCCTGTTCACGCTCCTGCCGACCATCCCAAGGTGCAGCCGGAAAAGGTGGGCATTCTGCTTGCGAACCTCGGCACCCCGGATGATTATAGCTACTGGCCCATGCGCCGCTATCTGAGCGAATTCCTGTCGGACAAGCGGGTGATCGACTACCCGTCGTGGAAATGGCAGCCGCTGCTGCAGCTGATCATCCTCACCAAACGCCCGTTCAGCTCGGGCGAGGCCTATAAATCCATCTGGAACCATGACAAGGGCGAAAGCCCGCTGATGACCATCACCAAGGACCAGACCGCCAAGATGGCAAAGGTCATGTCCGACCGGTATGGCGATCAGGTCATGGTCGATTTCTGCATGCGCTATGGCAACCCGTCGACCAAGTCCAAGGTCCGCGAAATGGTCAAGGCAGGCTGCCAGAAGATCCTGTTCGTGCCGCTCTATCCGCAATATGCCGGCGCCACATCGGGCACGGCGAATGACCAGTTCTTCCGCGCTCTGATGGAAGAAACCTGGCAACCTGCCGCCCGCACCATTCCTGCCTATTTCGATGAACCCGCCTATATCGATGCGCTGGCGCGTTCCGTTGAAGAGGCCTACGCCAAGGCGTCGAGTCGCCCCGATATCCTTGTCGTGTCCTACCACGGGATGCCGAAACGCTATCTGATGCAGGGCGATCCCTACCACTGCCAGTGCCAGAAAACGACGCGCCTTCTGAAGGAACGCCTTGGCTGGGATGACACCCAGATTACGACGACCTTCCAATCGGTCTTTGGCCCCGAGGAATGGCTGAAACCCTATACCGTCGACCACGTCGCCACGCTGGCCAAGGAAGGCAAAAAGAACATCGCCGTGATCGCCCCGGCCTTTTCCGCCGACTGCATCGAAACGCTCGAAGAGATCAACGAAGAGATCAAGGAAAGCTTTGAAGAGGCGGGTGGCGAGGACTTCCTCTATATCCCCTGCCTCAACGATGATGACGATCACATCGCCGCACTGGCCGGTGTCATCGAACAGAATTTGAAAGGCTGGGTGGACTAACGCCGCGCCCCGGTTCAAATAGGATCCAATATTGGGTTACCGCCGAAGCGGCGGATCGGGGGGTTTTATGACACAGGCGCATTGGGCGGCCGCATTTGCGGCACATTGGGGGATCGAGGCGGAGCTAACCCGCCTTGATGGCGAATACGATCTGAACTTTCTGGCGCTGGCGGCGGATGGCCCTGGCTATATCGTCAAGGCGATGCGCCCCGGCTGCCCGCAGGGTCTGGTCGATATGCAGGTGCAGGCCCTTGAGCATATCGCCAAGGCCGCACCGGACCTGCCCTGCCCGCGTGTAATCCGGGCCAGCAACGGCGCCGCAATGTGCGCGATTGCCGATGAAACCGGCGCCGAACGGCTGGTCTGGGTCATCAACCAACTGCCCGGCCGCTGCTACGCCAAGGCCGCACCGAAATCCGCCGACCTGATCCACGAGGTCGGCGCGGTGCTCGGCCAGACCGACGCGGCGCTGGCGGATTTTCAGCATCCGGGCCTTGAGCGGGATTTCAAATGGAACCTGATGCAGGCCGGGTGGATTGCCGATGATCTGGATTGCATTGCCGATCCGGCCCGCAGGGCCCTGCTGACCGATATTCATGGCGCCTTTGCCGAACTGGCACCCGACCTTGCCAAGCTGCCGCAGCAGGCAATCCACAATGATGCCAATGATTACAATATCATCGTATCGGGAGAACTCAGCGAACCGCGCCGGGTGTCCGGCCTCATCGACCTTGGCGATATGTGCAACGCGCCGCGCGTCTGCGATCTGGCGATCGCGGCCGCCTATATCGTTCTGGACCATCCCGACCCCGAGGCCGCGCTGGCTGCGCTGGTATCGGGCTATCATTCCGCCTGCCCACTGACCCCAGCGGAGGTAGACATGATCTGGCCGCTGTTGCGGGCACGGCTTGCGGTCTCAGTGGTGAACTCCACCTTGATGGCTGCAGAGAACCCCGATGATCCTTACGTGACCATCTCGCAGGCGCCTGCTTGGCGGTTCCTCGAAGGCTTTGACCTGAACGCCAAGCTGGTGAACGCCCGCCTGCGCGCCGCCTGCGGTCTGCCGGTGGTGGAGGGCGCCGATCGGGTGCTGGCCTGGCTTAATGCAGAACGCGGCAATTTTGCTCCCCTGATGGGCGCGGACCTGAGCGACGTGCCGATGGGGTCGCTCTCGGTCGAAAACGCCACCTGGCCGCAGAACCCGTTCGATATGCCGCTGGAAGAAGCCGCCCGCGTCGGCGAGGAATACGGCACCGGCATCTGGCTGGGCTATTACAACGAACCCCGGCTGATCTATACCGCGCCCGCCTTCCGCAAGGGGCGCTGGAAGGCCAGCAACCGGCGCACCGTGCATCTGGGCGTGGATGGCTTTGCCCCGGCGGGTGCGCCGCTTTATGCGCCGCTGGCGGGCGAGGTCTTCATCGTCGAGAACCGGGCGCATCATCTGGACTATGGCGGCACCATCATTCTGCGCCATGAGACACCGGCGGGAGACACCTTCTACACCCTTTACGGCCATCTGGATCCGGAGTGCTGCGACCGCCTGAAACCCGGCGATACCGTGGCCAAGGGCGAAGCCTTCTGCCGCTTGGGCGATCCCACCCAGAACGGCGGTTGGGCACCGCATGTGCATTTCCAGCTGGCGATGACCACCGACGGGATCGAGGCAGACTGGCCCGGTGTCGGTGACCCGGACGAGATGTACCTGTGGCACGCGATCTGCCCCAACCCGGCGGCGCTGATGAACCTGCCCGATGACAAGACCGGCTATCAGCCCACCGACAAGGGTGAAGTCCTGAAAGGGCGCCGCGCGCATTTCGGCGGCAATCTCAGCCTCACCTACTCCGATCCGGTGATGCTGCTGCGGGGCTGGAAACACCACCTGTTCGATGAATGGGGCCGACCCTATCTGGACGCCTATAACAACGTGCCGCACGTGGGCCACGCCCATCCGCGCATTCAGGCGGTGGCGGCGGATCAGCTGAAGCGGATGAACTCCAACACACGCTACCTGCACCCTGCGCAGGTCGCCTTTGCAGAGAAGGTGCTGTCGAAACTGCCAGCCCCTTTCGAGGTCTGTTTCTTCGTCAACTCCGGCACTGAGGCGAACGAGCTGGCCCTGCGGCTGGCCCGCGCCCATACCGGCGCCAAGGGCATGGTGACGCCAGACCACGGCTATCACGGCAACACCACCGGCGTGATCGACATCTCCGCCTACAAATTCAACGCCAAGGGCGGCGTCGGCCCAACGGACTGGGTGGAACTGGTCGAAGTCGCGGACGACTATCGCGGCAGCTTCAAACGCGACGATGCGAACCGAGCGCAGAAATTCGCGGACCTCGTCGATCCTGCGATTGCCAAGCTGAAGGACAAGGGACACGGGCTGGCCGGGTTTATCGCCGAAACCTTCCCCTCGGTCGGCGGGCAGATCATCCCGCCCAAGGGGTACCTGCCGGCGGTCTATGAAAAGGTCCGCGCCGCCGGGGGCATCTGCATCGCCGACGAAGTGCAGACCGGTCTGGGGCGGCTCGGGGACTATTACTTCGGGTTTGAACACCAGGGCGCGCTGCCCGATATCGTGGTGATGGGCAAGCCCATCGGTAACGGCCACCCGCTGGGTGTTCTTGTCACCACCCGCGCCATTGCCGACAGTTTCGCCAAGGGGCCGGAGTTCTTCTCGACCTTCGGCGGGTCGACCCTGTCCTGCCGCATCGGCAAGGAGGTGCTGGACATCGTCGATGACGAAGGGCTGCAACAGAACGCCAAGGCCATGGGCGACCAGCTGATGGCAGGACTGCGGCAGCTTGAGGCGAAACATGCCTGCGTCGGTGATGTGCGCGGCATGGGGCTGTTTCTGGGGCTGGAGCTGATCAACGCAGATGGCAGCGAGGCGACCGGGATCTGTTCATACGTCAAGAACCGCATGCGCGATCACCGCATCCTGATCGGCAGCGAAGGACCCAAGGATAACATCCTGAAGATTCGTCCGCCGCTGACCATCGACAGCGATGACGTGGAGATGATCGTGCAGACGCTCGATCTTATTCTGGATGAGGTCGCCGCCCTCTGAGGGCGGCCCCACCGGACACTCTGTTTCCGGCCAGCAGGCAATAAAAAAGGCGGTGGAAAACCACCGCCTTTTTAAATCTTGCAAGAAGCAATTAGTTGCTTGCGACAGCTGCGCCAACCAGGACCAGCAGCAGCAGCGGCAGCAGGATGCCGGAAGACGAGCTTTCGGCCTGCTCAACGATTACCGGTGCTTCGATAACGGGCTCTGCCAGGTTGCCAGCAGAAGCGGTGGAAGCGGCGGCAGTCAGAGCAGCTGCGATAACGAGTTTTTTCATGTTAACCTCCAGAATTCGCGTCGGACACAACAATGGCCTACGCACCCAAGACTTATCTCGTATTTTTTTCTAACCAAGTAACCCTCGGGAATGCAAATGCTTGTTTAAAAGGGCAGCCTTGCGCGTGCGGCAATGTCGTCAAATTAGCAACACTTGCGTGCCCACCTTGGTCAGCTGAAACAGCTGCGCGATGTGCTCGTTATAAAGCCCGATGCAGCCGTTCGACGATTTCCGCCCAATTTTGCGCGTATCGTGGGTCCCATGGATGCGGTAGAACTTCCAGCTGAGATACAAAGCATGTGATCCCAATGGGTTATCCGGTCCTGGCGGGATGTATTTTGGCCATTCAGGGTTCCGTTTCAGCATGTTCGGCGTCGGCGACCAGCTGGGGCCATCAACCTTGCGGATGACCGAAGTCCGACCCCGGCGGGTCAGGTCATCGGACAAGGGCACCGAAGAGGGGAACAATTTGTAGACCGATTCATCCTCTGACCAGTAATGCAGCGCCCGGCTGTCGATATCGACGAGAATCGCTCCTTTGCGCAGATTATCGAAATAGGGCCTCCAGTTTTTGGCGCGGAAGGCCGAGATATTGCGTTTGACCGGCGGTTCCGGCTCTGGCGGCGGGCGCAGGGGATCATAGGCAACATCCTCGTCCTGCGCGACACCTTCGGCGAGGGCCGGAGAGGACAGCAGCGCCGCCGACCCTGCCAGAAATTGGCGCCGGGACGGTTTATCAAACAGACTGTGGGTCATGGTCTTTCCCTGCAGGTAAACATCAAAATACTGGCGGTATATTATGGCTCTTAAGCCTCAGTCGCAAATCAAACCGCCGATTAAGGGTCCCGAATGGCCGACGCAGGTTTGCACCTGCGCCTCAGGAAGGCTAAGTGCAGGAACAATGAAACTGAGCGAGATGCATGATGACGCGTGTTTTCCTGATCCTGGCTGCTGCCTTCGTTACCCTTGCTGCGGCCTGCACTCCGGTCCCTCAGACGGGTGAGGGCGGCGGAACAGTCTACAGGATCCGCAATGCCGACAAAGTACAGATCCGTATGCTCGATTCGGTTAATGCGCTGCGCCAGGCGGCCTCTGCCCCGCAGGTCCAGCTGAATGCCCAGCTGAACGCCGCTGCCGCCACCCATTCGCGTGACATGTCAGTTCAGAACCGTCCCTGGCACTTCGGCTCAGACGGGTCCTCGCCGCTGGATCGCGTCGCCCGCACTGGCTACCCCGGCTCCATGCTGGGCGAGGCGATTTCGGAAACCTACGAGAACGAGCTTCAGACCCTGACCGCCTGGATGGAAGACCGCGGTACCCGCGCGGTGATTCTGGATCCCAAGGCCACCAACATGGGCTTTTCCTGGTACCAGGAACCCAACGGTAAGATCTGGTGGACGCTGGTGATGGGCAACTAAAAGCCCGCTCACCGGGCAGCTCTGCCCCAGGCTATCGGGACAGGCTGCGGCTTCTCGACGCCCTCAGGGGCGCAGGGAAATCAGGGTGCCGGTCTGAACCATGGCGTAGACCTCTTCGATCTCGTGGTTCTTGACGGCGATACAGCCTGCTGTCCAATCCTTGACCCGCGCCGCACGCTTGCGGTCCTTGTGGTCATTCGGCTCTCCGTGAATGAAGATCTCTCCACCCGGCTTTTTCCCCAGGGATTGAGCATGGGCGACATCCGCCGAGTTGGGATAAGAAATGCCCACCGACAGGTGAAAACTGCTGTTCGGGTTGCGACGGTCGATCAGATAGGTGCCTTCCGGCGTCTTACCGTCGCCTTCGACACGCTTGGCCCCGTCCGGCGCAAAGCCAAGATCGACCTCATATTCGCGCAACACATCCTCGTTGTTGAGAAGATACATTTTACGCGCGCCCTTGTTGACCACGATTGAGGTCACCTCGGGGCCTGAATAGCTTTTGAACTTGCTCTCAGCCTGGCTGCACCCTGCAACCATCGCACAAGAAACCGCTCCGAGCCCGAATAACCGCCTGTCCATTTTTGAACCTGTTTTTATTGACTGCCTGAGGCGCAGAATACCTGAAAATTTCCGAACTCGAAATCACTTCTTTGTCTGCTGATCCGCGGCCGCGCTGTCGGAAAGGCGCCGTTCGATGGCCTCCAGCCGCGCCAGAACCTCGTCCCGGTAGGCGCCAGTGCGCTGGTCGTCTTCTTCGGAATGGGCATCCTGCATGGAGTTCACAATAAGACCCACCAGAAGGTTTACCACGGCAAAGGTCGTGACCATGATAAAGGGCACGAAGAAGGCCCAGGCATAGGGGTAGACCTCCATCACCGGGCGCACGATTCCCATCGACCAGCTTTCCAGCGTCATGATCTGGAACAGGGAATAGGCGCTGAGGCCAAGATCACCGAACCATTCTGGGAAACTATGACCGAACAGTTTGGTCGCCATCACCGCGCCAATATAGAAAATGATCGCCATCAGCAGGAACACCGAGCCCATCCCCGGCAACGCGGTAATGAAACCCTCCACCACGCGGCGCAGGCGGGGGGCTACCGAGATGACCCGCAAAACCCGCAGGATCCTGAGCGCCCGCAGCACCGACAGCCCCTGTGCCCCCGGCACCAGCGCGATACCGACGATGACGAAATCAAAAACGTTCCAGCCGCTGACAAAGAACCGCAGCCGCGCCACCAAAAGCTTGGCCAGAATCTCGGCAACGAAAATGGACAGGCACAGGTAGTCGATGAAATGGATGATCGGACCGATCCGCTCCATGATCCCGGCCGAGGTCTCCATCCCTAGCGTGACCGCGTTGATCAGGATGACCGTCGTCACGAACCGGCTGAACCGGTGACTGTCCAGGATCTTGCGAAGGGTCTGCATCACGCTCATCAATCCCGTCTGTTGGGTGCCTGTCAGCTGTCCAGCGTGAAACTGGCAGCCAGTTCGGTATGGGCGGACCAGCGGAACTGGTCAACCACCTGGACCCAGTTCAGACGATAGCCCGCAGCGACCAGCGTCTTTGCGTCGCGGGCAAAGGTCACCGGGTTGCAGGAAACATAGGCAATGACCGGCGTGCGGGCCTGTGCCAGCTGGGCAATCTGCGCCTCGCCACCCGCGCGGGGCGGGTCGATGACCGCAGCGTCGAAATGGGCGCCAAAGGGGTTCAGATCCTCAGGCAGCAGCGGATTGCGGAACAGATCGCGGACTTCGGAGGTGATCTTTTTCAGCCCCTGCGCCCGGCGCCAACCCGCATCCAGCGCGGCAATCATGTCCCGCTCGCCCTCGACTGCGTGAACTTCGGCATCCTGCGCCAGCGGCAGGGCAAAAGTGCCGCATCCCGCAAAAAGGTCGACAAGGCGTTTGGCGCCTTTGGTGATTTCCTGAACGGCGGACAGCAGCGCCGCCTCGCCATCTTTGGTGGCTTGCAGAAACGATCCCGGCGGCGGGCAGACGCGGGCGGGACCAAAAGCCTGCACCGGGGGCTGCTCCATCAGCACCTGCTCATCCCCCCAGGTCAGTCGGGCCACGCCGTTCTGACCGGCGATGCGCGCTAGTTCCAGCCGCAGGGAGCCATCCAGGGGCTTGCCCTCCCGCACCATCACGTCCAGCCCGACCTCGGATGTGGTCAGCGTGACAGAAAGGGGCGCCTTGCGGCTGGCCCCGGCCATGGCGAGTTCCTCGGCCAATGGAATGGCCCGGATCAACGCCGGATCCAGCAGCTGGCAATCCGGAATCGGGGTGATCACATCCGATGCACGCCCGTGAAACCCGGCCATCGCGCCCTTCTTGGTGCGGCGCACGGTCAGGGTGGCGCGGCGGCGGCTGCGCGACGGCGAGGTATGGATGGGGCGGAATTCGGTCTCAAGCCCCTGCGCCCGCAGCGCGGTTTTCACCACCTCGACCTTCCAATCGGCGACAAAGGCATCGCTGGCGTGCTGCAACTGGCAGCCACCACAGGATTTATAGTGTCGGCACGGCGCCTGCACGCGGGTTTCGGAGGGCGTTTCGATCCGCACTTCGGTCAGCTGGCTGCCGCTGACTATGCCGCTGACCACCTCTCCCGGAAGGGTGCGGGGGGCGAACAAGGGGCCTTCGGCGACCCCGTTGCCCTGTTGGCCAAGACGGGTGATCGTAGCTGTGGTTCTGGCTGCATCTGTCATGCAGCGTAGATAGCCTGCGCAGACCCCGCGCAAAAGAGCCAAACGGCACGGGGCGGGCAAAGCCTCCTGCGCCGGTGGCTATTCGGCAGCTTCGGTCGAGTCTTCGTCGGTGCAGATAAATCCGCCGGACTGACGTGCCCAGAACTGCGCATAACGCCCGCCCTGCGCCAGAAGATCCTCGTGGCTGCCCACCTCAACCATCTGGCCCTGATCCATCACGATGATCCGGTCCATTTCGCTGAGCGTGGACAGGCGGTGGGCAATGGCCAAAACCGTCTTGCCCTCCATCACCCGCTCCAGCGCTGTCTGGATCGAGGCTTCGACCTCGGAATCCAGCGCCGAGGTTGCCTCGTCCAGAACCAAGATCGGCGCATCCTTCAGGATCGCGCGGGCCAGGGCGATGCGCTGCCGCTGACCGCCGGACAGTTTGACGCCACGCTCGCCCAGATGCGCCTCATAGCCCTCGCGCCCCTGACCGTCCGCAAGGTCCTGAATGAATTCATGCGCCTCGGCCTTTTCTGCGGCCGCGATCAGCTCTGCCTCGCTGGCATCGGGGCGACCATACAGGATATTGTCGCGGGCGGAACGATTGAACATGGCAGTTTCCTGCGTGACCATGCCGATCTGCCGCCGCAGGCTGTCCTGGGTGACGCCAGTGATGTCCTGCCCATCGATCAGAACGCGCCCCTCTTCGGCATCGTAAAGCCGCAAGAGCAGCGACACCAATGTCGACTTCCCGGCGCCTGAAGCCCCGACAATGCCCAGTTTCTCCCCCGGTTTGATGGTCAGGTCGATGCTGCGCACGCCGCCGATATTGCGGCCATAGGAGAAACTGACGTGATCGAAATGCACCTGTCCCTCGCGCACCACCAGATCGCAGGCATCTTCGGAATCGGTGATGCGGTCGAACCGGGCCAGCGTCTTGATGCCGTTCTCCACCTCGCCCACGTTGGCGTAAATCCCCATCAGCGCAAAGCTGAGCCAGCCGGTCATCTGTGCCAGCCGGATCGCGATGGTGCCCGCCGCCACGATATCGCCTTCGCTGGCCTGTCCGCCCTGCCACAGGAGCAACGATGCACCGATCATCATCACCGGAAGAACACCGGCGCAGCCCATCAGGCAGAAGCGGAAGCTCGCCGACAGGGTGCCAAGATGCAGCCTTGCATCGCGGTAGCCCGCCATGGCATCCTTGGCGCTTTCTTCCTCGTTACCAGCATGGGCGAAAAGCTTCACCGTCTTGATATTGGTGATCGTGTCGACCACCTGCCCCGACACCATGGCCCGCGCCCCGGCCATCTTACCCGAGCGTTCGCGGACGCGCGGTAGGAACCAGCGGATCAGGCTGAAATAGCCGATGAGCCAGATCGCAAACAGCCCGGTAATCCGCCAATCGATCGACCCCAGAAGGGCAAAGGTACTGATCAGCGCCGCAAGGCCAAAGATCACTACATTGATCCCCTCGACCGCGACCTGGGTCATGGCATTGGCGGTCTGCATCTGCTTTTGCGCAATGCGCCCGGCAAAATCATCGTCGAAATAGCTGACCGACTGGCCCAGAACCCAAGTGTTGATCCGCGACAGGATCAGCGGCGAAATGAAAGGCTGCACCAGCACCGCATTGGCAAAAGCGCCGAGCCCCAGAATTGCGGGGCGAAACAGCAGGAAGAAGGCCGCAAAGGCCACCACCACCAGCATATGTTCGGCAAAGAAGGCCTGCGGCCCGGCATCAACCGCCGTGTCGATGATGAATCCCAGAAGAAAAGCGTTGAGCGTATCCATACCGCCGGCCATCACCGACAGGATCGTGAACAGCCCCAACACCGGCCAGGCCCCCGCCAGCGCCCAGCGCGCAAAGGCCACAAGCGTTTCCGGCGGCGGCCCTGCGGCAGGCCGGAACGGATTGAAACGCCGGTCGAGAAAGGATTTCAGCATTGTTCTTCTGCCTCTGCGTTCAGAAAGCCACCCGATTGGCGTGCCCAGAATTGTGCATATAGGCCGCCCTGCTGCAAAAGCGCGTCATGGCTGCCCTGTTCGGCAATCCGTCCCTGATCCAGCACCAGAATACGGTCCATCTGGGCGATGGTGGAAAGGCGGTGGGCGATGGCAATCACCGTCTTGCCCTCCATCATGCCATAAAGGGTCTCCTGAATGGCGGCTTCGACCTCGGAATCGAGCGCCGAGGTTGCCTCGTCCAGTAACAGAATCGGTGCGTCCTTCAGAATGACCCGCGCCAGGGTGATCCGCTGACGTTGCCCCCCAGAGAGTTTCACGCCGCGCTCGCCCACATGGGCGTCATATCCTGTGCGCCCCTGCGGGTCCTCCAGATCCAGAATGAACTCCTGCGCCTGGGCCTGCCGGGCGGCGGCGAGCATCTCTTCCTCGCTGGCATCAGGACGGCCATAGAGCAGATTGTCCCGCACCGACCGATGCAGCAGCGCGCTGTCCTGCTGCACCATGCCGATATTCTGGCGCAGGCTGTCTTGCGTCACCTGCCGGATGTCCTGCCCATCGATCAGAATTTGCCCCCGGTCCGGATCGTAGAACCGAAGCAAAAGCTTCACGAGCGTCGATTTGCCCGCACCAGAGCGCCCGATCAGGCCGATCTTCTCACCCGGTTTGATGGTCAGGCTGATGCTGTCCAGCCCACCCGCCTCGCGGCCATAATGGTGCGACAGATCCCGCAGCTCGATCTCTCCCGCGCTCAGTTGCAAAGGCTGCGCTTCAGGCTGATCGACCAGCGTGATCGGCTGAGCAATCGTACGCATCCCCTCGGCCACCACGCCCAGCTGGCGGAAAAACGATGTCAGCGCCCACATGATCCAGCCGGTCATCGCGTTGAGCCGCAGCGTCAGCGCGGTGGCCGCCGCCACCACCCCGACCGAGGCCGCGCCCTGCATCCACAACAGGAAGGCCCAGCCGACGACGCCAACGATCAGCAACCCGTTCAGCATGACCAGAACCCCATCCATCACGGTGAAGATCCGCATCTCGTCCTGAAAGGTGGTGCGCGCGTCCTCGATCGCCTCTTTGGCATAGGAAAGCTCACGATCGTCATGGGCGAACATCTTGACCGAGTGGATATTGGAATAGCTGTCCACCACCCGCCCCGTCACGGTGGAGCGCGCATCGGAGGCCGCTTCGCTGGCCGGGCCCACGCGCCGCACGGTCCAGCGCACCAGCAGCGCATAAAGCGCGAACCAGATCGCCAGCGGCAGCATCAGCCGCGCGTCGGCGGCAAAAAGCAGCACCGCAGCCCCCACCAGATAGGCCAGTGAAAAGGTGATCGCGTCAAAGACCTGAAACACCACCTCTCCGGCGGCCGGGGGCGTCTGCATGATCCGGTTGGCGATGCGGCCGGCAAAATCGTTTTCGAACCAGCTGACCGATTGGCGCAGCACATGCCGGTGCGCCCGCCAGCGGATGAGCGTGCCGAAATTGGGTAGAATCGCATTGTTCAGCAGCAGCACATCCACCAGCTGCAGGGCGGGCCGCAGGAATAGGATCAAAAGGGCGACGACGATCAGCTCAGTGCCGTGATCCTGCCAGACCTGAGCGGGCGTTCCCCCCAGCAGATCAACCACCCTGCCCATGTAATAGATCAGCCCGATCTCGATGGCAGCCACCACCACCGACATCATCGCCGTCAACACAAAGACGCGTTTGAAGGGCTGGGCATAGTCGCGCAGAAACGGCCAGAGCTGCGTCGGGGGCACGTCTTTTTCGGGATAGTCACAATAGGGATCAATGAGGTTTTCAAAGAAACGAAACATGGGCGGGTGCTCCAATCACTTGAGCAAATTATGGAATGCGGACATGCGTCAGATGGGTGCCGTCAAGGCCCCCTGACAAACGGGTGGTATCGGCGTTAGCTGTACCAGATCCCGTAATACATGAGCATTCCTCCCGGTGCCTGTCGTCCACGACTGCCCAATGGATAATCACCCATCCTGCCTTTGTCACCCCGTTTGTCTCAGCTTGCGACTCCGCGGGGGGAGGATCAGCCGTTCAGCCGTGCCAGCAATGCCGCGCGATCAAGGGAAAACCCCGAGGCGATCCAATCCGATTCCAGCTGTTTCAACGCCGCGCCCAGCGCCGCACCACTAAGGTCTGGCATCAGGTCCCGCGCCGCCACCGGGCAGGTCTGGGCGCTGCCGTGATCCGCTGCCGACAGCGCGTCCGGCGCCAGGGGCTCTTCCAACAGCGCCGCACGCAGGAGCAGCGCATCACGCCCCTGTTCCGCGCCTAGCCGGTAGCCCAGCTCACCCGCGCCCAGGGTGCCGGTCGCAGCCTCATAAAGACGCTCCAGCCTGCGCGCCTGATCCTTGCTGAGCCGGAGCGATTCTTGCAGGTCTGCGCCGCCACTGATCGCAGCCAGCCGCCGGATCGGATCGGCAGGCAGCCCAGCCTCGCCCTCAAGATGGACAAGCGGCGCCAGAGCGCGATCATCCGCCCCCGGCAGGATCTGTCCCAGAACCCCGGTCTGGCGCATCACCGCCACCTCAGGCGCCGGATCCGGCGCGCCGAGCAGCTTCAGCAGTTCGGCCCCCACCCGTTCGCGCGACAATTTTCCCAGCCCGTCGAGGTTAGCCGCAATCGCAGCAAGCGCATCGGGGTCAAAGCCTGCAGCCTGATCGCCATACCAGGCATGGAATCGGAAATAGCGTAGCGAGCGCAGGTAATCCTCGCGGATGCGGTGGTCTGCTGTGCCGATAAACCGGATGCGCCGGGCCTGAAGGTCGGGCATCCCGCCCAAAGGATCGACAATGCTGCCGTCTGGGCGCGCATAAAGCGCGTTCACGGTAAAATCCCGGCGCGCGGCGTCCTCGGCGATATCGGTGGAAAAGGCAACGACGGCGCGGCGGCCATCGGTGTCCACATCCTTGCGAAAGGTGGTGATCTCATGCGGGATACCGCCCTTGATCAGCGTCACGGTGCCATGGTCGATGCCGGTCGGAACGGCGCGGATCCCGGCCTGTTCGGCCAGCGCCAGCACGGTGTCCGGCGGTACGTCCGTAGCGATATCAAGATCGGAAACTGGCACCCCCAGCAGTGCATTGCGCACGCATCCGCCCACGAACAATGCCTGCGCGCCCGCCTCTGTCAGCGCGGCGCAGACGGCCTGCGTCTCGAGCGCATGCAGCCAGGGTTGGTCGATCCGCATCAGCTCTGCATCCGGTCTGCAAACTGGCGCAACATCCGCGCGGTGGCCCCCCAGATGTAATAGGGACCATAGGGCACAGTGTAATACCGCCGCCGCGTACCCCGCCAGCGGCGCGATTCGATGATGTAATTGGCCGGATCCAGAACATGAGAGAGCGGCACCGAGAAGACCTCGGCCACCTCGCCCGCCTCGGGGCGGATGTCAAACTCTGACCTCAGCAGTGCCACCACCGGCGTGACGGTGAAACTGGTGACCGTTTCATGGGTCGGCAGCGCGCCCAGAACCTCGGGCAGATCCTGCGGCAGACCGATCTCCTCCCAGGCTTCGCGCAGGGCAGTATGAGTGACATCCCTATCGCCCTCGTCCACCTTGCCGCCCGGAAAGGCGATCTGCCCCGGGTGGTGTTTGAGCGCAGAAGACCGTTTTGTCAGGATGACCCGCGGGGCACCTGAGGCCAATGAGATCGGCACCAGAACGCCGGCCGGGCGCAGCCTGCGCGCCTGCGGCAGGGACATCTCCGGATTGAGGTCAAAATCCGAGGACCCCGCATCCGGGCCGCTTTGCACGGCCATGGAAAGGCGCTGTTTCAGGTCCTCGGGAGTGTCATACATATTGTCGGTCGCTCAGCTCGCTTTGGTCAGGACGGCGGGTTTTCGGCCTCAAAGCCCAGCGTCTTCGGGTCCAGATCGTAATGGGCGCCACAGAACTGGCAATCGGCGGTCACCCGGCCGTCCTCTGTGGTCATCGTCTCCAGATCCTTGGCCGAGTAGATCGACAGGCTGTTGCGCACCCGCTCTTCCGAGCAGGTACAGCCAAACTGCACCGCCTGCGCATCATAGACGCGCGGCTGTTCCTCGTGGAACAGTCGGACCAGAAGATCGGTCGGCGAGACCGTTGGGCCGATCAGTTCCAGATCCTCAACCGTGGCCAGCAGCATATTGACCCGGTTCCAGTTTTCCGCGGTCTCTTCCGGGATCAGATCCGCCGCATTGAGGATATCCCCGGTGCCCTGCAGTTCTGCCGCAAAGGGCGACGCCTTGGGCATGTGTTGCAGCATCATGCCACCCGCGCGCCAGCGTTCGGAGACGCCCGGTTCGGAAGATTTCCCAAAGCTGAGGCTGAACCGCGTGGGCAGCTGCTCGGACTGGGCGAAATAGGCCTCGGCGCAGGCCGAAAGCGAGCCGCCCGCCAGCGGTGTGATCCCCTGATAGGGCTGCATATCGTGGCCCTGGTCGATCATGATGGCAAAATACCCCTCGCCCACCTGATCAAAGGGCAGGCCGGGCTCCAGCCGGGAGGGATCATAGCTGGCATAGGCGCGGATCCGGGCCGGATCGCCCTCTTTCTCTGGTGCGTAGTAATCGGTGGCGATCATCCGCACGGCGGCGCCCTTGGACTGCACCTGCAGCGACAGTTTCCAGCGCAGTTTGATGGTCTGGCCGATCAGAGCGGTCAGCAGGGCCATTTCGGCCACCAGCGCCTCCACCTGGGGCGGATAGTCGTGCTGTTTCAGAATACCATCCAGAACGCCGTCAAGACGCGCGACGCGGCCGCGCATGTCCGAGGCATCAAGCTGGAAGGGCAGGACCGTATCGTCCCACGCGATTTTCGAACCAAGTGTCATGGGGTTTCCTTACACGCCGGAGGTTGGCATATCGAGCCTATATAGGGTTTTGCCATTCGGAGTGAAGGGGGCGCATGTGATCAGACGTTTTGGAAAGCCGCCCGAAGCGGGGCGAAGCTACAGGCTGCGGCCCGGAATCTATGCGCTGCTTCCGCGCGACGGGCAATTGCTGCTGACCTGCCAGATGGATCCGGGGCCGGACATCCAGCTGCCCGGAGGCGGCATTGACCCCGGCGAATCGCCCCTGCCCGCGCTGCATCGGGAGGTTTATGAGGAAACCGGATGGAGTATCGCCGCGCCACGTCGCCTTGGTGCGTTCCGGCGGTTCGTCTTCATGCCGGAATACGATCTCTGGGCGGAGAAACTCTGCCATATCTATATGGCCCGGCCCCTGCGCCGCTTGGGCCCTCCGCTGGAGCCCGGCCACGAGGCGCTGTGGATGCCCGCTGATGAAGCCGTAACGCACCTCGGCAACCCCGGGGATCGCCATTTTGCCGCCCGGTTCTGCCCGTAGGGAAAATGGGGACCGTCCACCACACAACATAGCCCCGGGGGCACTCCCGCGCGTGACTTGAACGGCCCACTGGGCCTTCGGTCCCCCTTGGGCATGGCAGCGCGCAAGCGCGCTGCGGTGGGATTCCATAGGGTTGGTTGTGTTTATGAGTGGCGTTAGAAGCATGACCGCTGCACGCCCTGGCGTGCAGCCCGGCCCAACAAGAGCCGATGATCGTTGATCATCAGGCGATTGGCGGGAGAGCCCTGCCGAGGCGATGCCGGTGCAGGGATGCGGTCCGGATTACGGTCCTTCGTATTCGAACAGGGTGGCGGAAACGTCATCCTCCAGCCCGTGCTCTGGCGATAGGATCTGGGTCAGGTTCCAGTAGAGATCGTCCAGGAATTCCTTGCCGGACTGGCTGCTGTCGCATTTGCGGATCAGTTCGAGCAGCCCCTCGGCCTCCAGCATCTCACCGGATTCCAGGCGCGCTTCGGTAAAACCATCGGAGTAGAGCAGCAGCCGGTCGCCCTTTTCCATCACCAGCTCTTCCTGGCTGTAGCCGATATCCGGCACCAGACCGACGGGGACCCCGCCTTTGCCGATGAATTCAGCGGTTCCGTCCTTGCGCAGCAGCAAGGGGTGCGGATGCCCGGCCTGCACCATCTTCAGTACGCCACTGCGCAGATCGACTATGCAATAGGCCATGGTGAAGTATTCTTCGATGCCGGTATCCGCGATCAGGCGGGCGTTCAGCATGCTGGCCACCTCTTCCGGCTGCCGCAGCGCATAGAATCGGTTGAACCGCTTTTCCATGCCGACGTTCTGGTCGAAATAGGTCGAAGACAGGTAGCCACCCAGTCGTGCGGTCATCATCGCCGAGGTGATACCGTGGCCCGATACATCGATGGAATAGAAGCCGATTCGGTTGACGCCCGGACAAAACATGCCCACCAAATCGCCACCGATATGGCCACAAGGCTTCAAAAGCAGGCTGACGGTCGAGGAGCCAAACGACTTGGACAGCTCCGGCACCAGTGATTCCTGAATCTTGCGCGCCTGAATCAGATCTTTGTCGATCGCATCATAAACCCGCTGCAGCTCACCCAGGGTTTCCGAGACGATCCGGTTCTTCTCGGACAGCTCACGCTGCATCCGCAGGATCCGTTCTCCGGCCGAAATCCGCGCCCGCAGCTCATCCGAGCTGACCGGTTTGGTGAGGAAATCATCAGCCCCTGCATCCAGGCCTTCGGCGACTTCGTTCTTTTCGCTCTTGGAGGTTAGAAGAATAAAATAGCTATATTTATCAGTGCCCTGAGCCCGGAATTCACGGCAGAACTCGATACCGTTCATGCCAGGCATCATCCAGTCACTGAGGATAAGATCCGGCGGATCGTTCCGGCAGATTTCCATCGCCTGTTCGCCGCCCTCGGCTTCCAGAACGTCAAAACCCCATTTCTTCAGAGACGCGACAAGAATCCGGCGCTGCAGCCGACTATCATCGACAACCAGCACACGGTTGATCGATCCGCTCATAGCGTCTTCCTCATGGTCCACGGGACTGTCTGGCAGCAACTAACGACACCTCAATACACTAGCAAGGAATTTGCCCACAATAGCGGGCATTATCCAGCCAGTTCTTTAACAGGTTATGAAGCGGAAAGATTGAACTCACCACCTGCTTTCACTTTAAATTTACCCGTGGGACGTTATGAAATACTTACCGGGAAACAAGAAGCAGGACTTGGATTATGATTAACTGGCCTCGCGTCAAGGAACTTCGCCAGGAAGTAGGGGAAGAGGACTTCGATGAGGTTGTGGAGCTCTTCCTGGAGGAGGTAGAGGGCGTCATCAGCAAACTTCGCACTGGAGATCGCGGCGCCTTGGAGCAAGACCTTCATTTCCTCAAAGGCAGCGCAATGAATCTGGGTTTTGATGCCTTCTCTGACCTCTGTCTTGCCGGGGAGCGCCAGTCGGCAAGCGGCGCCGCCGGATCGGTCGATCTGGACGCGGTGATCTCTGCCTATGAGAATTCCAAGACGCAGTTTCTGGCAGAACTGCCCAACCTGAGTTGATCGACTGCCGACCTCAGCTACCGGTCTGAGCGTACCCCCTCTGCCTGAGAAGAACCTTTCAGATCAGAAACTGCGCCAGCGTTTCGTCATTGGTGATATCGGTATAGGTCATGCCTGCCTCATCAAGGCGGGCAAAAAGCGCGGCAAAATTCTCCGGGCGCTTGGTTTCGATCCCGATCAGAACCGAGCCAAAGTTGCGCGCCGACTTCTTCAGGTACTCAAACCGCGCAATATCATCCTCGGGGCCAAGGATGTTGAGGAACTCCTTCAGCGCGCCGGGCCGTTGCGGCAGACGCAGCAGGAAGTATTTCTTGATGCCCGAATAGCGCAGGGCACGTTCCTTGACCTCTGGCAGACGTTCGAAATCGAAATTCCCGCCCGAGGTGACACACACGACGCTTTTACCGCGAATCCAGGAGCGCACATCGTTCAGCGCCTCGACCGACAGCGCGCCAGCGGGTTCCAGCACGATGCCTTCGACATTCAGCATCTCGATGATGGTGGTGCAGATCCGGTCTTCGGAAATGGCGATCACATCCGGCAGCGGGATGTGTTTCAGAAGGTCAAAGGGCTGCGCGCCGATGGTGCCCACCGCGGCGCCATCGACAAAGGTATCAACCTTGTCCAGCGCCACCGGATGCCCCGCCGTCAGCGCCGCGCGCAGGCAGGCCCCGCCTGTGGGTTCGGCAAAGAGGCAATGCACCGCATCGCCAAAAAAGGTCGCAACGCCCGAGGACATGCCACCCCCGCCCACCGGCAAAATCACATGGTCGGGGATCCCGCCAAGCTGCTCTTCGATTTCCACCGCGATCGACGCCTGACCTTCGATCACATCGCTGTCGTCAAAGGGCGACAGGAAATGCCCACCCTCCCGCGCGCACCACTCTTGTGCAGCAGACAGCGTGTCGTCGAAATAGTCGCCGATCAGGTGGACCTCGATATTGTCACCGCCGAACATGCGGGTCTTCTGGATCTTCTGCTGCGGCGTTGTCACCGGCATGAAGATCACCCCGCGCTTGCCCAGATGCTTGCACATGAAGGCAACGCCCTGCGCGTGGTTGCCGGCCGAGGCGCAGACAAAGAGATCCTGATCGGGCTGCTTGCGCATGGCGTTGAGCGCGCCGCGAATCTTGTAGGAGCGGACCGGGCTCAGATCCTCACGCTTGAGGTAGATATCCGCCCCGAACCATTCGGAAAGGTGAACATTGCGCTGCAAAGGCGTTGCGGGAAACACCTCGCGCATGGCCGCCTCGGCGGCGCGGGCGGCATCTTTAAACCGGGTCTGAAAATCGCTCATACCCTTTCAGTGGCGCAAGCCCGCCCCCAAGGCAAGGGGCAGGCGCACAGCATGCAAAAGAATACCGGTGAGCGGGTCGTCGTCAGATCGGGCGACCCTGCACGTAATGGCCATAAAGGGTGGTCAGGATACTCACATTAACCAGCGTCATCACCAACGCCGCGCCAAGCGAGAAGATGAAGCCAAGCGGCGCAAAGACCATCATCGAGGCCCCGACGATGAACTGCAGCAACAACTGCACGAGGATCAGAACCACGAACAGCATGATCGCCGTTCCCGCCGTCCCGCGCGTCGCCTGTAGGGACTGACTCATGCTGAGCCGTTCGCCGATGGCCGCCGCCGGCAACATGGGCAACAGCCGGAACAGAAAAACGCCCACAAAAACAAAGGCCGCAATGGCCAGGATCATCGCGATAACGGGCGGAAAGACCGCAGCAGACATCATCACGACCATTCCGATGACAACAGCGGAAACAAGCCCCATCACAAGCGCAAGGATCAGAGACACACCGATGTAGGCCAGGATGCGCCCGCCACGAAAAGGCGGGATCCAGCCTTGGGGATATTCCTCAAGCAACACGAAACGGTGCCAGTTCACAAACACCCAGAGCTCCAGGATGATGAAAACCACGGCAGCCAGAAACAGCGGACCGGCAAGAGCAGGATCCACGGTCGGAACGCCGTTTGCGTCCATATGCATGGCTTCTGACATCAGCCCACCAAGGAAGGCCACAAACAGCACAACTCCGATCAAAACGGGCACAAGAGCGATGCGGAGGGCGTCGCGCCAGTTGCGCAGCACCATGTTGAGGGAATGCGAAAAAATCTTCCAACTGATCACGGGAAATGTCTCCTGAAAAACAACTTTCCTTTCTTCTTGCACGTATTGCGCGCAGCAAGACAAGGAAAACCCGGCGAACCTTGCCCTTCTCTGCAAAACCCGCTACCCCGCAAACGTTCTGATCAAGAGGAAAACCCATGTCCGCGCCCAAAAAAGTTGTGCTGGCCTACTCTGGCGGCCTTGATACGTCGATCATCCTGAAATGGCTGCAGACCGAATATGGCTGCGAGGTGGTGACCTTTACCGCCGATCTGGGCCAGGGCGAAGAGCTGGAGCCCGCCCGCAAGAAGGCCGAGATGCTGGGCATCAAGCCGGAAAACATCTACATCGAAGACGTCCGCGAAGAGTTCGTGAAAGACTTCGTCTTCCCGATGTTCCGTGGCAACGCGCTCTATGAGGGCGAGTACCTGCTGGGCACCTCGATTGCGCGCCCGCTGATCTCCAAGCGTCTGGTTGAAATCGCCGCTGAAACCGGCGCCGATGCCGTGGCCCACGGCGCCACCGGCAAGGGCAACGACCAGGTGCGGTTCGAACTGGCGGCCTATGCGCTGAACCCCGACATCAAGGTGATCGCGCCGTGGCGGGAATGGGACCTGACCTCGCGCACGCGCCTCTTGGAATTCGCCGAAAAGAACCAGATCCCGATCGCCAAGGACAAGCGCGGCGAAGCGCCTTTCTCGGTCGATGCGAACCTGCTGCACACCTCTTCCGAGGGCAAAGTGCTGGAAGATCCCGCCGAGCAGGCCCCCGATTACGTCTACCAGCGCACCGTGAACCCCGAGGATGCACCGGATACGCCGGAAATCATCACCATCGGTTTCGAGCAGGGCGATGCGGTTTCGATCAACGGCGAGGCGATGAGCCCGGCCACCATCCTGACCGCGCTGAACGACTATGGCCGCAAGCATGGCATTGGTCGTCTGGATTTCGTGGAAAACCGCTTTGTCGGCATGAAATCCCGCGGCATCTACGAAACCCCCGGCGGTACCATCCTGCTGCAGGCGCACCGTGGCATCGAGCAGATCACCCTCGACAGTGGCGCAGGCCACCTGAAGGATTCGATCATGCCCCGCTATGCCGAGCTGATCTACAACGGTTTCTGGTACAGCCCCGAGCGTGAAATGCTGCAGGCCCTGATCGACAAGAGCCAAGAACACGTCACCGGTACCGTGACCCTGAAACTCTACAAAGGATCGGTCTTTGTGGTGGCGCGTGACTCTGAACATTCGCTCTATTCCGAGGCCCACGTGACCTTTGAAGAAGACGCCGGCGCCTACAATCAGGAAGACGCGGCAGGCTTTATCCAGCTGAACGCCCTGCGCCTGAAACTGCTGGCCGCACGCGACCGTCGGCTGAAAAAATGAGTGACGACTACGACATAGACGGCGATTTCGAGGACGATTTCGAAGAAGAGCTGGAAATGTTCGTCGAAGCCCAGGACACGGTCTGGTCCGATGTCCTGAGCGAACTTTCTGCGGGCAAAAAGACGAGCCACTGGATGTGGTTCGTCTTCCCGCAACTGGCCGAGCTTGGCAAATCCCACATGGCGCAGCTTTACGGGATCGAGGATCTGGCCGAGGCCAAGGCCTATCTGGGTCACGAGGTCCTCAGCGCCCGTCTGGTCGAGGTGTCCCGCCTGATGCTGTCGCACGCAGATCAGGATGCCGCCGAGATCCTGGGCAAGGTCGACGCCAAGAAACTGCGCTCTTCCATGACACTGTTTGCTGCCGTGCCGGATGCACCGGGCGAATTCAAACAGGTCCTTGATGAATTTTACAGCGGCAGCCCCTGCCCGCTGACGATCGAGGCACTGGCAAGCGCCTGAGGCCCACCTCCCCCTTGGTCATGCTTGCCCAGCGCGCACCCCTTGCCTAACCCGAAGATCAGGCAAGAGGAGATCCCAGATGGCCCTTCACGACATCGCCGCCGGAATCCAGTCCGGCCTGTCCGGCAAAAGCTTTGACGGTTCGCTGAAATTCGACTGCGGCGAGGACGGTGTGATCGTTCTGGCCGATGGCACCGCAACCACTGAAGACAGCGACACCGACTGCACCCTGCGCCTGTCCGAGGATAATCTGAAAAAGCTGCTGACCGGCAAGCTAAACCCAATGACCGCCGTGATGATGGGCAAGATCAAGATCACCGGCGACATGGGCGTGGCGATGAAACTGGGCAAGCTGATCGGCTGACCAGCCTGCCCGTGAAGCGGCCTTAGATCTTCACCGCCTTCAACTGCTCGTAATAGGGCATCGCCTCCTCCAGCACCGGTTGCAGGTGTTCGGGCACCTCGGGCAGATCGCCTTCGGGACCGGCAAAACCGGTAGAGGTCCAGACCGCGCCATACCAGACCTCGGCCCAGACGCCATCATCCTTATGGCCGCCCTTGGGCCAGCTCAGCATCTTGGGCGAATAGGCAAGGCCGATGGCATCGCACATCTGTTCCAGCTTGACTGCAGGGTCCTGGCGGATGTCATAGCTGTCCACAACCACCGGCGTCTGCCCCCAGCTACGGCAAAGCTCATAGAGTTCAGCCTGCTGACGAAAGCCGATATCGTCCAGGTTAGGGTTCTCGCGTTTCGCCGCATAAGAGGCGATGACCCGCGCCGGATGGCGAATGAGGAACACATTGGTCACCTCCCTCATCCAGTCGCGCGGCATGCCGGGGATCATATGCTGACTCATATGCTTTTGATAATAAACCGGTTTCGCGGCCGGAATATCTCCGATCAGCATATCGGCCACCACTTTTGGATCCTGGCTCTGGCTGTCCATGATCTCTTCGCGCATGGGATGGTCGAGGCCGGTCATCTTCAGATAGGCGGCGTAAAAGGGCTCATCGACCACCGCGCAATCGCCACGGTTGCCAAAGGAATACATCATCGCCGTCGACAGGTTCCGCGGCCCCGACCACATTGCAATCCGCATCAGGCGCACTCCTGCTCGATCAGACCCTTGTAGAGCGCCCTGATCCGTTTGGTCACCGGACCCATTTCGCCCGTGCCGATCTGGCGTCCGTCGATATCGCCCACCGGGGTCTGCGCCCCGAAGGTGCCAGTCAGAAACGCCTCATCGGCGCCATAGGTATCGACCAGCGAATAGTTCCGCTCAAACACCGGGATATCATTGGCGCGACACAGGTCGATCACCTTTTGCCGGGTGATGCCGTTCATGCAGTAATCCCCGGTCGAGGTCCAAACCTCGCCACCGCGTACGATGAAGAAGTTGCAGGCGTTGGTGGTGTTCACAAAGCCATTCACATCCAGCATCAGCCCTTCGTCCGCGCCCGCCTTTTCGGCGGCGATGCAGGCGAGGATACAGTTGAGTTTGGAATGGGAATTCAGCTTGGGGTCCTGGCTCATCGGCAGGCCGCGAATATGGGGCACGGTCGCGAGCCGGATCGGGCGCGGCAGATGCGGGCGGGAATGCTCCATGATGATGACCATGGTCGGCCCCTGCTGCGACAGGCTGGGGTGCTGGAAGGGCCGCGTTTTCGGGCCGCGCGTCACCATCAGCCGGGCATGGGCATCCGTGGTCATGCCGTTGGCCTTTTGCGTATCCAGCACCGCCTGTTTTACACCCTCCGGGCTCAGGCCTATGTCCAGATCGATGGCCTTTGCTGCCTCGAACAGACGGTTCAGGTGTTCGTCGATGAAGGCCCAGGTGCCGTTGTAAAGGCGCAGCCCCTCCCAAACGCCGTCACCCAGCATGAAACCGCTGTCATAGACGCTGACGGTGGCTTCGGCCTTGGGCACGATCTTCCCGTTCAGATAGATGAGGATCTCTTCGTTGCGCTGATCTTCTTCAGCCTGATGGGTACTCATTTTTTCAGTCATAGGACCCTCCTTTTGCGGCACGCTAGCCAGATTGGATCCAATTTCCAAGCGATAACTTGTGCTCACCAGTGCGTGACATTTGATGACATGGGTTGAGCGCAGGCGCGCCCGGCGGCAGGGTTTCAAAAAACGGAGGCGATGATGAAGACATTGCATCACATCAAACAGGTTTCCCTGGCCATCCTGATCCTGGCTGCGGGCCTGTTGCGCGGATATGAAGCCCATGCGGCCGAGCAGGAAACGCTGACCGTAGCGGGCGGCTGTTTCTGGTGCGTCGAGAGCGATTTTGAATCGGTTCCCGGCGTCTCCGAGGCCGTTTCTGGCTACACCGGCGGCACCACCAAGAACCCCACCTACAAGGAGGTCGGCCGTGGCGGCACCGGTCATTACGAGGCGGTGCAAATCACCTTTGACCCGGCCAAGGTAAGTCGCGCGCATCTGCTGGATCTGTTTTTTCGCTCCGTCGATCCCACCGATCCGGGCGGCCAATTCTGCGATCGCGGCGAAAGCTACCGTACCGCCGTTTTCGTGTCCTCCGACGCGGAAAAAACAACCGCAGACCAGGCAAAGGCCAAGGCGCAGGCAGAGCTGGGGCAGACCATCGTCACGCCAGTCCTGCCAGCCGGTCCCTTTTACCGGGCCGAGGATTACCATCAGGATTATTACAAGGGCGACAATCTGGTCTTTACCCGCTTTGGCCCCAAGAGACAGTCCAGCGCCTATAAACGCTACCGTGAGGCCTGCGGCCGTGATGCCCGTGTGCGGCAGCTGTGGGGGGATGCAGCGCCCTTTGCCAACGCTCACTAGGCGAAACACCACTGACCCAAACCCTATTGGACCAGTTCCCGCACGCTAAGGCGCATTGCCCGCCTGCCTGAGGGCAAGATCGCGCGCGGTGTTTATTAAATTTCTCTCTATAAAACGACCGAAAATCACGGTGGTTTTGCGTTTTGCCGGGCAGGTACTGAGATTCATTTAACCCGTCTCGCGCAGTCTGACTGTTACTTGTTTTTAGGAGGTAACAGTCGCATGCGGAGTGTCCGTCCCATCCGTGCCAGATCAGCGATGAATGTTCTGGCTGCACTGTTGTTGCTAGGGACGCCTGTCAGCGCGGATGTCATTGACCTGCGCGCTGACGCCTGGTGTCCATTCAACTGCGATCCGGCCAGCGACCAGCCGGGGTATATGGTGGAAGTGGCACAAGAGGCGCTGGCGCTTTTTGGGCACGAGGTACGTTATACGTCGATGACCTGGAGCCGCAGCCTGTCGCAGGCTCTCAGCGGCGACATTACCGGTGTCATCGGCACCGATCAGGAAGAATCACCTGATCTGATCCTTGGCCCGCCCATGGGCAACTATCAGGAGGCTGTCGTGTTCCGCGCCGGGGAAGCCCGGTCAATCGCGACCGCTGAAGATCTGGAAGGTATCCGGATCGGGGCGATCCTGGACTATGAGTACAACACCGTGATCGCCGCCTATGTTGCAGAGAACGCCAGAAACCCCGAGCGGGTTCAGATGATCGGCGGCGATGATGCCCTGAAGCGAAATCTGCAAAAGCTGAAGGCCGGGCGGATCGACATGGCAATCGATGAACGTTCGGTTGTGACCTACATGATCGATCAGCTGGAATTGCAGGACGATCTGCAAGTCGCGAACTATGGCGAGGCGACCGAGCTTCACATCGGTTTCTCCCCGGCGCTGGAGGCATCTGCACTTTATGCGCAGCAGCTGACAGAAGGGGTAGCGCAGCTCAAGGCATCTGGGCGCTACGGTGAGATCCTGAAACGCTATGGACTGACTGAGTAATTCTGCCATGAATGTTGTCGGCCCCAAAACCCTTCGCACCCGCATTCTGTTGGGCGTCCTGATCCCAGTTTTTCTAATCCTGGCGGCAGGTCTGACCTACGAATCCTATGATCACAGAGCGCATCTGATAGAGCGTCAGCACCAGCAAGGGGACATGGTCGCCCGATTGACGGCAACGACCGTGACGCAGGCTCTGTGGGATTTCGACATTGTCCAGGTGGAACAATCGCTGCAACAGATCGTGGCCCTTGGCCAGGTCGCAAGTGTTGAAATTATTGGTCTGGCTGGCGAGCAGATCGCGGCCGCTACCGCACCGGGGTTCACCCCGAGTGAAGGGGATTTCATCACCACACATGTGATCGAGTATGTGCTGGGTGACCAACACGAAGAGCTGGGAGAATTACGGCTGACTCTCCCAGTGGAACACGTCACTGGTCCCTTGATGGACACGACGGTTCAGCATGCTGCGGTCTCGGTACTTATCTTTGCTCTGCTGGCCGTCAGCGTGTTTCTTGTCCTGACGCGGATTTCGCAGCCGCTGACCAAGATCGGCACAGCGATCGACGATATTTACAATGGTCGGTTTGACACGGTGGTTCCCTATCAGTCCCGTACCGATGAGATCGGCATGCTGGCACAGACGCTGGAGCAAATTCGCCGCAATGAGGTCGAAATGGCGGACCTGCGCGCCCACACGACCGAAGCAAGCAGGCGGGAAAGAAAACGGATCTACCGCGCCCTGAAATCCACCCGCGATGGCGTGATCCTGACGGATGAAACGGGTCACGTGGTGTTCTCCAACGCCAATGCCAGCATCTTCTTTGCCGATGCGCGGGACGGGGAAAAACTAAACTTCCGCTCCTGGCTGCCGCAGGACGTGGCCGAACAGATCGAAGAACGCGTCGCCGCCAATCAGGATTTTGCCGCCGAGGCAAGCGTCACCCATTTCAACAGCGGTGAAGAGCTGAACCTGTTGGTGCGGGGCGGTCCGATCCGGGACGAAGAGGGCCTGTACCTGGGCACACTGCTGCTGGCCACCGATCACAGCGATCAGGCACGTCAGGCCGCGCGCGTCAAATTCATGGCGGAACATGACAGCCTGACCGGCCTGCCGAACCGGCGCCTGCTAGAGCACACCCTCGGCAACTGGCTCAATCAGGGGGAACAGGTTTCAATCCTGCTGGCGGATCTGGATCATTTCAAGATGATCAACGACACGCTTGGCCATCCCACCGGTGACGCCCTGCTAAAGGTCGTGGGTGAAAAATTCCTGGGCAACTGCGGGAAAAACGCCTTGGCAGCGCGGCTTGGCGGCGACGAGTTTGCGATCCTCGTCAAAGGCGCCGCAAGCGAGGAACGCCTGAACAGCATTGCCAACTCGCTGGTCTATGATCTGTCGAAACCGCTAACCATCGACGGCAACGTCCTGCACACCGGCATGAGTGCGGGCATCGCAACCCTGTCTGGTTCTGAGGCCGGATCCACCGATGGCATCCGCTGCGCTGATCTGGCGCTGTATGAGGCGAAAAAGGGCGGCCGTGGCCGGGTCGAGATTTTCCACAAGGATCTGGAAACCGTCATCAAACGCAAAACCCTTCTGGAGCGGGAATTGCGCGGCGCCCTCAACGAAGGCAGCATCCGCCCTGTCTTTCAGGTCCAGACCGACCTCAAGACAGGTCAGATCATCGGATTTGAAACCCTTGCACGCTGGCATCACCGTCATCTGGGCAGCATCTCTCCGGCGGAATTCATCCCTGTCGCCGAAGACAGCGGGCTGATCCGCGAGCTAACCTACCAGATCATGACCCATGCCTTCCGCGCCGCGGCCCGCTGGCATGACATGGGCTGGACCGGCCGGGTGGCGGTCAATCTCTCACCCAAGCTGTTTGGCTCGCAGGTCGATGAATTCGTCAATGACTGCCTGTATGAAACCGGCTGCCCCGCCAGCGCGGTCGAGGCCGAAATCACCGAAACAGTGGTTCTGTCGAGCGGCCAGTCTGCGCTGAAAGAGATCGAAGCCCTGCAACGGCTGGGCGTGACCGTGGCGCTTGACGATTTTGGCATGGGCTACTCCTCGCTCAGCTACCTGCAGAAATTCCCGGTGAACAAGATCAAGGTCGACGCGGCCTTTGTCTCCAAACTGCCTGATTCCGCCGAAACCCGGGCCATCGTCGTGGCCATCGCGGAACTGGGGCATGCCCTTGGCATGCATGTCACCGGCGAAGGCGCTGAGACCGAAGTGCACCGGCAGCTGCTTCGGGAATGCAAGGTCGACTATCTGCAAGGCTATTTTGATGGCCCGCCCATGGCCGAACGTGCTGCGACCGCTCGTCTCTTCCCTGGCGCCGGTCTGCACCTACAAATGTCCAACTGACAAGCGCGCACCAAAATCCGCAGCAAAACCCCGGTCACGGGTTGGTTATTCCTGTCTCAATCTCACTGGCGCTGCCGCAGCCCGGCACGCCGGTTCTGGTATTGCTTTGACGCGGCGCAGGCTTTTGACCAGCCATCAGACCCCTCCCGACCTCGATTTGGCTGATTTTCTTGCGGAAAACGTTGCCTGAAGCAAAAAAACCGGTATCACCTGCCGAACCGATTTCGCCACGCCATCATCGCCACAAAGGAGCCCCGCGTTTTGAAACCTGCTGCACCGGACCAGAGGCTGGACAGCACAGGCGCGCCCACTGCCGACTCTGCCCGGGCTGCCGTGGTGGATCTGCAGGCGGTGCATGTGATCGCAGGCGAAAAGACGCTGTTGCAGGACATCTCATTTCGCGCCGATGAAGCGCGGGTTGGAATCGTCGGGCGCAATGGATCAGGAAAAACCACTCTGTCGCGCGTCCTGGCCGGCTTGATCGCGCCAGATCAGGGAGAGGCCCGGGTCGACGGCATCGACCTGTCGCGCGACCGCAAGGCGGCGCTGGAGCTGGTCGGCGTGCTGTTTCAGAACCCAGACCGGCAGATCATTTTCCCCACGGTGGAAGAAGAGATCGGTTTCGGGCTGCGCCAGATGGGTCTGAGCAAATTCGACACCGCCGCAGAGGTGGCGCAAACCCTGGCCCGTTTCGGAAAATCGCAATGGGCAAAGGCGCCGACACATCTTCTGTCGCAGGGGCAAAAACAACTGCTGTGCCTGATGGCTATTCTCGCCATGAAACCGCGAATCATCCTGCTGGATGAACCCTTTACCGGGCTGGATATCCCAACCCGCATTCAGTTGCAGCGCGCGCTGGATCAGGCCGAAGCACAGCTTTTCCACGTCTCGCACGATCCGCAGCACCTTGAACACTATGACCGGATCCTGTGGATTGAGGGCGGCAGGCTGCGCGCCGACGGACCGGCCGCAGACGTCCTGCCGGAATTCACCAGACAGATGACCAAATGGGGGGCAAGCGATGATCTCTCTGACCTCGCCAGTTGAAACCTGGGCGCACCGTTGGCCCGCGGGGCTAAAGCTGGCCATCCTCTGCGCCACCACGGTGGTTCTGTTCTCCCTGAAAACACCAGCGGCGCAGGGTGGCGCGCTGGCGCTGACGCTGGGTCTCTATCTCAGCGCCGGACCCGTCTTTGCGCGCAGCGGCGTGCGGAGCCTGCGCATTCTCTGGCCCTTCTTTGTGGTCATCGCGCTGTGGCATCTGATCGAAGGCACCCCGGCAACCGGGCTGACCATCGCGCTGCGGCTGACCACCGCAGTGGCACTGGCGAATTTTGTCACCATGACCACCCGGCTCACTGATATGGTCGGGGTTGCCGCATGGCTGCTGACGCCGTTTCGCCGGATTGGCCTCAGCACCCGGGCGCTTGAAACCGCAATCGCGCTGGTGATCCGCTTTGGCCCGTTGCTGACACACCGCGGCGCGGATTTGGCCGAGGCCTGGCGCGCAAGATCACCGCGCCGCCCGTCGTGGCGTATTGCCCTGCCGATGACCATTCTGGCGCTGGATGACGCCGACCACGTTGCCGAAGCGCTGAAGGCGCGCGGCGGCGTTCAATAATCTTAGGCCCGGCTGCGCAGCGGGGCATGCACAAGGATCGAAATCACATGGAACGTTCTATCGCCTATATCGCTCTTTTTGCGGCGCTGATCGCCGCATTGGGGCTGATCCCGCAGATCACCCTTGCCTTTGGCGTGCCCGTTTCGGCCCAGAGCCTCGGTATCATGCTCTGCGGCACGGTACTGGGCGCCCGGCGCGGATTTCTGGCCGTCCTCCTGTTCCTGCTTCTTGTCGCCCTTGGCCTGCCCCTGCTGTCCGGCGGGCGCGGTGGGCTCAGCGTCTTTTCCTCGCCCACCGCTGGCTTCCTTGTTGGCTTCCCGATTGCGGCCTTTGTCACCGGCCTGATCATGGAGCGGATGCGGGGTATTCCGCTGGTGGCTACAGCCATCATCGCCGCAATGCTTGGCGGGATCGTCGTCCTCTATCTGTTTGGTGTGGCCGGCATGGCCATCACCCTCGACAAGTCCTTTCCCGACGCTGCAGCCCTGGTCCTGATCTTCATTCCGGGCGACATCCTGAAGGCCGTGGTTGCCGGGCTGCTGACCGCCGGACTGGCGCGGGCGCGCCCCGGCAGCCTGCTATCGCGCAACAGCTAAGTTCCGACCCAAAGCCTCGGACACTCTGACATACACCGCAACGGAGCAGGCCCCATGCCTGCTCCGTTGATCAGATCGCCACGCCAGTCTAATGCCCTTCGGCGCCTTAGTCCTCTTAGACCTCCTCACCGCCGCAAAATTCATGCGCAAGATTGATAATCAGCCATTTGAACAGAGGCTTGGGCAGGATATCGATCATCCCCCATTCGGTGCCACGCTGGAATTTCTCCAGGTTGGCGCAATCTGACATCCCAATGATCGCAGGGCCCGCCGAACCACCCCCAAGCGCGGCAATCTTCCGGGAAATCTCCCCCACCAGATTGCCAGCGGGAAACCGGATATCCATCAGCACCAGACCATACGCCGACCGCCGGGCCGCGCAGCGCCGAAACGCCTCATGAGGATCCGCGCACAGCTCAAAAGGCACGCCCGCTTCGCGCAGGAATTCCTCCAGACGAAGGCGCACCCAGGGATCATCGTCAACGGCCAGGACCGACAGCGCCGGGATGGCGCGGGTTTCAATGGTTTCGGATCTCAAAGCAGACATAACAACACCCTCCCAAAGGCCGGGTTTCTACCCACAAACGTACCAACACCCCCAGATCCTGTCTGGGATCAGCTGCGATCTGGAAATGCGGATTTGCGACGCAAGGAAGACACGCTGAGAATCCGTATTCAGATTCAGCCCAACAATTCACATCCGGCGGAATGCGACATGTTGCACCCGCCCAGGTTGTTAACCTTAACACACCCCAAGACGATAAAACATACAAGTCGCCTAAAATTAACGACCAATTTTCCAAATATGCGAAAATCAGCCCGATGAGATAAAGCCAAATCTTAGGGAACACATCAAATCCCTAAAACGATTTCCACTATAAATCAATTGATTAGAGCAAATAATCAGAACGAAAAACAACACCCGCGAAAAAAATACCGTCAAACCTGAGGTGGGCATAATTTTGCTCAACTCAAAGCCATAAGCGCATATCACCGTAAATAGAATGAAAGGGCTGTAACGGTCCCAATAATTTTTGCAACCGAAACTGAAACCAACCCAGAAACCCTGCCCACCTGTCGGTGAGAAGAATATCGGCGCGTGACGCTTTCACTGCCTCAGTCACGAATCGCCGTCCATCTTCGACGGAACGCCCAGACCCCAACGGGGTGCCCTGAGGATCTGTGTTGGCCCGCCTTCACAGTGGTCGAATCCGGTTCCGGAAACTGACCCTCGGGGTGGTTTTATTGCTTGTAAAGCGTTGCGGTGTTAAGTGCGTGGCCAAGTTGAGGCTGAGCCAGAATGGAGTTGCCAATGGGCACGGATTACATCGTCAAAGACATCGCATTGGCCGGGT